>NZ_JBEPPO010000003.1:0-332204 GCF_040547365.1 Pseudarthrobacter sp. PvP090
GGTCCCATTCCGAACCCGGAAGCTAAGACCCACAGCGCCGATGGTACTGCACCCGGGAGGGTGTGGGAGAGTAGGTCACCGCCGGAACATCATTACACGGTCGAGAGCCCCAACCACCAGGTTGGGGCTCTCCCGCATTTAACCCCAAAACCACAACCGGCACCCACCCTCAGCTCCTGGTTCAGGGTCCAGGTCCTCGACCTCCGGCTCCGGCGCCGCAGGAGCAAAGCGGCGTCAGCGGGGACGGGTGAGGTCACCCGCAGCGGCGGGAGGCCGCCGTCGTCGGGCGCCAAGGGGGCCGGGGGCGTCGCCCCGGAACGTGCAGGATCTGAGGGAGCATCGGGGCGGGTCCTGCGCCAGCTGAGGGAGCGTCCGCTGATGGCGAAATAATGCCTCGAAAGGCGCCGATTCCCGGGTTTTTCCTCAAAAAAGGCCGAAAACACGCGGAATTTGCCACCTCGGCGGCGGCAAGCTGGTAAGTTTTCGGACAGTGGCTTGTGCGCATGCCGTGTGCAGGCTCCAGAAATCATGACCGTCCAGGAGGACATAAATGGCTAAGAACCGTAGTGAACTTGTTGCAGAGGTAGCAGGCAAGGCCGGCACCAGCCAGGCAGCCGTCAACTCCGTGCTGGATGCACTGTTCGAGGTCTTCGAGACCTCTGTCGCCGCCGGCGAAAAGATCACCATCCCGGGCTGGCTCGCAGTTGAGCGCACCGACCGTGCAGCTCGCACCGGCCGCAACCCGCAGACGGGCGAGACCATCCAGATCGCCGCGGGCCACAGCGTCAAGCTGACCGCCGGCTCGAAGCTGAAGGCTGCGGTCTCCAAGAAGAAGTAGTCTTCTGTGAACGCTTGAAGGAGCGGCGACCCTCTGGGTCGCCGCTCCTTTTTGGTTAACCACCAGGCCCGGCGCCCGTGCCCGGGCAGGTGATGGGCAGCGCCCGATTCGGCGGGCAGGCGGGGCGTAGCGGACAATGGAACTGTGCCTTCCGCAGCAAATCTCCGTGCCACCACCGCCGCTCCCACCCCGACCGGGGGCGGGCGGGGCGCCGCTGCGGGTTCCGGCGCAGTCTCCCGGGCCTGGCTGTTCGCCGGCCTTGCCGCGCTGTTCCTCGGGCTTGTCGCCGCGCTGGTGTTCTCCGGCGCCGCGGCCGCCCGCGAGGTCTCCGACCCGGGCGCCCTGGTCCGCTGGGGCCTGCCGGTCAGCAAGGCTGTGCACAACATCGCGCTGGCCACAGTGATCGGCGGCTTGCTCTTCGCCGTCGGTATCCTGCCCCGCTCCCTCGCCGGCTCCCGGTCCAAGGACAGGGACGCCCCGGAACATCCCGCCTTCACCCGGACGCTGGCGGTCACCGCCGCCGCCGGGGCCGCCTGGACGCTGTCTGCGATTGCCGTGCTGGTGCTGAGCTACTCGGACATCGCCGGCCAGGCGATCTCCGGGGATCCGGAGTTCACCCGCTCCTTGGTCTATTTCATGACCGACATCGAGACCGGCCGCGCGTGGCTTGCCGTTGTTATCATCGCCGCCGTGGTCACCACCGCCCTCTTTGGCGTCCGCTCCCGGGGGGCCCTGGCGGCCACCCTGGTGCTCTCCCTCATCGGACTCGTCCCCTCAGCGCTGATCGGACACTCCGCCAGCTCCGCAGACCACGAAGGCGCCATCAACTCGCTCGGCCTGCACCTGGTCGGGGTGTCGGCCTGGGTGGGCGGCATCATCACGCTGGCCCTGCTCTCCGGCACGCTGGGAGGCGCCATGTCCGGTGCGAAGTCCGGCGGCCGCCCGGATATCACCGAGCCGACGTTCCGGCGCTTCTCCGCCTTGGCTGGCTTCGCCTTCGTCCTCGTCTTCGCCTCCGGCGTGATCAACTCCAGCATCCGCCTCACTTCCTGGAACGACCTCTTCGGCTCGGCCTACGGGCAGCTGATCCTGGCCAAAGCCGCAGCGACCCTCGTCCTCGGCGGCATCGGCCTGATGCATCGGAGCTGGGTCATCCCCCAGCTGGGCAGCCAGGGAGGGGGGCTGTCCGCCCGCCGCGTGCTGTGGCAGCTCGTCGTTGCGGAGCTGCTGATCATGGGGGCGACGTCGGGAATCGCCGTCGCGCTCGGCCGCTCGGCGCCGCCGCAGGGCGAGGCCCTGGCGCCGGACGCCTCGCCGGCTTTCATCGTCTCAGGCTACGAACTGCCGCCGGAGCTCACCCCGGAGCGCTGGCTGACCGAATGGCGCCCCGACTGGCTCTGGGTCGCCGTCGCGGCCTTTGGCTTGGTGGCTTACATCCTCGGAATGCGAAAGGTCCTCCGGCGCGGGGACTCCTGGTCCTGGTTCCGGGCCGTCAACTGGGTGATCGGGCTAGGGGTTCTCACATACGTGACCTCAGGTCCTCCGGCGGTCTACGGCCGGGTGCTGTTCTCGGCGCACATGGTGGACCACATGGCGCTGACCATGGTGGCCCCCATTTTCCTGGTCCTTGGCGCCCCGGTGACGCTGGCCCTGCGTGCGCTCACGGCGCGCCGCGACAGCTCCCGCGGCCCGCGGGAATGGCTGCTGATCCTGATCCACTCGAAGTTCTCCCAGCTGGTGACGCATCCGCTGTTCGCCGCCGCCAACTTCGCCGGCTCGATCGTGCTGTTCTACTACTCGGACGCGTTCGGGTACGCGATGCGGGACCACGTGGGCCACGAACTGATGAACCTGCACTTCGCCCTCACCGGCTACATCTTCGTGCTCACCATGATCGGCACCGACCCGCTGCCCCGGCGCGCGCCGTACCCCATGCGGCTGCTGCTCCTGCTGGCCACCATGGGTTTCCACGCCTTCTTCGGCGTCGCGATCATGGGCGGCACCGGACTGCTGGCCGCGGACTACTTCGGCAACCTCGGCCGGGCCTGGGGCCCGTCAGCCCTGCTGGACCAGCAAATGGGCGGCGCTGTGGCCTGGGGCATCGGGGAAGTGCCCACTCTGCTGGTGGCGATCGGCGTCGCCGTCCAGTGGTCCCGTTCCGATGCGCGGGAGTCCAGGCGCACCGACCGGGCGGCGGACAGGAATAACGACGCCGATCTCACTGCTTACAACGATATGTTTGCCAAGCTGGCCGAGCGCGATGCCCGGCTGGCCGAACGCAACTCAAAGCTGGAAGGACGCTCATGACCGAAACCGTACGCACCCACCTCCGGGTCCGGGCCTCCGAGCTGGTGGGCCGCAACTGGCTCAACACCGGCGGGAAATCACTGGACCTGGAATCCCTGCGCGGCAAGATCGTGCTGCTCGACTTCTGGACGTTCTGCTGCATCAACTGCCTGCACGTGCTGGACGAACTCCGTCCGCTCGAACAGCAGTACTCCGACGTCCTCGTCACGGTCGGCGTGCACTCCCCGAAGTTCGAGCATGAGGCGGATCCCGTGGCCCTGGCCGCCGCCGTCGAACGCTACGAGATCCGCCACCCGGTCCTGGACGACCCCGAGCTGGACACCTGGAAGGCCTACACGGCGCGGGCCTGGCCCACGCTGGTGGTCATCGACCCCGAGGGCTACATCGTGGCGCACCTCTCCGGTGAAGGCCACGCCGATGGCCTCGCCGTGCTCATCCCGGAGCTGATCGCCGAGCACGAGGCCAAGGGCACGCTGCACCGGGGCGACGGGCCGTATGTGGCGCCGGAGCCGACGTCGGGCACGCTGCGGTTCCCCGGCAAGGCCCTGTTCCTCCCCGACGGCCGCGGCGTCGGAAGCTCTTCGGGCGCGGGTTCCTGGCTGGTCACCGACACCGGACACCACCGCCTCGTGGAGCTCTCCACCGACTTCCAGACCGTGCTGGCCACCTACGGCTCCGGCGACAAGGGCCACGCCGACGGAAATGCCGCCACGGCCCGCTTCAACGAACCCCAGGGCCTGGTCCTGCTCCCGGAGGACGTCGCCGCCGAGACCGGCTACGACGTCGTGATTGCCGATTCCGTGAACCACCGCCTGCGCGGGCTGTCCCTCGCGGGCGGCACCGTCAGCACACTGGCTGGCAACGGCGTGCAGCGGCTCCTCGAGACGGGACCGGCCCGGGTGGACGAGGAAGGCGCCGCCTACGGTGCCCGGCTGGAAGCGGATCCGCTGCAGGTGTCCCTCAGCTCGCCCTGGGACGTTGTCTGGTCCACCAAACTCCATGCCGTCGTCGTCGCCATGGCCGGCGTGCACCAGATCTTCAGCTTCGACCCGCGCTCCGGCGCCGTGTCCATCATCGCCGGCAACGGCCTCGAGGGCCTGCTCGACGGCCCGGCCGAGGAAGCCTGGTTCGCCCAGTCCTCCGGCCTCGCCGAGGACGCCGACGGCAACATCTGGGTGGCGGACTCCGAAACCTCGGCGCTGCGCAAGCTCGTGATCGGCGACGGCGGGGCCGTCACCGTTGAGTCCGCAGTCGGCAAGGGCCTGTTCGACTTCGGCTTCCGCGACGGGAAGGCCTCCGAAGCCCGTCTGCAGCACCCGCTGGGCGTCACCGTGCTGCCGGACGGCTCGGTGGCGATCGCAGACACCTACAACGGTGCCGTCCGCCGCTATGATCCTGCCTCGGGCACGGTTTCCACCCTGGCGCGCGGGCTGTCCGAGCCCTCCGACGTGATTGTGGACCACACCCAGGTCGCCGGCGCCGAGCCGCTGCTGGTGGTGGTCGAGGCGAACAAGCACCAGCTGGTGTACGTTCCGATCCCCAAGGAAGCGCAGCAGGTGGATGAGGGCGCGGCCCAGACCCACCGGCCCAAGAGCCCCGTGGCTCCCGGGCTGCTGGAGCTGTCGGTCCGCTTCACCGCGCCGACGGGCCAGAAACTGGACGACCGCTGGGGCGACCCGACCCAGCTGAAGATCTCCTCGACCCCGCCGGAACTGCTGCTGGCCGGCGGCGGAACATCGGTGGGACTGCAACGCACCCTGGAACTCTCCGCCGACGTGCCGGAGGGCGTACTGCACATCACCGCCCGCGCCGCTGCCTGCGACGGCCCGGAGGACGCCGACGGCGAGATCCCGGACCACGCCGCCTGCCACCTGTACCAGCAGGACTGGGGCATCCCGGTGCTGGTGCAGGCCGACGGCGACACCGAGCTGGTGCTGGACCTGCGCGGAATGGACTGACATCCGCCGCAGCGGCCAGGTTTTGGCTGCTGTCCGTGACCGTCGCGGCACGGACAGCAGCCTTTCGGCTTTCACCCGGCACCCGGATCCGCGCGGCTAGTAGCTCAGGAGCGGGGTGACCTTGATGGTGTCGGCGTCGATGTCCAGGCGCGTGGTGAAGCTGAAATCGTGGACGGTGTCGAGGTCGGTCACGGCCCCGGTGAACAGATCCACCTGCTCGGCCTGGATCCGTGCTTTACCGTTCAAGGGCGCCACCACCCAGCGTCCGCCGAAGGGTTCGATGCTGACGGCGGGGTACTCGGTGATGCTCCAGTCGATGGTGCCGTCGATGACCCGGTTGTAGGTGGTGTGGTAGAACGGGCAGTCCGGCTGGAGCATCTGCTGCTTGTCGGCCGTGTCGGCGCAGATGTCCAGGAACTCGTTCACCTTGCTGCCCACCGCGTTTTTCAGCCCGTCGGTGGCTTCTGTCATCAGGTTCAGCGGTGGCACGGGGACGTCCCTGCCGGACACCGTGGCCTTGGTGGGTGCGGCGGAGAAGTACTCTCCGGCCAGGGAGGCCTCGTACTCGCCGGGGTAGAAGACGGCGAAGGAGTTACGGCCATTGGGCATGTTCACGGGAACGCCGTTGAGGGTGGCCTCGCTGGCATTGACCACCGTGACGTCCAGGACCGGAAGGGCACCTGGAACAAGCGCCCATTTGTGGAAAAACAGCCAATCCGTGCCGGATCTCTCCACCAGGAACTCGGTCCGCAGCTCGCTGCCGTCTAGCGTGTAGTCGATCGGCACCATGACCTGGTTGTTGCCGCGGTCCTCGGCATCGCCGTATTTGATGCTGTTGATCCGCGCGGTGGCGGTCTGCAGCGCCGTGCCGTCCAGCATGGCGGCGTTGCTCTGGGGAACGGAAGCGCGCAGTAGGCCTAGGGCTTTCCCGCCTTCGCCCTTCTGCAGGGCATCGAGATATTCGCGGACAGGCTGCTGCGGGCTCGCCAGGGAGTTGTTTACGACATTGATCGCGACGATGGCTCCGGCAACGGCAAGCATGAGGACCAGCAGCCACGCGGCTGCGATCCTGACCAACGCCTGACTCATTTGCACTTACCTTACGTTACCTGCACCCCACAGGATTTCCCTTGTCACAAGCGACCCTCGTGACTAGGTCCGCCTAGCGGCGGCGCCTGGGCGCGGTGCCGAAGACACCGCGCAGCAGTTCACGGCCGAGCTGGGTTCCGAGCGAGCGGGCCATGCTCTTGAGTCCGCCGCCGAGGGCGCCGCCCAGGGCCCCGGCGAGGTCTCCGGCCATGCCGCCGTCGTCCGCCGTCCGCCGTTGCGGCTGCCGGGGTTCCTCCCTGGGCTCCTGCCGGGAGGGTGCCGGAGCCGGCCGGCTGCTGGGGCGGCCCAGGATTTCCTCCTCGATCCGGCGTGCCTCGGCGTCGACGTCGGAAGTGCCGCCGGGGGCCGGGGCGGGGGCCGCCGCGCCGCCGTCCGCCGCGGCCTCCCCCGCGATCTTCTCGTAGGCGGAGACGTTGTCGACGGCGGTGCCGTACTTGGGCAGCAGCGCCGAGTCGGCCACCGTGCTGGAGATCAGGGTGTCGACGCTGGGCCCCATGACGGATTCCGGCGCGCGCAGGCGCGTGAGCGCCACCGGCGTCGGGGCGCCCTTCTCGTTCATGACGGTGATGACCGCCTCGCCGATCCCGGCGGAGGTGAGGGTTTCCTCAAGATCGTAGTCGCTCATCGGGAACGTGGAGACGGTGGCTTTGAGCGCCTTGGCGTCCTCCGGCGTGTAGGCGCGGAGGGCGTGCTGCACGCGGTTGGCGAGCTGCCCCAGGACTTCCGCGGGGACATCCTTGGGGGTCTGGGTGACGAAGAAGATGCCGACACCCTTGGACCGGATCAGCCGCACAGTGGTGGTGATGGCGTCGAGGAACGCCTTCGAGGCGCCGTTGAACAGCAGATGGGCCTCGTCCAGGAAGAACACCAGTTTGGGCTTGTCCAGGTCACCGGCCTCGGGCAGGTCGTCGAACAGGTCGGCCAGCAGCCACATCAGGAAGGTCGAGAACAGCATCGGTTTGGTCTGCAGGGTGGGCAGCTCCAGGCAGGTGATGACGCCGCGTCCGTCCGGGGCGGTGCGCATCAGTTCGGCAGTGTCGAACTCGGGTTCGCCGAAGAACTTCTCCATGCCCTGCGCCTCGAGCGTGATGAGTTCCCGGAGGATCACACCGGCCGTCGCCTTCGACAGTCCGCCCAGTTCCTCAAGCTCGTCCTTGCCTTCCGCGGAGGTGAGGAACTGGATGACGGCGCGCAGGTCTTTCAGATCGATGAGTTCGAGGTTGTTCTTGTCCGCGAAGTGGAAGACCAGCTGCAGGCTCGATTCCTGCGTGTCGTTGAGCTCCATGATCCGGGAGAGCAGGATGGGGCCGAAGGACGTGATGGTGGCGCGGACCGGGATGCCGTTGCCGTCGCCGCCCAGGGCCAGGAACTCCACAGGGAACGTCTTGCCGGACCAGGGCTGGCCAATCCCGGCCGTGCGTGCCATCAGCTTTTCGCTGCCCGTGGCGGCCGAGGCCAGCCCGGACAAGTCGCCCTTGATATCCGCCAGGAACACCGGAACCCCGGCGGCGGAGAGCTGCTCGGCCATCATGTGCAGGGTGACGGTCTTGCCCGTGCCGGTTGCCCCGGCCACCAGCCCGTGGCGGTTCATCATGGACAGCGGCAGCCGGACGGGGGCTTCCTTGTGGACTTCGCCGTCGATGATCGCTGCGCCCAGCTCAATGGTGGGGCCCTCGAGGGTGTACCCCTTTTGGATGGTGGCGACTTTATCTGCGGTGGATTTGATGGCCATGCGGACAGCTTAGCCGGGTCCGGCGACCCGGACCCGGCTTCGGCGGGAGTTGTTTTGGTGCTTCTATTCGGCGAGGGCCTTGAGGACTTCCTTCGCCACGTCCTCGCTGGACTGCGGGTTCTGGCCGCTGATCAGATTGCCGTCGCGCACCACGTGGGAGCTCCAGGCTGCGGCGTTCTCGACGACCGCGCCCTTGTCCTTCAGCGCGTCCTCCACGAACCACGGCGTGTTGGGGCCGGTGCCGCCGCTGAGTTCCTCCTCGTTGGTGAAAACGGTGAGGCGGCGTCCCGCGAAGGCGAACGTCCCGGCGTTGTCCGTTGCGCTCAGCAGGCCGGCTGGGCCGTGGCAGAAGGGTGCGATGATCCTGCCGGCGGAGTTCGCCGCAGTCAGGATCCTGCCGAGATCGGCGTCCTGGTAGAGATCGGTCATCGGGCCGTGGCCGCCGGGCAGGACGATCGCGTCGTAGCCGGAGGGGTCGACGTCGGCCAGCTCGCGCGGCGCGGACAGTTCGGCGTCGATCTCTGCGAGGTACCTGCGGAAGCTGTCGGCGCGGTCCTGGCCGCCGGCGGACTCGGCCGCCAGGCTCACCTCGTCCACCGTGGGCTTTGTGCCGCCGGGCGTGGCGATGTGGACAGTGTGTCCGGCGCTGCGGAGGGTCTGGTGCGAAACCACGAGTTCCTCGGCCCAGTATCCGGTGGGGTGTTCGCTGCCGTCACGCATGGTGAGGGAATCGGCGGCGGATACGACCATCAGAATGCTAGCCATGTCAGGCTCCTGTTCTGCCGGCCAGTCGGCCGGCGGTGATGTACGGGATTAAGCGGGCTGTTTCGAGTTCGGCGTCTGTCTCGTCTTCCAGCACGACGCTGGCAGCAGCCAGGCCAGGGCCACCTGTGAGTCTGTCGGGGCTCATAGGGGCGGCAACTCCATCAGCCGGCTGCGTATTCCAGCCAGCGACCCGCCCGGCGGGTTTCCCGGCCCGGAGCAGGGCAGCTGCTACATGGGCAGCGCCACAGCTGAGGCAGAAATAACCCGGAGCCCGGCGTCGTTGTCGACAGTGTGCCCGAGCCGGAATCCGGCGCGGCACCCGAGACTTCCACGCTACGAAAGGCCGGCTTTTCCGTGACTGTTCCGCTTTCCATCCTTGACCTGGCAACCATCGGCAAGGGCCAGACGGCGGCTGAGAGCCTCGCGGGGAGCGTCGCGATGGCGCAGCTTGCCGAGAAGCTGGGGTACCGGCGGGTCTGGTACGCCGAGCACCACAACATGTCGGCTATCGCCTCATCGGCCACGAGTGTGCTGATCGCCCATGTCGCAGCGCAGACCGGGACCATCCGCCTCGGCGCCGGCGGGGTGATGCTGCCCAACCACTCGCCGCTGACAATCGCCGAGCAGTTCGGCACCCTCGAAACCCTGCACCCGGGACGGATCGACCTTGGCCTGGGCCGCGCGCCCGGCAGCGACCAGAATACGCTGCGGGCCCTTCGCCGCGACCCAATGTCCTCGGACAGTTTCCCGCAGGATGTGCTGGAACTCCAGGGCTACCTGACCGGCCCCACCCGCATTCAAGGTGTGGAAGCCACCCCGGGCAAGGGCACCAATGTGCCGCTGTACATCCTGGGATCCTCGCTGTTCGGCGCCAGGCTCGCCGCGCAGCTGGGCCTGCCGTACGCCTTCGCCTCGCACTTCGCGCCGAACGCGCTGCAGGACGCCGTCGCCATCTACCGCCGCGACTTCCAGCCGTCCGCGCAGCTGGACGCCCCGCACGTGATCGCGGGCGTCAACGTGATCGCCGCGGATTCCGCGGCCGAGGCGCAGGAAATGTTCCAGGCCACCAAACGCGCCCGCGTCTCGCTGTTCTTCGGCAACGGCCGCGTGTTCAGCGACGACGAGGCGGACATGATCCTGGACTCGCCGCAGGGCCAGCACGTGGCCCAGATGATGAAGTACTCCGCCGTCGGCACCCCGGACGCGGTGCTGGAGTACCTGGACGAATTCGCAGCGCACGCCGACGCCGACGAGCTCATCGTCGCCCACCAGAGCACCGGCACCGAGGCCCGGCTGCGCTCCGTCGAACTGCTGGCAGAGGTCGCCGGGCTCGTCCGCGTCTAGCCGATCCAGCATCGCGCGGATCCGATTGGCCGGCAGCAGCCGAACCCGCCCCGGACCCGTCCCGTGCGGCGGTGGGTGTGCCGTTGACTTCACCGGGGCCCGCACCTAGCGTTAAGGCCCTCAGGGTGTCGGCCTGGTCCGCCAGCAGGTGTCAGCACCCGCAGTAGCACAGCCCAAAAATGCAGGTGTGTGTATGAAGATCAAAGCCACTGCCGCCGCGACGCTGATGACTCTCCTGGTGCTGGCCGGACTGCTCCAGGGCGCGTCATCGCCGGCATCAGCGGCCGGGACGGCCTACTACGTCAGTGATGCCGGGGACGACAGCAATGACGGGCTCTCGCCTGCGTCCGCGTGGAAGTCGCTGGAGAAGGTCAACGGCACCGTTCTGGAACCCGGTGACTCCGTCAGCTTTCGCAGGGGTGACACCTGGACCGGAGGTCTTATTGTCAACCAGAGCGGAACGGCGAGGTCGGCCATAACCATAAACGGCTACGGCAACGGAAGTCCTCCGACGATCGTGGTGGGGCAATTGGGAAGCTGCCTCAGGGTAAACGGCAGGTTCGTCGCCGTCGACGGCTTGCGCGCCGAGGGGTGCGGTTACGCGGGAATCAGCATCTACGGCGACCACGGAGTCGTCAGGAATTCGACTGCAGTCTACAACGCGGTGGGCATCCAGGTGGGGAACGGATCTGATTTCGGCAGCTATACAAACAACACCCTGGCCGACAACAACGTCATGAACGTCAATACCCCCGGGGTAGCGTGCGGAACCGCCGACGCCGTCAACTGCACCGACGATTCGGGTGCCTTCGGGATCCTCATCAACGGCAATGACAACGAGTTTTCGGGCAACACGCTCACCGGCTCCACGGCGACTTCCTACGACTTCGGCCACGACGGGAGCGCCATTGAGATCTACAACGGCAACCGGAACAGAATCCACCACAACGTGGCCATAGACAACAATGTGTTTTCCGAAATCGGGCGCTCGAACCGGACCGCCGATGGCAACAGCTTCAGCTACAACGTGATCCGGGCGGACTGCGGACCCACGTGCTCCCAGGCCACGGGCCTGATCGTCCGCGGCCCGGCTTCGTCCTTTGGGCCGACCAACGGCACCGTCTTTGAACACAACACCGTCTGGCTTGACGGGCCCGATTCCCAGGCCGTCGTGTGCCACGCGTCGTGCCCGCGGTCGACGATCATCAGGGGAAACATTCTGGTGGCTGTCCGCAATTCGGTCTGGATGGACGGTTCCGGCTGGACCGAGGAACAGAATGTCCTCAACGGCCCGACCAACATTGCCCCCAGCGGCAGCTCCACCACCGCGCCGGCACGGTTTGCGAACGCGCCCGCGGACCTGCATTTGGCGGCGTCGAGTCCCGCGATCGATCGGGCAGGTAACGGATTCTCCGGTTTGGACCTGGGCGGACAAACGGCGGCCCAGAATGGGGACTGCTCCGGCACCACCGCCGCCGATTCGGGTGCCTACGAGTACGACTCACCCGACTGCTAGCGGCCCACCGCCTTGACAAGAATAAACTGAACCGGTTTAGTAGTGCACATCACTTAACCGGTTCAGTGCTGGACGATGCAGCTGAACCCCTTCGAAGGGAACGGCCCCATGGCAGTCACCATCAGCGACGTCGCCCACGCGGCCGGCGTCAGCAAGGGTGCCGTCTCCTACGCCCTCAACGGCCAGCCCGGCGTCAGCCAGGACACCAGGGACCGCATCCTGAAGGTGGCCAAGGACCTGGGCTGGAAACCGAGCCTGCGGGCCAAGGGGCTTTCCTCCGCCAAGGCGTATGCGCTGGGCCTGGTCGTCGCCCGGGACCCCTCCCTGCTGGGAACGGACCCCTTCTTCCCCGCGTTCATCGCCGGAATCGAGACTGCGCTCACCGAGCACGACTACACCCTGGTCCTGAGTGTCGCCACCGCCCCGGGAGCCGAGGAACGCTGCTACCGGAAACTCGTCGAGAACGGCCGGGTCGACGGCGTGATCCTCACCGATGTCCGGCACAACGACTCCCGCATTGGCCTGCTGAACGAACTCAAGGTGCCGGCCGTGACACTGAACCGGCCCGACGCCAGCTCCCCGTTCCCGGCGGTCTCCGTGGACGAATCGGCCGGCATCGTCGCCGCCGTGGAACACCTGGTGGCCCTCGGACACACCCGGATCGCGCACGTCGGCGGCGGGCAGGAATACATCCACGGGCGCAGCCGGCGCAAGGCGTGGGCGGATGCGCTGGCCGCGGCCGGACTAGCGTCTGATCTCTTCGCCGCGGCAGACTTCACCGCCGCCGGCGGCGTGGCAGCCACCGCCGAACTGCTCCGGCGGAGGGACCGGCCGACAGCCATCGTGTACGCGAACGACCTCATGGCCACCGCCGGCCAGTCCTACGCCCAGTCCCTCGGGCTCAGCGTTCCCGGCGACCTGTCCATTACCGGCTACGACAACGCCGAGTTCACCCAGTACCTCAACCCGCCCCTCACCACCCTCGCCACGGACCCCATGCTGTGGGGGCGGGTGGCCGCCCAGGTGCTCCTGAACCAGCTCGCCGGAACGCACGGCGGCGGGGATACGGCCCTTCCGGCGCCCCGGCTCGTGGTCAGGGCCTCCACCGGCCCCGTCCCGGACCGCCCGCCGGCGGCCTGACGGCCCCGGCACCATCCCCAAGACACAAACCCAAGACACAAACCCAAGACACAAACCCCGTCCCACAAACCCCTCCCAAGGAGACGCAATGAAGCGCTTTTCAACTGCCACGCGAGTTCTGTCCGTGGCCGCCCTGACCATCATGGGAGCCGGCCTGGCCGGTTGCGGCGGCGGAGCCGGCGGCAGCACCGCGGAGTCCGCCACCGCGGCCAAGGGTCCCATCAAGATCTGGTACTCCAACAACGAGTTCGAGGTGAAGTGGGGCAAAGCCATGGTCGAATCGTGGAACGCCGCCCACCCGGACGAGAAGATCGATGCCCAGGAGATCCCCGCCGGCAAGAGCTCCGAGGAAGTCATCGGCGCGGCCATCACCGCCGGGAATGCCCCGTGCCTGGTGTTCAACACCGCGCCCGTCGCGGTTCCGCAGTTCCAGAAGCAGGGCGGACTCGTTCCCTTGGACTCCTTCCCGGACGGCGCCCAGTACATCAAGGAACGCACCGGCGATCTCGCGGACCAGTACAAGTCCACCGACGGCAAGATGTACCAGTTGCCGTGGAAGTCGAACCCGGTGGTGCTCTACTACAACAAGGACATCTTCACCCAGGCCGGACTCGACGCCGAGAACCCCAAGCTGGGAACCCAGGCGGAATTCGTCGAGACCGCCCGCGCCCTCGTGAAGTCCGGCGCCACGGCCAACGCCGTGTGGCCGTCCCCGGCCAGCGACTTCTTCCAGTCATGGTTCGATTTCTACCCGTTCTACGCCGCCAATTCCCAGGGCACCCCGCTGGTGAAGGATGGCAAGGCCACCTTCGACAGCGAGGAGGGCAAGCAGGTCGCCGCGATGTTCGAGACCCTCTACAAGGAGAACCTGGCCTCCAAGGAGGTCTTCCAGGGCGACGCCTTCGGCGAAGGAAAGTCCGCCATGTCGCTGGCCGGTCCGTGGGCCATCGCCGCCTACAAGGACAAGATCAACTGGGGCGCCGTGCCGGTCCCGGGCGCCGAGGCCCAGTCGGACGGTTCCACCTTCTCGGACGCGAAAAACGTCGCGATGTACTCCGCCTGCGAGAACCAGGGCACGGCCTGGGATGTCATGAAGTTCGCCACGAGCAAGGAACAGGACGGCAAGCTCCTCACCGACACCGGCCAGATGCCGATGCGCCAGGACCTCCCGGCCACCTACGCGGACTACTTCGCCACGAACCCGCTGTACACCCAGTTCGCGGAGCAGGCCGGCCGCACCGTTGAGGTGCCGAACGTCCCCAACTCCGTGGAAATCTGGCAGACCTTCCGGACCGCGTACGCCAAGTCCGTGATCTTCGGCAACGAATCCGTGGACGCCGCCTTCACGGGCGCCGCCGAGAAGGTCAACCAACTGGCAGCCCAGAAGTAGCGGGTGGATCTCCATGTCCCTTCGCTCAGCTGACGGCGGCGCGGCCAGCGGCCAAACTGCCGGCGAAACCGCCGGGCGGGCGCCGGACCGGCGGACGGAGGCCAGGAAGCGCAAAAACTTCCTGGGCCGCCAGCCGCTGGGACTGCTGTTCAGCGCCCCCTATGTCGTCTATGTCCTGGCCGTGCTGGCGTTTCCGCTCGGCTATGCCGTTTACATTTCTTTCCACGACTACTTCTTCGCGGCACCGCGGGTCAAAGTTGACCGGCCGTTTGTGGGCCTGGAGAACTACATCACCGTCCTGAGCGATCCGGCCGTGCAGCGGTCCTTCGCCAACATCGGCGTCTTCCTGGTCATCAACGTCCCGCTGACCGTGGGCCTGTCCCTCGTCCTGGCGAACGCACTGAACCGGGTGACGAAGCTGCGGACCTTCTTCCGGGTCAGCTACTACGTCCCGTACGTCACGGCGAGTGTCGCCGTCGTCGGCGTCTGGCTGTTCCTGTTCCAGCAGAACGGCCTGGTCAACGAGCTCCTGGGGCCGCTGGCCCCGAACCCCTCGTGGCTGGTGAACTCGTGGCTGGCGATGCCGACGGTGGCCCTCTACGTGACCTGGAAACAGCTGGGGTTCTTCATCCTGCTGTATCTGGCCGCGCTGCAGAACATCCCGGACGAGCTCTACGAGTCCGCCTCGGTGGACGGCGGCAGTAAATGGGTCCAGTTCTGGAACATCACCGTTCCCGGCGTCCGCTCGGCCAGTGTGCTGGTGACGCTGCTGGCCACCATTACGGGCGCCAACCTCTTTACCGAGCCGTACCTGCTCACCGGCGGCGGTGGCCCGGACGGCGCGTCAACATCACCGGTGTTCCTGATGTACCAGAAGGGCATCCTGCAGGGGAACCCCGATCTGGCCGCCGCGCTCGGGGTGGTGCTGGTGATCGGCGTGCTGCTGATCACCCTGATCCAGAAACGCCTCGTCGGCGGGAAGGAGGACTAACATGTCAATTCTCAACAAGGCAGCTGCGCCCAACGATGAGAACAACGACGACGACGGCGGCGCCCGCCGCTCCGGCGGTCTTCCCGGCGGCCCCGGCAGCAACCCGGCCCCACGGACCTCCGCCGTGGAAAAGCGCAAGAACCTGGGAGTGGGCAGCTTCGTGCTGCTGGCCGCCGGCGCGTTCGTGTTCCTCTTCCCCTTCTATTACATGTTCATCGGCTCGCTGCAGACGTCACCGGACACCTCGGTGGCGGGCGCGTTCCCGAACCCGTCGAACATCACCGGCGAGAACTACACCAACATCAACAACTCCATCAACCTACTGAAAGGCCTGGTCAACTCCGGCATCTTCACCGGCGGCGTCATCTTCTTCACCGTGGTCTTCGGGCTGCTGGTGGGGTACGCCCTGGCGCAGATGCACTTCCGCGGCAAGGGCTTCGTGTTCGGCATGATGCTGCTGGTGCAGATGATCCCGTTTCAGCTGCTGCTCATCCCGCTGTACATCATGATCGTCCGGGACTACGGCCTGGCCGACAGCTACCTCGGCATGATCCTGCCGTTCGCGATCAACTCCACGGCCGTGTTCGTGTTCCGCCAGTACTTCCTGCAGCTCCCCTCGACCCTGTTCGAGGCGGCCCGGATCGACGGCGCCTCGGAACTGCGGATCCTCTGGCAGATCGCCATCCCGCTGGTGAAGCCCGCGATTGTCACAGCGATCCTGCTGACCTTCATCGGGCCGTGGAACGAATTCCTGTGGCCGTTCCTGGTCACGAAGGACCAGGCCATCCAGCCGCTCGCCGTCTCCCTGGCGAACTACATCTCCAACGTCTCCGCGACGGCGTCCAACCCGTTCGGAGCCATCCTGGCGGGAGCGTGCGTCCTCGCGGCGCCCGCCGTCGCACTGTTCATTTTCTTCCAGCGTCAGTTCATTTCCACCAATATCGGATCCAGCGTAAAGGGCTAATCTATGACTTCCCCCCAGACTTCGAACCTCCCCACCGTCCCCTTCACCCTCACCCGCGCCGGCGTCATCATGTCGCCGGAACCGGGCAATGAGTTCGAGGCCGAGGGTGTGCTCAACCCGGCCAGCGGCCGCGGCCCCGACGGCGAGCTGTACCTGCTGCCGCGCCTGGTCGCCAAGGGCAACGTCTCCCGCGTGGGGCTGGCCAAGGTGGTCATCGAAGACGGTGTCCCCACCGGCGTCGAGCGCCTGGGCATTGTCCTGGCCCCCGACGAGGGTTGGGAGCGCGGCCTCAACAACGCCGGCACCGAGGACCCCCGCACCACCTGGGTCCCCACGCTCGGCAAGCACCTCATGACCTACGTGGCCTACGGCCCGCTGGGCCCGCGCCTGGCCTTCGCCCACTCCGAGGACCTGCGCAGCTGGGAACGCCTGGGCCCGTGCCTCTTCGGCTACCAGGCCGACCTCTCCCTGGACCTGAACCTCTTCCCTAACAAGGACGCCGTGTTCTTCCCGGAGCCGGTCAACGACCCCGACGGCGTGCCCTCCTACGCGATGCTGCACCGGCCCATGTGGGACCTGGGCTGGATCCGCGAGGGCGAAGGCGAGCACCTGCCGGCCGGCGTCACGGACAACCGGCCCGGCATCTGGATCTCCTATGTGCCGGTCGCGGACGTGGAAAAGGACATCCGCAACCTCGTGCACATGGCCAAGCACCGGCTCGTGGCGCTCAGCGAGTTCCCGTTCGAGGAACTGAAAATCGGCGGCGGACCGGCCCCGATCCGCGTCGACGAGGGCTGGCTGCTGATCCACCACGGCGTCGCCGGCGCCCTGGAGAAGTCCGCGTTCGACCACCAGCAGAAGGTCAACTACACCGCGGCCGCGATGATTCTCGACGCCGATGACCCGTCCAAGGTGATCGCCCGCAGCGACAAGCCGCTGCTGGCGCCCGAGACCGAGGACGAAATCTCCGGCATCGTGCCCAACGTCGTCTTCCCGACCGCGATCGAGAAGATCGGCGAGCAGCTGTTCGTGTTCTACGGCATGGCTGATTCGAAGATCGGCGTCGCCAAGCTGGACCGGATTCCCGCCGCCAGCTAGCACCGCCCCGCCGTCCCGACCGCCGACCGCCCCAGCAGGAGTACCGATGACGAACAACGATGTCCGCTCGAAACTGAGACCACAACCCACGGCCATCGCCGTGGCCGTATCGATGCTCCTGCTGGGGACGGGTGCCGGTGCCTCGACGGCGGCACCGGCACGTCCGGCCGCGGCCGTCGGGCAGGAGCCCGCACAGCCGGGGCCCGCCGCCCCGGCGCCGCCCCTGACGAACCTTGGCCATCTCGACTTCCTCATGGACACCGTGCCTCTCGCCGCGGTGGAGGGCCACACCACCTACCAGCTGGAGCAGACCCCCTCCGCGCAGGCCCCCTGGACCTACGCGGACAAGAAAGCGGACGGCAGCTACGCCCGGATCGGCGGCGGGGACCTCGACCCCGCCACCGGCCACTGGACGCAGGGTGCCTACAACGCCGACGACATCGCCCGCACCGCCGTCGTCTACCTGCGCCACTGGCAGCAGACGGGCGACGCCGCCAGCAAGGAACGCGCCTTCCAGACCCTGCGCTCGCTGACCTACCTGCAGACCGTCAGCGGCCCCAACGCCGGCAACGTCGTCCTCTGGCTGCAGGCGGACGGCACCCTGACGCCCAGCGCCAAGCCCGTGGAACTGCCGGACCCCTCCGATTCGGCCGAGTCCTACTGGCTGGCCCGCACCGTCTGGGCGCTCGGGGAAGGCTATGCGGCCTTCGCCACCGCCGATCCGGCGTTCGCGTCCTTCCTGCAGGAGCGCCTCCACCTCGCGCTCGGTTCCCTGAACAAGCAGTCCCTAGGCAGGTACGGCTCGTATGACACGGCCGACGGCGTGCAGGTCCCGGCCTGGCTCATCGCCGGCGGGGCCGACGCGTCCGCCGAGGCCGTACTCGGGCTTGCCGCCTACGCCCAGGCCGCCCCCGACGACGGCCCGGCCACCACGGCGCTCACCCGGCTGAGCGAGGGCGTCGCCGCGATGTCCTCCGGTTCGGGCACCGAATGGCCCTTCGGTGCGATCCTGCCGTGGAACAAATCCCAGAGCCTCTGGCACGCGTGGGGCGGCCTCGCCCCCGCTGCCGCAGCCACCGCCGCCGACGTCCTGGACCATCCCCGGCTGCTGGCGGCCGCGGTCAAGGATTCCGCCCAGTTCACCCCGCAGCTGCTCGCCGCGGGCGGGCCGGACAACGCCTGGAGCCCCACCCCCGGCGAGGCGCAGATCGCCTACGGCGTGGACTCCCGCGTCCAAAGCCTCGTCGCCACAGCGGACGCCGCCAACGCCCCCGGGCTGCTGGACCTCGCGGCCATCTCGGCCGGCTGGTTCTTCGGCGCCAACCCCAGCGGCGCACCCGCCTACAACCCGGCCACCGGGACCGCGATCGACGGGATCGAACCCGACGGCCGGGTCAACCCGAACTCCGGCGCCGAATCCACCATCCACGCCCTGCTGACCATGCTGGCCCTGGACGCCCGCCCTGAACTCAAGGCCCGGGCCCTCGGCATCAACCGCACCGTCTCCACCCACGGCCTGAGCGTTGTCGAGGCCGAATCCGGCACCATCACCGGTGGCGGCAGTGTGGTGAAACCCGCCTCGGCGTGGACCGGGGAGGCCAACATTTCCGGCGGCGCCTATGTCGCCCTGGCGGCAGGCGCGTCGCTCAGCGTTCCGCTGCCCGCAGCCGACGAGCCGCGGAACATCTACCCCATCGTCAACCAGGGCCTCGCCCCCTCCGGCAGCACCAGCTGGACCACGGCCAAAGGCCCGCTCGGCACCACCCGCAACGGCGGTGCCGGGGCGCAGGGCATTACGGACGCACCCGGCATCCTCTTCCCGTTCACGCTGCAGCGGGCGCTTCCCGCCGGGGCGGCCGCCGTCGTCGGCACCACCGATGGTGACGTCGCCCTGGACGCCCTGCTGGTGCAGCCGCAGCTGTCCACCGTGTCGGTCGACGGCTCCGGCGGCCAGGCCACCCTGTATGTCAGTGCGGCGAAGTCCACCACCGTGAAAGCCGTGCAGCTCCCTGCCGGATTCGTGATGGAACAGCAGCAGTACGACAGCGCCGGGAAACCGGTGCAGGGGAACGGCAGCGGCGCCCGGTCCGGGAATGTCACCGTCGCCCCCGGAGGCTTCACCCTGGTGAGCTTCGTGGCCCGCTAGCGGAGAGAGCCACCTTCGCAGGGGTTCCCGGCCGTTGCGGATGTTACACAGCTGCAACCGCCGGGACACCCAAGGGAAATCGGGCCGGGAGGATACTGGGAGTACGTCCCTCACGGACGGTCTCACGCAGGCATTGGGGACTACTCGAAGGACTCCGCGCATGCCCACTCCGCTCAACCAGTCCCTGGCCGACTCTGCCCTCCTGACGAAATCCCTGCCGCTGGGCCTGCTCCGCGCCTTTGTGCAGACCAACGCCGCCGACGACGGGCTGACGCCGCAACTGCTGGCCGAACTCAAGATCCTGGCCCGCACCCCCGGGCTGCTCGTGGCCTGCAACTACGGCGGGACGCTGTGCGCCGCGGAAGGCATTTCCACCGAGACCCTGCCGCTGGGCAGCGCCGCGATTGCCCTCCGGGCGCTGGCTGCCCTCCCGAACACCCACGCGGCCGTCATCTCCGGGCGTTCCCTGCGCGACCTGGCCGCCGTCTCGCGGCTCCCGGCCGAGGTGCACCTGGTCGGCTCGCACGGCGCCGAGTTCGACATGGGCTACGCCCACGGGCTGTCGCTGGCCACCGAATCCGTGCTCCAGCAGGCCAGCCAGGCACTCGCCGAAACGGTGGGCGCCTACCGCGGCATCACCATCGAGCGGAAGCCCGTGGCCGTGTCCGTGCACACCCGCCCGGCGGCCCCCGACGTCGTCGCGCGGGCCACCGAACAGGCGGAGGTGATCGCCCGGGCGCACGGGCTGTCGTTCATCGTGGACGGCTCGGTCCTGGACCTGTCCGTGGTGGAGCCGGCCAAGGCAACCGCCCTGGAACACCTGCGCTCCATGCTCGGCGTCAGCGCCGCCCTCTATGCCGGGGACGCGGCCAGCGATGAGCTGGCGATGGCGACCCTGCGCGGGCCGGACATGGCCCTGCGGGTGGGGGATGGCCCCACGCTCGCCGCGCACCGGCTGCGGGACCCCGAGTCCTTCGCCCGGGTGCTGGCCATCCTCTTTGAACTGCGGCGGGCCTGGCTGTTCGGGGAGGACGCCGTCGGCCTGGAGCGGCATTCGATGATCGGCAACGGCTCCTCCACGGCGCTCATCACCCCGGACGCCAGGATCTGCTGGATGAGCCACCCGCTGCCGGACTCGGGGTCCCTTTTTGCGCATCTCCTCGGCGGTGACGCGGCCGGCCATTTTTCGGTGGAACCGGTGAAGGCCTCGCAGGTCCTGGGCCAGCGGTATGTGGACAGCACCATGATCGTGGAAACCCGCTGGGCCGACGTCACCGTCACGGACTATCTGGAACCGGCGCCGGAGGGCGTGACCAGCCTGGTGCGGGTGCTCTCGGGCACGGGGACGGCGCGGATTGTCTTTGCGCCCCGCCCGGACTACGCGAACGCGCCCTTCAGCATGGAGGCCCGCGGCGAGGAGCTGCACGTTGTGGGGACCGCGGACCCGATCATCCTGCTCGCCCCCGGCGTCACCTTCACCATCACCTCGGACGGCCGCCACGCCACCGCGACGGCCGACGTCGAGCTGCGGCACGGCCCCGTGGTGCTGAACCTGCGCTGCGGAGACACGGAACCGCACCGCGGGGAACAGCCGGAGGAAAACTCGCGCCGCGCCGCCGTCGCGCACCATTCCCGGCGCTGGGTGCAGGCGCTGCAGCTGCCGGCCGTGAAACCTTCCCTGGTCCGACGGTCCGCCCTGGTGCTCCGCGCCCTGGTCCACGAGCCCACCGGCGCCGTGCTGGCGGCGCCGACCACGTCGCTGCCGGAGGGGATCGGCGGGACCCGGAACTGGGACTACCGGTACTGCTGGCTGCGGGACGGCTCCATGACGGTCAACGCGCTGGTGGACCTCGGCTCAACGTCGGAGGCGGAGGGGTTCCTGAGGTGGCTGGGGCGGATCCTGGCCCACGCGCCCGGACCGGAGTGGCTGCACCCGCTGTATTCCGTCACCGGGGCGCCGCTGTCCACCGAAGCCATCATCGAGAGCCTCCCCGGGTACGCGGGCTCCCGGCCGGTCCGGATCGGCAACGCCGCGGACCACCAGGTGCAGCTGGACGTGTTCGGGCCGGTTGCCGAGCTGATCGACGCCCTGAGCGCGCGGCAGGGGGCGCTGGACGATGCGCACTGGGAGCTGATGGTCCAGATGGCCTCGGCCGTCCTGGCCCGCTGGCACGAGGCGGACCACGGGATCTGGGAGGCACGGCGGGCTCCCCGGCACCATATCTACACCAAGGTGATGTGCTGGGTGGCGCTGGACCGGGCGCTCCGCACCGCCGCCCGGCACGGCCGGACGCCGGTTCCGGAGTGGGAGCCGACTGCGGCGGTCATCCGCGAGGAGGTCCTGCGGGAGGGCTGGGATGAGAGCGCCGCGTCCTACACCGTGGCTTATGACAGCCCGGACCTGGACGCTGCGGTGCTGCACATCGGGCTCTCCGGACTCCTGGACGTCTCCGACCAGCGCTTCCTGGACACCGTCACGGCGGTGGAACGGGAACTGCGCGTGGGGCCCACCGTGTTCCGTTACCGGTACGACGACGGCCTGCCGGGACTGGAGGGCGGCTTCCACATCTGTACCACGTGGCTGATCGAGGCCTACGTTGCGGTGGGGCGGATCGAGGAGGCATGGGACCTGTTCGACCAGCTGGTCAACCTGTTCGGGCCCACCGGACTGCTGCCGGAGGAATACGACCCGGGCACCGAGACGCACCTGGGAAACCACCCGCAGGCGTACTCGCACCTGGGTTTCATCCGCTGCGCCCGGCTGCTGGACGCGCTGCCGAGGAACTAGCCCGTCCGGAGCCGGCCCGCGATGCCGCTATTCGCAGGCGACGCCGTCGCGGTCGCCGTCCATCTGCTCGCGGTAGCCCGGCTGGCCGGCCCGCAGCGGGGCCGCCCCGGCGGCGCGGGCGGCGGCGCAGTTCGCGTAGTACACGGCCGTGGAGGCCGATGGGGGCGCGACGCCGGGTGCCGGTGCGGGGGCGACGGCGGGCGGAGGCGCCGGCTGGGGTTCGGACGGCGCCGGTGCTGCCTGGCCGGCGGGAGTGGTGGTGTCCCGGCACTCGGCCAGGACCCGTGCCATCGCGTCATGTTCCGCCTTGGTGACCCACAGCCCGTAGGCGGCCTTGACCGAGATCTGCCGGGCCACGTAGTCGCAGCGGAAGGACTTGTTCGGCGGCAGCCAGGTGGCGGCGTCGCCGTCGCTCTTTTGCTGGTTGATGGGACCGTCCACCGCCAGCAGGTTCAGCGGGTCGTTGGCGAAGGCGAGCCGCTGGGCCTCGGTGAGCTGCTGGGCGCCCTTCTGCCAGGCATCGCTGAGGGCCACGACATGGTCAATCTGCACGGCGGGGCTGGTGTTGGTGCCGCGGAGGAAGTTGATCAGGGTTGCCGTGTAGGGGTCGTTCAGGATGCCGGAGAGGACCACGCAGTCCCGGGTGTCAGGCTTGAGGGCAAGGGCGGTCAGGTCCCGGCGCAGCATGTCATTGCGGGTGTCGCAGCCGTTGCGGTCGACGTCGGCCCAGGCCTGGCCGAACTGATCGCGCGAGTAGCCCGTCTTCGGGGCCCGGCCCTTGACGGGGATCGTCGCCAGCACGTCCAGGGCCCTGCTGGCGGCGGCCGGCTGCTGGGACGGGGCGCCGTCGCTCGTGCCGGGGTCCGGTGTGCCGCCTTCTGCGGCGGGCGTGGGGCTTTCGGCCGGGGCGGCGGCGCTCGCGACCGGCGCTGGCGCAGCAGCCGGGGCCGTCCCGGGGCCGGCGCAGGCTGTGGCGGAGACCAGCAGCAGCCCGGCCAGCCCGGCCGCGATCCAGTCGACGGCGCCAGACTTGGCGGTGCTGTTTCCCGCGGCCCCGCGTGTTGTGACCCTGCGCAATTATTCCCCACTTCGTGCTGTTGCCCCCGGTCTCGGCGAGCAGCTCAAGACCGGTCCCAGCCTACCGCCGCACACCGCAACGCGGGGTCATATCGCGCCCCTGCGCCGGGACGCCGAGAAGATCGCCGGCGCGGGCCCTGCGCCCGTGGCGAGGTCGGCGAGGATCCGCCCGACCACGGGGGTGAATTTGAATCCGTGGCCGGAGAAGCCGGCACCGATCACGAGCGGTCCGATGCGGTCGAGGATGAAGTTCTCGTCCACGGTGGTGGTGTAGGTGCAGCTGATGTCGGTGAGGGAGTCCGCGTCCACCCCGGGCAGCCAGGTCCGCGCGTAGCGCTGCAGGGCCGCCATTTGCGCGGGCTCCGGCGTGAACGACCGCCGGTCCGGGTCGACGACGGGTCCCACGCCGTGCCAGCCGGCCTTGACCCCCTCGCCGGGTGTCTGCATGCCGTAGACCGGCGAGTACCAGTCGGCGAACTCCGCGCCCTCGCCCGGGACATGGTTGAACCCGGGCCAGAGCGCACCCTCGTCCGCGATGGCGAAGTGCGCCGGCTGTTCCTGCGTCACGGTGAGGCGGGGGAGGGCCACCGCCGTGCCGAGCAGTTTCGCGGTCCAGGCGCCGGCGGTGACCACGGCCTGCCGGGCGGTCACTACCTCGGTGCGGCCGCCGTCGTCGACGGTGAGCCGGACGCCGTCGTCCTCGACGGCGAGGTCCAGCACCTTCACCCCGTGCCGGATGTCGGCCCCGCGGCCGGTCGCGAGACGCTGCAGGACCGGCAGGGCAGCATCGGGATTCAGCTGCCCGCCGTCGGGCATATGCAGCACCCGCTGGTCGAACCGGATGCCGCGCCAGCGTTCGGCGGCTTCCGCGGCACCCAGGAATTCGGCCCGCAGCCCGGCCCCGCGCAGGGCGGTCCGCACCTCGCCGAGCGTCGGATCGGTGCCGTGGTTCACGACGCCGGTGCGCGCCAGGAGGCGCTCGCCGCCGTCGGCCTCGAGCTCGTCCCACAGCCGGACGGCCTCGGCGAGCATCGCCACGTAGTCCGGATCCGCATAGCCGGGGTTGAGGTTGCGGGTGGCCCCGTGCGATGCGCCGTTGCGGTGGCCGAGGCTGAACTGTTCCAGCAGGGTGACGGCCCGGCCGCGGCTGGCCAGGGCCCAGGCGGCCGCCGAGCCCATGGCCCCGCCTCCGATGACGACGGTGTCGAGATGAGTTGTCATGGGTCCTCCGGAAGGTGTTGGTTCGGGCTTGGGGCAGCGTCGGCGGGGTGGGCGTCAGGTAAGCAGGAGCGCGACGCCGATCATGGCCGGCACGGCGACGATGGTCGTGATCAGCACGGTGTCCTTGGCGACCGTGAGGCCGGTCTGGTACCGGCTGGCGGCGACGAAGACGTTCTGCGCCGTGGGCAGGGCCGACGTGACGACGACCGCGAAGAGCGCCTGGTCCTCCATGCCGAGGGCAAAGCGGGCGAACACATAGGCCAGCGCCGGGTGGACGATGAGCTTGAAACCGCTGGCCAGCAGGGTGTCGAGGCGCCTGCCGGCCGAGGCCTGCAGCGGCCGGGAACCGTTGAGGCTCATGCCGAAGGCCAGCAGCATGGCCGGAATCGCGGCGCCGCCGATCAGGTGGATGGGCTGCATCACGAGCTCGGGGACCTGCCAGCCCGTCCCCGCGACGAGGAGGCCGAGGCCGGAGCCCACGATCATCGGATTCCGCAGGATCATAAGCCCGAACCCGAGCGGCGTGGTCCGGTGGGTGCCGGTGGTGGCGTCGAGGGCCATGAGGAACAGCGGCGTGAAGAAGGCCAGCTGGAAGATCAGCAGCGGGGCCACGTAACTGGCGTCCCCGAGGACAAACACGGCGATGGGGATGCCCAGGTTGGCGGAGTTGGCCAGCGAGGCGCCCATGGAGGACACCAGGGATTCCGGCACCGGGCGTTTGAGCAGTAAGCGGACAATGATGAAAAAGAGCGCCGCCGTCGCGATGGCCCCGAGTGCTGTGACCAGCAGCGGCGCGGCGAAGATGTCGTGCAGTTTGGCCTTGCTGAGCGTTTCGAACAGCAGTGCCGGGCTGGCGACAAAGAACGTCAGGGCGCTCAGCACGGAGCGGGCGTTCTCGCCCAGGATGCCGCGCCGGCCGACGAACATGCCCACCAGGATGATGCACCAGACCACAAAGAAGCCGGCCAAAACCCCTAGCACGCGGCAATCCGCGGCGTGGAAGGCGGGGGATGGGTGGCAGTCACCCTCCCAGACTAATCAGCTTTATTAGTGCCTGGACGCCTGTTACGGCGGAAACGCGCCAGCGGTTCTAAGGCGTCAGTTGAGTGTGGCGTTGTTCAGAGCGTACGGCGGTCGCATGATCCCGGGGGTGTGGCCCTCCGCCGGGTCGTTGCCGATCTGGACAATTTTGTTGTCCTTGTCCACATGGACCACCTTGGGGCTGTAGGCCTTGGCCTCATCCGTGGTCATCTGGGCGTACGTGATCAAGATGATGATGTCGTTCTCGTGCATGAGGTGCGCGGCGGCACCGTTGATCCCGATGACGCCGGAACCGCGCTCGCCGGCGATCGTATAGGTCTCCAGCCGGGCGCCGTTGGTGACGTCCACAATGGACACGAGTTCGCCGGGAAGGATGTCGGCCGCTTCCAGCAGATCCAGGTCCACGGTGACCGAACCGACGTAGTGGAGGTCCGCGTGCGTGACCGTGGCGCGGTGGATTTTGGACTTGAATATTGTGCGATTCATAACGGCACCAGTCTAGCGCCGGCCTGCCGGAAGCGCTGTGAGCCAACCGACACCGCCGGCCACGTTACGGGCCCGCGGGCGGGATGGACGCGGCAGTCTCGGCCAGAATTTCCCGGGCGGCGAGGATGGCCGGGCGCTTGGCGCTGGAGCGCCGCACCGAGGTGAAGATAGTCCGGTGTGGGTCACCGGGCAGGGTGATCAGGTGCGACGTCGTCCCCCGCCCGGTCCAGACCAGGTCCGGCATAAGGGCCACGGCGTTGCCGGATTCGATCAGCCGGATCTGCGCCTGCAGGTCAGCGGTCTCGTAGCGGACGTCGGGTTCGAACCCGGCGCTGCGGCAGGCCTGCTCGGCCCAGTGCCGTGACGCCGCCCCGCGCGGTTCCATCACCCAGGCCAGCCCGGCGGTGTCCGCGAGGGTCGCTACCGTCGGGCGGCCGGGGGAGCCTGGCGGCACGGCGAGACGGATCGCATCGCTCGTGAGCCGGAGCCGGTCCAGTTCTGCATACCGGGGCGCCGCGTGTCCGGGGTACTGCTCGGCAATGACCAGGTCAAAGTCCCGGGCCCAGGTTTCATGAAGTGCCGTCTCGGGTTCCCGCTGGATCATCTCAATCCGCACTTCGGGATAGCGTGACGACATCCGGGTGAGGGCGTCCGGCATCAGGGCAAGTGCGGCGGACTGGAAGACGGCGATGCGGACCGTGCCCGTCACGGTGGTCAGTGAGGCGGCCAGGTCAGCCTCGGCCTGTTCCAGCGTTTCCAGGAGTTGGGCCGTGTGCGCCACCAGGACTTCGGCCTGCGGGGTGAGCTGGACCCGGCGCCCGGTCTTGCGAAGCAGTTCGACGCCGGCTTCCTTTTCCAGGAGGGCCAGCTGCTGGGAGACCGAGGAGGGGCTGTACTGGAGCGCCTCCGCGACTTCGGCCAGGGTGCCCCGGATCTTCAGTTCGCGCAGCAGGCGCAACCGCCGGACATCCAGCATCGCTATTCCTTTGTGAATTCTAATGCTTATTGATTAGGAGAATTCACTTTATCTAATGCAATCCGGGTTGCATACTGTTGTCGTTAAGTTACCCCCATCACAGGGTGGATTGATGGGTGCCACACCTATACGCGGGAGACCCTGATGGCTACAAAAGACATAGACAGGTCGATCATGCGGCGCAAGCCCATCGACGACATCGAGGAAGAGAGCCTGCACAGCGGCCTGATGAAGAGCCTCGGGTTCTGGCAACTAACGGCCATCGGCGTCGGCGGCATCATCGGCGTCGGCATTTTCTCCCTGGCGGGCCTCGTGGCCCACGGCAGCGAGTCCGAACCCGGAGTCGGCCCGGCAGTGCTGTTTTCCTTCCTGATCGCGGGCCTCGCCTCCGCGGCGGCCGCCCTGTCCTACGCGGAATTCGCCGGCATGATCCCGCGGGCGGGTTCCGCCTACACCTACGGTTACGTGGCGCTCGGCGAAATCATCGGCTGGTTCATCGGCTGGGACCTTTTGCTGGAATACATCGCGATCGTGGCCGTTGTGGCGATCGGCATTTCCGGCTACTTCGACGCTTTCCTCTCCGGCATCGGCATCAACATGCCCGTCTGGATGACGTCGACGCCGGATGAAGGGCTCGGCGGCATCGTCAACATCCCGGCGATCGCCGTCTGCCTGCTCGTGACCTGGATACTTTCCCGCGGCACCAAGACCTTCGGACGGTTCGAGCTCATCGCCGTCGCGATCAAGGTCATTCTGATCCTGTTCATCATTGGTCTTGGCATCTTCTACATCGATACCGGAAACTACAACCCGTTTATGCCCAGCGGCTTCGGTCCGGTGGTGGCGGGAGCCGCCACGGTGTTCTTCGCCGTATTCGGGTATGACGCGATGAGCACCGCCGCGGAAGAGGCGACGGACGGCAAGAAGCACATGCCGAAGGCCATCATCATGTCCCTCATCATCGCGATGCTCCTGTACGTCGCCGCAACCCTGGTGCTCACCGGCATGCAGAACTACCAGGAGATCGACCCCAAGGCCGGCTTCGCCTCCGCATTCAACAGTGTTGGTTTGCCGGTCATCGCCACCATCATTTCGGTCTTCGCCGTGCTGTCCATCCTGACCGTGATGCTCACCTTCCTGCTCGGCGTCACCCGCGTCTGGTTCTCGATGAGCCGCGACGGGCTGCTCCCTGGCTGGTTCGCCAAGACCGACCGCCACGGTACGCCGCAACGCGTCACCTGGATCGCCGGGATCGGCTCCGCCCTGCTGGCCGGCGTGTTCCCGATCAAGGCCGTCGCCGACCTCACCAACATCGGCATCCTGGCCGCGTTCGTCGTCGTCTGCACCGCGGTCATCGTGTTCCGCTACAGGAAGCCCGAAGCCCCGCGCACTTTCCGGCTTCCCCTGATGCCGCTGGTTCCGGCCTTCGGTGTGCTGGCCTCGGCGTTCCTGATGCTCCAGCTGCACTGGGAGACCTGGGCCCGCTTCGGCGTCTGGCTGATCATCGGCCTGGTCATCTACTTCGGCTACGGCCGCAAGCACTCGCTGATGAACCCGGACAGCCCGCGGCACGAAGAACTCGTGGAGATGCACCGCCCCCTCGCCTAACCACCAAACGCCCCCTCACTTCTGGCGGCAAATATCCGGACGCTCCCGCAGGTTCGGCGTGTTAGCGACGAACCCTCTCTCACTTCGTGGGAGAGGGTTCGTCGTTTGGGTGCCGGATGTGAGGGAGGATCGCCCGAAAAGGGGCTCGACGTGAGGGAGGGTCGCCCGAAAAGGGGCTCGACGTGAGGGAGGGCCCGGGGGGATTGCCGGGTGTTCAGGCAGGCCGTCTAACCTTCGATTTTTCTAACCAGTATTGCTCGGAAAACATCGCTTTATCTTATGAAAATCCGGTCGCATACTGAATCTAGAACGGTCCATACCTTGAGAAAGAACGAGTACCAGCCATGACCAACATTTCAACGGAGTCCGGCGTGACCACCGGCAGCGCGGCCGGGAACGCACCCGTCTCCGAAGGCTCCCCGGTCCTCGAGGCCGCAGCCCTCGCCGAGGAGACCATCGGGCTGGTACGCCACTGGCTCACCGAGGCAGCGAAGGTCCCCGTGGACGCCTCCGCCGAGCAGCTCGCCGGCGTCCTGAAGGACCCCAACGGCCTGGACTTCACCGTCGGGTTCGTCGACGGCGTCGTCCGCCCCGAGGACCTGGAGGTCGCCGCCCGCAACCTCGCCGCGCTTGCCCCCAAGGTCCCCGCCTTCCTGCCCTGGTACATGCGCAGCGCCGTCCGCCTCGGCGGCACCATGGCCCCGGTGCTGCCGCAGGTGGTCATCCCGGTCGCCCGCCGCGTGCTCCGTGAAATGGTCGGCCACCTCATCGTCGATGCCACCGACGCCAAGCTGGGCCCGGCCATCGCCAAGATCCGCAAGGACGGCATCAAGCTCAACGTCAACCTCCTGGGCGAGGCCGTGCTCGGCGAGCACGAGGCCTCACGCCGCCTCGAGGGCACGCACAAGCTGCTCTCCCGCCCCGACGTCGACTACGTCTCCATCAAGGTCTCCTCCACGGTGGCCCCGCACTCGGCCTGGGCCTTCGACGAGGCCGTGGAGCACGTGGTCGAGAAGCTCACCCCGCTCTTCACCCGCGCCGCCTCCTTTGCCGCCGGCGGAGGAAAGGCCAAGTTCATCAACCTGGACATGGAGGAGTACAAGGACCTGGACATGACCATCGTGGTCTTCACCCGGATCCTGGACAAGCCGGAATTCAAGAACCTCGAGGCCGGCATTGTGCTGCAGGCCTACCTCCCGGACGCGCTCGCCGCCATGATCCGCCTGCAGGACTGGGCCTCCGCCCGCCGCGCCGACGGCGGCGCGGCGATCAAGGTCCGCGTGGTGAAGGGCGCCAACCTGCCGATGGAGCAGGTCGAGGCGTCGCTGCACGACTGGCCGCTCGCCACCTGGGGTACCAAGCAGGACTCGGACACCAACTACAAGCGCGTCATCAACTACGCGCTGCACCCGGACCGGATCCGCAACATCCGGATCGGCGTCGCCGGCCACAACCTCTTCGACATCGCCTTCGCCTGGCTGCTCGCGAAACAGCGCGGCATCGCGGATACCGCACAGCAGAGTATCGAATTCGAGATGCTGCTCGGCATGGCCCAGGGCCAGGCCGAAGCCGTCAAGAAGGACGTCGGCTCGCTGCTGCTCTACACCCCCGTGGTCCACCCGGCCGAGTTCGACGTCGCAATCGCGTACCTGATCCGCCGGCTCGAGGAGGGCGCCAGCCAGGACAACTTCATGTCCGCGGTCTTTGAACTCAGCGAGAACGAATCACTCTTCGAGCGCGAGCAGCAGCGCTTCCTCGCCTCCCTCGCCAGGCTCGACGACGAGGTCCCGCCGCCCAACCGCCGGCAGAACCGCAGCCTTCCGGCCGAGCCGATGCCGCACGACTCCTTTGCGAACACCGCGGACACCGACCCCTCCCTGCCGGCCAACCGCGACTGGGGCCGCGCCATCCTGGAGCGGGTCCCGTTCTCGACCCTCGGCAACGCCGCAGTGGACGCAGCCACGATCAACGACGAGCAGACCCTCAACGCGGTCATCGACACGGCCCTCGAGAAGGGCAGGGCCTGGGGCGCACTCTCCGGGGACGAGCGTGCGGCGATCCTGCACCGCGCCGGCGATGTCCTGGAGGCCCGTCGCGCCGAACTGCTCGAGGTCATGGCCAGCGAAACCGGCAAGACCATCGACCAGGGCGACCCGGAAGTCAGCGAGGCTGTTGACTTCGCGCACTACTACGCCGAAGCGGCCCGGAAGCTCGACGACGTCGACGGCGCCACTTTCGTCCCGGCCAAGCTCACCGTGGTAACCCCGCCGTGGAACTTCCCGGTGGCCATCCCGGCCGGCTCCACCCTCGCCGCCCTCGCCGCCGGCTCCGCCGTCGTGATCAAGCCCGCCAAGCAGGCCCGCCGCAGCGGCGCCGTGATGATCGAGGCACTCTGGGAAGCCGGCGTCCCGCGGGACGTGCTGACCATGGTCCAGCTGGGCGAGCGTGAACTCGGACGGCAGCTGATCGCCCACCCCGCCGTGGACCGCGTCATCCTCACCGGCGGCTACGAAACCGCGGAACTGTTCCGCTCCTTCCGCCAGGACCTGCCGCTGCTTGCCGAGACCAGCGGAAAGAACGCCATCATCGTCACCCCCAGCGCCGACCTGGACCTCGCCGCCAAAGACGTCGCCTACTCCGCCTTCGGCCACGCCGGCCAGAAGTGCTCCGCGGCCTCGCTGGTGATCCTCGTGGGCTCCGTGGCCAAATCCAAGCGCTTCCACAACCAGCTGATCGACGCCGTCACCTCGCTCAAGGTCGGCTACCCCGAGGACCCCGCCAGCCAGATGGGTCCGATCATCGAACCCGCCAACGGCAAGCTTCTCAACGCCCTCACCACCCTCGGCGAAGGCGAAAGCTGGGCCGTCGAGCCGAAGAAGCTGGACGGGACGGGCAAGCTCTGGAGCCCGGGCGTCCGCTACGGCGTGCGCCGCGGTTCCTACTTCCACCTCACCGAGTTCTTCGGCCCCGTCCTGGGTGTGATGACCGCAGAAACCCTCGAGGACGCCATCGCCATCCAGAACCAGATCGAGTACGGCCTTACGTCCGGACTGCACTCGCTGAACCCGGCGGAAGTGGGCCTCTGGCTCGATACCGTCCAGGCCGGCAACCTTTACGTCAACCGCGGCATCACCGGCGCCATCGTGCAGCGCCAGCCGTTCGGCGGCTGGAAGAAGTCCGCCGTGGGCGCCGGGACCAAGGCCGGTGGGCCCAACTACCTCGTCGGGCTCGGCGACTGGGTCAGCAAGCGCAGCGCCGCGGCTGGCAAGGGGGCCGCGCATGCCGGCGTCCGCCGGATCGAGCAGGCGGCCCAGGGCTTCCTTGCCGACGGCGAGCTGGAGGCACTGCAGCGTGCCCTGGCTTCCGACGCCCTCGCCTGGACCGAGGAATTCGGCACCGCCAAGGACGTCTCCGGGCTCAGCGCCGAACGGAACATCTTCCGCTATCGTGCCCTGCCGGTCACGGTGCGGCTTTCCGACGGCGAACCGCTCGCCGACCTGGTCCGGACCGTGGCGGCCGGCGTTCTGGCAGGCTCCGCGCTGACGGTGTCCACCGCCGTCGAGGTCCCCGCCCAGCTGCGCACGGTGCTGTCCGGCCTCGGCATCGACGTGACCGTCGAGGACGACGCCGACTGGCTGGCCTCCGCGGGCAGGCTCGCCAGCGCGTCCCGGCTCTCAACCTCGCGGATCCGGCTCATCGGCGGGGACGCCAAGGCCCTGGCCGAGGCGACCGGGGGACGCCCCGACCTGGCGGTCTACTTCCACCCGGTTACCGAAGCCGGACGCGTTGAGCTGCTGCCGTTCCTGCACGAGCAGGCAGTCAGCATCACGGCGCACCGCTTCGGCACCCCGAACCACATCTCGGACGGGTTGATCTAGGGGCCGCCTCCCCCGGAGGCAACACCCCTGGGCACCAAAAACGAGCCGGGCGGCCACCCTCCAATAGTGGCCGCTCGGCTCGTGGTCTTTGTGTGGCTCGGAGCCTTCCGACTCAGCCGAAGTACCAGCCCGGGGGAACCCACGAGGCGGGGACGGCGTGGGCGGAGAAGTCGTCGCAACCGGAGCAGAAGTACGTGACTTCGCCCAGCTTGTTGATGGAACCGTCCCGGTGGTGAGTGGCCGGGACAAAGGTCTCCAGGTAGATGAACTCGTCGGTGCCGCAGCGTTCGCAGTAAGGGCTGCCGACGTACTCGGCCTCCATCAGGGTCGTCGGGTGCGGGTCCAGGCGTCCGCGGCTGGGGTGGTGCGCGGCGGAGCCGCGGTGCACTACCTGGGAAAGCGGGCCCGCCTGCTTGAGGCCTCTGGCTGATGCGGGACTGTGGGGGCGGTTAAGGGCTGGCGTCATTGTCGGCCTATCCCGAACGCTTCCGGATGGTCGCCGCACGGCAGACACAACAGGACAGCGTTCGTATTTCGAATCGTTGTCATTGGCCTCTGCTTGACCTTCAACACACTCAGGATAAGCCACGAACTCGAGTGGATCAATGGTATGCGTAAGTACGCAATCCGAGTAGGTACATCAGCGAGTACGCAGGTGCCCCCTCCGGGCGCTCAGGCGGAGCGCTTCAGGGTCCGGCCCGCGATGGTCTGGGTGAGGGCCTCGATGACCTCGGTGTTGGCCAGCGGGTTGCGGATCAGGGTGAAATCGACGTCGCCCACGGGCGGCAGGTCGAAGCGCCGGGTGATGATCTTCAGGTCATCCGGCACCAGCGAGGACGGCATGACCGCCACCCCGATCCCGGCGCGGACCGCGGCCAGCACCCCGCTGATCTGCCGCGTGGTGCACGTGATCCGCCAGGTCCGGCCGGCGGATTCCAGCGCGTCGATGGCCAGCTTCCGGCTCAGGCTGGGGGCTGGATAGGCAATGAGCGGCACGGGCTCGGCCGGGTCCAGCGAGGTCTGTTCCAGGCCAACCCAAGCGAAGGAGTCCTGCTGCACCACAGTGCCGTCCTTGGCCCCGGCGACCCATTTGACGAAGACAAGGTCCAGCTGGCCGGCGTTGAGCCGCTTGTAGAGCTGGTCGCTTTGGCCCACCGTCAGTTCCAGATTGATCTGCGGGTAGACCTGCCGGAACTCCCGCAGGATCCTCGGCAGGCCGGTGATCGCGAGGTCGTCCGCCGTGCCGAAACGCAGCCGGCCGCGCATGGCCGAGCCCGAAAAATAGCGGGAAGCGGCGTCGTGTGCGGACAGGATGCTGCGGGCGAACCCGGCCATTGCGTCCCCGTTGTCGGTCAGGCGCACGTCCCGGGTGTCCCGGGCCACCAGGACCCGCTTCGCGGCGGCCTCGAGCTTGCGGACGTGCTGGCTGACCGTCGGCTGGGCCAGGCCCAGCCTTTCCGCGGCCTTGGTGAAGCTCAGCGTCTCAGCTACGGCCAGGAAGGATCGCAGCTGGGCGGGTTCGAACATGCGGTCTCCTGAGCTGCGGCGTTCTCGCGCCACATTGCGTTTTGTAATGCGAGTTATGCGGTGAATAAGCTTCCACAATCTGTTGCGGCCAGCTTAGCGTTAAGGCATCCCCGCTCACCCGCTCCTTTGAGGACTTTCCGTGGCACCCCCTCCGCCGTTAGAGGCCAACGTAACTGCACTGCCGGACACGATCACCCAGCCCCTCGCCGTCGTCAGCCAGCGGCTTCCCTGGCGCCACACCTTCATCTCGCTGAAAGTCCGCAATTTCCGGATCTTCGCGATCGGCCACTTCTTCGCCGTGATCGCCATCTGGATGCAGCGGATTGCCCAGGACTGGCTGGTACTCCAGCTCTCCGGTTCCGTCACCGCCGTCGGGATCACGGTGGCGCTGCAGTTCCTGCCCTCGCTGTTCCTGGGCCCGTGGGCGGGCATGATGGCGGACCGCTTCGCGAAGCGGAAGATCCTGATGCTGTGCCAGTCGGTCGCGGCCGTACTGGCGGCCATCCTCGCCGTGCTGGCGCTGAGCCAGCGGATCGAGGTCTGGCACGTGTACGTGATCGCCCTGGCCCTGGGTCTGGTCACCGTGCTGGACCAGCCGGCGCGGCAGGTGTTCGTCAATGAACTCGTGGGCCCGGCCTACCTCCGGAACGCCATCAGCGTGAATTCCACGACGTTCCAGCTCGGCGGCCTGATCGGACCGGCGCTCGCCGGGCTGCTGCTCACCGCGGTGGGGGCCGGCTGGGCATTCGCCGCGAACGCCGTCGCCTGCTGCTTTACCGTGGCGATGCTGCTCACGCTGCGCAAGGACCAGCTGCACATCAGCGCGCCGGTGCCCAAGCGCAAGGGCATGCTCAAGGAGGGGCTGAACTATGCGCTGAGCAAACCCACCATTTACTGGCCGTGGCTCATGGCCGGCTTCATCGCCGTGTTCGCGATGAGCCTGCCGGTGCTGCTGGCGGCCTTCGCGGACAACGTCTACGACGTCGGCGCCGGCGGCTACGGCCTGCTGAACGCGCTGGTGGCCCTCGGGGCGCTGGCCGGGGCCATCACCTCCGCCCGCAGGCGGGAACTGAGGCTGCGCTCGGTGATGCTGGGGGCAGGAATGTACGGGCTGATGCTCTGCCTCGCCTCGCTGGCGCCCTCCATGGTGTGGTTCGGGGCGGCGATGGTGCTGGCCGGGTTCTGGTGCCTGATGTTCCTGACCGCCGCCAACCAGCTGGTCCAGATCAGCTCCAACATGGCCATCCGCGGGCGCGTCATGAGCCTGTACATCATGGTGCTGATCGGCGGGCAGGCCATCGGCGGGCCGATGATCGGGTGGCTGGCCGAGCACGTCGATCCGCACACGGCCATTCTGGTCTCCGGCGGGGTGCCGGCACTGGCCGCGGCGACGGTCGCCGTCGTGCTGGCGCGCCGCGACCAGCTGATGCTCAAGGTGGACCTGAAGGACCGGCGGCGGCTCGTGAAGATAGTCCGCAAAGCCTAGGTTTCGGCGCCGATTTCGGACAACCGCTGCGTGGATCCACGCAGCGGTTGTCCGTTTTAGCAGCGAAAACCGGGCCTAGCCGGCCAGCGGGGCGTGCGGGTACTCAGGATTCCGCTGCTGGAACTGCAGGACGTCCGGGTTGAGGACCACGCCGTCACGGATTTCGATCGCGCGGCGGATGGTCTCGTTGGCGTTCCAGGCCTCGGGGCCGGTGATCACGGTCTCCAGGAACGGCAGCAGCGCCTCGCTGATTTCCCAGCTGGACGAGTTCCACAGGTAGGACGGGCTGTGGTCCACCGCGTAGTAGTCGATGTGGTCCCCGACCTTGAACATCGGCTCGGCGAACGTGGTGGTTTTCGCCCAGCTGAAGCCCATGCCCTCGTCGCAGGACACGTCCACGATCAGGCTTCCGGGCCGGAAGGCGTCCAGGTCCTCCGTGCGCAGGTACGTCAGCGGCGCGTTCGGGTCCTGCAGGGTGCAGTTGACGACGATGTCGCTCTCGGCGAGGAACGGCGCGAGCGGCACGCGGCCCCGCTCGGTGATGACCTCGCTGAGGAACGGCGCCTTGTCGTCGTGGTCGAACTGCGCGATCCGCACCGAATGGATGGGGGAGCCCACCGCGGCAACCCCGCGGTTGGTCAGCACCTGGACATCGTGGACGCCGTGGGCGTTGAGGGCCGTGACCGCGCCGCGGGCCGTGGCGCCGAAGCCGATGACGACGGCGCTCAGGCGCCGGCCGTAGTCACCGGTGGAACCGGTCAGAGCCAGGGCGTGCAGCACGGAGCAGTAGCCGGCCAGTTCGTTGTTCTTGTGGAACACGTGCAGGCCGAAGCCGCCGTCGCTGGCCCAGTGGTTCATCGCCTCGAAGGCGATCAGGGTGAGCTTCTTGTCGATCGCCAGCTGGGTGATGGCCCGGTCCTGGACGCAGTGCGGCCAGCCCCAAAGGACCTGCCCGTCCCGCAGCTCGGCGAGGTCCTCGGGCTGCGGCTTGGGCAGGAGGACGACGTCGGCCTCCGCCAGCAGCTGCGCGCGCGGGACGATGCGACCCACGAGCGGTGCCAGGTGGGCGTCCGAAACGCCGAAACGCTCGCCGTAACCCTCTTCCAGGATCAGCTGCCGCCGGAGTTCCGTGGCGATGCGGTCCAGGTGGTGGGGGTGGATCGGGAGGCGCTGTTCGTCAGGCTTCCGCGTGCTGGCAAGGACTCCGAGGGTGAGGTGGCTCATGGTGCCGCTCACTTCTTTTTGGGACTCGCCGGCTTGGAGCTGGTGGCCTTGTCCAGGGAGCTGGGCGGCGCTGCAGCGGTCCTCTTGTCGGCCCGCTTTTCCTTGATGGATTTGCCGGATTTTTTGGATGCTGCTTGACGGGGGGATTTGTCAGCCATGATCGCTCCTGTAGCGGAACCGGGAAGGTTCCTGACTTCGAAGGATACAGGTAGCGACCTAACGCCCCCGGGGAGGTCTGCTGGGCGGAGCCCGCGGGGAATTTGGAGCGGCTGACGGGAATCGAACCCGCGTATCAAGCTTGGGAAGCTAGCGCTCTACCATTGAGCTACAGCCGCAAGGGACTAGCCAGGAATCTGGTCAATAGTCCCGGTGAAAACAACGAGATTTACATTACCCCAGTCGGGAGCCTTCCCAGAACAGACACACGGGTTCCTTGTCACGTCGAGTCGCCTTGAGTACGGCCCGGAGGCGCCTCGGCGGCGATTCATTCGTCAAAACCCACCGCGTCTTCCGCCGTTGCGGACAGGGAGGCTCGCAGGGCGTGGTTCTCTGCCCTGCAGGGTTCGAGGCAGTGGGCACAGGGCACTACACATTCCCGTGCATCCATAACTCTTCGATAAAGGCCCGTCCCCGCAGCCGCGGGGGACGGGCCCTGCTGTCTATCCTGAAGGAGTTAGCTGCAGTTCCGGGGAAGCGGGCTACGCCCATCAGCCGTCCGCCGAGCAAGGATTTCCGTGGCAATCGCAGAATACGACGTCGTCATCAAGCGGGATGCCATGAGCGTGTATGACTTCCTTCTTGACGCCCGCAACCTGCCGAGCTGGCGGGCCGGAATCCGCAGCATTGAACTGGCATCGGGCGCTGCGGGCACCAAGGGCGCCGTCTACCGGCAGACCGTTGACGGCACCGGCGGACGCGCCGTCTGCGGAAACATCGAGATCACGGAGGCGCGCCCCGGCGCGGAAATCCAATACAGGATCCTTGACGGGCCGGAGCGCACGCGCGGCGGCTTCTACCTGAGCACGGAAGGCAGGAGCACCCGAGTCCGCCTTGCCGTGGAACGCGAGCCCCGGGGTTTCCTGGCCCGGCTGAAGTCCCCGTTCCGCCGTCGGATGAAGGCGGAGGCCTGCCCGTTGGAGCGTCTCAAGTCCGTACTGGAAGAGCAGGCGGGTCTGTAACAGCAGGGCCGTAACACTGCTGCCGCACACATCTCTTCACGGCGAGTACGGTAATTTTGAGACTGTGCTGATCTCCGACCGCGACATTCGTGCCGAAATTGACTCCCAACGGATCGTTCTGGAGCCGTTTGACCCCGCCATGGTTCAGCCATCGTCGGTTGACGTCCGGATCGACAAGTTCTTCCGGCTCTTCGACAACCACAAGTACGCCCACATCGACCCGGCGGAGGACCAGCCCGAGCTGACCCGCCTGGTGGAGGTTGAGACCGGCGAACCCTTTATCCTGCATCCCGGGGAATTCGTCCTGGGCTCCACGTACGAAACGGTGACGCTTCCCGACGACGTCGCCGCCCGGCTTGAGGGTAAGTCCTCGCTGGGCCGACTGGGCCTGCTCACGCACTCGACCGCAGGATTCATCGATCCGGGCTTCTCCGGGCATGTGACGCTCGAACTTTCCAATATGGCGACGCTGCCGATCAAGCTCTGGCCGGGCATGAAAATTGGCCAGTTGTGTTTCTTCCGACTCACCTCCGCCGCCGAGTACCCCTACGGGTCCGGCGAGTACGGCAACCGCTACCAGGGCCAGCGCGGCCCGACGGCGAGCCGCAGCCACATGAACTTCCACCGCACGGACTTGTAGCCTCTGGGCTCCTGACACGGCGATCCAGTGGGTGAGGACGGTTTCTTGGTCTCAAGCTCGTAGCGCAGGATTGTGGCCGTGCCGGGGTGGTGGGGTTTGCGTGGCGGTCAACTGTTCGCAGAGTTCTTCGGTCGCGCAGTGGTCCGTGTGGTTGGCAGCGGGTTCATCCGGATCGGTATGTAGCCGTCGGTGGTGGGGTCGATGTCGCCGCTATTGCTCAGCGCCTGCCTGACCAGGGCGTGGGGCTTCCTGATCCGCGCGGGCAAAGCCAGTGTTGGTCCGGACCTCCCCTGCCAGAGTGGTCGCGGTGTTGGACATGGCCATCCTGATCGCGGTGCGTGAGCAGCTTCGTTCGGTAGGCTTCGTTTTCGCCCTGTCCAGCCTCAGCAGGACCCGGCCGCGGGGTCGAACACGGGTTCCGCGCGGCCAAGCGGCACGGGCCGCGGGCCGGTCAGTGGAATGATCCCCGGGAGCTGGCAGGACCGGCAAAACCGCTCCCGGCCCGGCCGCCACGGGCACCGGTCCCGCTGCATGGACCCCGGCGCCGGCACCAGTGTTGACGGTTCCCCCGGATCACCACGCTCCAGGCCAGGGCCCGGCGGACGCTGAATTCGGAGGCACCGACGGCCGCCCCAACGGCCCGCAGGGACTGGCATGCACGCCCTGACCCTGGCTATGACCGTTTTCGTGAGCCGGGTTGGCCCCTTCGGACCGGCTTTCCCGGCGCAAGCCCCAGCACTCTGTGCGTTGACCGGGGCCGCCGCCACCGCCACAGTGTGGCCGGTTTCACCTGGAACGCGGCGCCAAGGTCGGCCACCGGTGCCGCGTTGATACCGGCCAGCTGCGCGGCCGCGAACCGGATTGGTTGCCGGCGGACTTGGGTTACGCAGCACCTCATCGCCCAGGGCCCTCCCTGCCTTGACCGGCAGCTGTTCTGTGCGTGAGCCATTTGACAACAACCCGGCCCAACCCAGTGTTCACATCACCGTCAGCTTGGTATGCCACGATGCCACCCGGGCGGGCAAGTGCGGTGTGTTGCGGCTGACAGAACATACCCACGTAGCAATGCGAGCAGGGCAGGAAAGACTGCAATAACAAGGGAGTACCGCATACTCGGGCATCCGAAGGTGCCTCGGCCTAACGTTCAACCAGCATACAAGTCGTGTGTAGAGCGTTGAGCAGAACATATCGCTGACGTGCCCCGCTCAGGACGCAACTAGCGATGGTGTTCAAAGCAATTCCTTAGGGGGCAACATGAGCGCTGAAACCATCGATCCATGTACGGAGTCTGCACCGTCACGGCCCAAACCGTCCGATGCCAACCATGGTCCTCACAGCGGGCCTCCACAGCCGATGACGGGCACAAAACTGCTTTTCACCAAAGTGCACGGACTAATGGCACTTCTGCTCCTAGGCGGAGTCGCCGGAGCCGCCATCGGCAAAGGCAGGCATGTCGCTTTTACGCCCCGTACGGTCTCACACCGTGCCTGTCCATTACGTGTGGACTCCTCGGCGGCCCTGCCCGGCCCGGGCTCTGGCGCCGGATCCGTGCAGAACCAATGTTCGGAATGGCGGATGCAGAAGCATGCCGTGGGCGTAACGAAGAGACCGGCATCACCCCATGTCGCCACGTTTTGGCATCTCGTCACAGTGTCTATTACGAGTGCCGCCCTTGTCTTGGGGGGCTCAGTGGCGTTAACTCCCGTGATGGCCCAACTGCTGCCCGGTGGAATCGAGGCTGCCGAAGCCGCCGTCATCCCGGCGGTTCCGGGGGAACTCCGCGTCACCGCAGCGGGCGACTACTCCGGCTCAGCCGCAGCCGCCGGTGTCCTGTCACGAATCGGACAACTCAAACCGGACCTGCATCTGGCTCTGGGCGATCTTTCCTACAGTCCCAACCAAACAGAGCAGTCCTGGTGCGATTTCGTGACAGCCCGCACTGGCGCGGGCTTCCCGTTCCAGCTGGTATCGGGCAACCACGAAAGCAACGGACTTAACGGAAACATCAATGATTTTGCCGCATGCTTGCCGAACCAGCTTCCCGGGGCGGTGGGAACTTACGGCCGGCAATACTATGTCGATGTCCCGCAACAGAATCCAATGACACGTTTTGTATTTGTCTCTCCGGGACTTCCTTTTTCCGATGGAACCTGGGACTACTCGGTCGGCAGCCCTCGCTATGACTGGACAGCAGCAGCAATCGACGGAGCCCGGTCCGCGTCCATTCCCTGGGTAGTGGTGGCCATGCACGCGCCGTGTATCTCGATCGGCGCATACGGCTGCATCTCAGGCGCCGACATTACAAACCTGCTTCTCAGCAAGAAAGTGGACCTCGTCCTGAACGGCCATGAACATCATTATCAGCGCAGCAAGCAGCTTTCAGTGGCAACGGGATGCACGGGGCTTCAGGCCGGCGTCTACAACTCATCGTGCGTGCGTGATGGGGACAATTCCCTGGCCAAGGGAGCGGGCTCCGTCTTTACAACCGTCGGGACGGGTGGCGTGCCCCTGCGCGACGTCAATACCGCGGATCCGGAAACACCTTACTTCGCCGCCTATTCCGGCCTCAACCTAAACCCAAGTCACGGCCTGCTGGATATGAGGTTCACCTCCACCACTTTGAATGCAGGATTTGTCGCCACAGACGGCGCGTTCACGGATGCCTTCAGCGTCGCTTCGTCGGGGAGCAATGCGGCCCCAACCGCGTCCTTTACCTCGTCCTGCTCCAATCTCACTTGTGCATTCGACGCTTCGGCGTCCACAGATCCCGACGGCACCATAGCAAGCTATGCCTGGGACTTCGGCGACGGCACCAGCGGCACCGGCCCTTCGCCATCGCACCCCTACGCCACCCCGGGCAGCTACAACGTCAGCCTGACTGTCACTGACAACGGCGGTGCCACGGACGTGGCTACCCACCCAGTCACAACAACAACTGGCGCCGCGCCGCTTGCCCAAGACTCGTTCAACAGGACGGTCAGTAATGGTCTCGGCACCGCGGACACGGGCGGCCCATGGTCCGTGACCGGTAGCACGAGCAATTATTCCGTGTCCAGCGGTGAAGGACGCCTGCGTATCGCCACTGCAGGATCCTCCAATTACGCGTATCTGAGTTCTGTCAGCTCCTCGGCCACCGACTGCTACCTTGAGCTTGCGACCGACAAACCCGCTTCAGGTTCCGGCCTCTATTTCTCGGCTGTCGGGCGAAGGATTGCGGGATCCGGAGAATACCGCGCCAAAGCCCATGTGACATCCACGGGTGCTGTGAATCTGTCGTTGATCAGGACAACGGCCACGGGCGCCGAAACCACCATCCAGAGTGGCCTCACGATCGGTGGCCTGAACTATGCCGTTGGCGATCGCTTGGCAATGCGCCTGCAGGTCACTGGCGCAGGGACCACCACCATCCGCGCCAAAGTCTGGGAAGTGGGGACGGCAGAACCGGCGACCTGGCAACGCTCCGCGACTGACACGACGGCGGCTCTTCAGGCGGCGGGCGGCGTCGGGTTGATGACGTATCTGTCCAGCAGTGGTAACAATGCCCCGATCACCGTGCTGCTGGACAACGTGAGGGCGGCGGCACCGTAGGCGGTTGGGCCCTGGGGAATCGTGGCAAGACGCCCGCCTGGGGCGGATCGATGCCGTGCGCGCGGAAGCGGCGCCGGTATCGGTCGGTTCCACCCAGTTCTTCGTGGTGGCCGTGCGCTCGTTCCTTCGCTTTTGTTTCGTCGAAGGACTGATGCCCACCGCACCAACGTCTAGAGGCCGTCCGCAGTCCGCACCGCGGGCGGTTTCGCCGGCCGGCGCAGCATCGCCACCACCGGCTCAACAAACTTGGCTGCCAGCGGGCCCGTCACGGCCATGATCAGCACATAGGCGGTGGCCAGGGCCGCGAGTTCGGGGGACACCACGCCGGAGGCCACGGCGAGCCCGGCAATGACGATCGAGAACTCCCCGCGCGCGATCAGCGCGGCGCCGGCGCGGAAACGCCCCGGCCGCCCGATCCCGGCGCGCTTGGCCGCCCAGATGCCCGTCATCATCTTGGTGGCGGCGGTGACGATGGCCAGCAGCAGGGCCCAGCCGAGCACGGGCGGGATGGTGGAAGGGTCGGTATTGAGGCCGAAGACCACGAAGAAGATGGCTGCGAAAAGGTCCCGCAACGGCTCCAGGATCCTGGTGGCGCTGTGCGCGGTGGCCCCCGAAATGGCGATGCCGAGCATAAAGGCCCCCACCGCTGCCGACACCTGCATGGCCGAGGCCAGCCCGGCCACCAGTAGCGCCGCCCCGAGCAGGTTGAGCAGGAACACCTCCGAGTTCTCGCTGTGCACGGCCTTGGACACGTGATGCCCGTGGCGCAGTGCCACCAGCAGCACGACGGTGACAACGGCGAGCGAGATCCCGACAGTCTGCAGTCCCACGACGAAGCTGACCCCGGCCAGGGTCGCGGTCAGGACCGGCAGGTAGATGGCCATGGCCAGATCCTCGAACACGAGGATGGAGAGAATCACCGGGGTTTCGCGGTTGCCGATCCGGCCCAGGTCCGTGATCACCTTGGCGGCGATGCCCGACGACGAAATATAGGTGACCCCGCCCATCACCATCGCCCCCACCGCTCCCCACCCCAGCACGAGCGCGAGCAGGGCGCCCGGCAGGAAGTTCAGGACCAGGTCCAGGACGCCAGCCTGCCAGGATCGGCGCAGCCCCGTGACCAGCTCGGCCGCCGTATATTCCAAGCCGAGCATAAGCAGGAGAAGGATGACGCCGATCTCGCTTGAGAGGTGTGCGAACTCGTGCATACCTTCGAGTTTCACAATCCCGCCGGCACCAAAAAACAGTCCGCCGAGGAGATACAGCGGGATAGGGGACATGCCGATCCGCCCCGCCAGCCTCGCCAGCATGCCGAGGCAAAAGACGACGGCCCCGAGTTCAATCAGGGTCAGTGCGAGCGGATCCATGCCGTCAGCCGTTGCGTAGGATGCCGGCCGCCAGGTCGAGGCCTTCTTGCGTTCCTACTGCAACGAGGAGATCGCCCGGGTGCAGGACGAGGTCGGGTCCCGGTGAGGGGACCACCTCACCCTCGCGCATGATGGCGACGATCGAGACGCCACTCCGGGTCCGGATGGCTGCCTTGCCCATCGGCTGGTTGTGGAACGGAGAGCCGGCCGCGATGGAGAACTGCCGGGTGACAATCCCCGGAATCTCGCGGTGGGCTTCCGAAAGCTGCATGGCCAGCCGCTGGCCGCCCAGCAGGTTTCCCAACGCGGCGGCCTCATCGGCGGTCAGCGGGATGGACGCCTGGCAGGTGTCCGGATCGTCCCATGTGGAGACGATCAGTTCGGTTTGGCCTTCGCGGTACTCCACGACGCCGATCCGCCGCCCGGAGGCGGTCATGAAATCCTTGCGCCGGCCCAGTCCCGGCAGGTCCGTTTCATCCACGTTCATTCCTCCAGCCTAGTGGGCAGGAGGGTTTTCCGGGCAGCTTCAGGCCGCGGGGACCACCGCGATGTCGGTCTTGTCCGGGGCCTTGACCGGGAGCAGGAGCAGCAGCCCGGCCAGGAGCACCACCATGATGCCGAGGATGCCCCAGCGCTGGGCCTCGCCGGGCTCCACCAGCGGCGCGGCGACGGCGATGCAGAGCGTGAACAGTGCGGGGGCGAGGAAGCTGACGGCTCGGCCGGTGGTGGCGTACAGGCCAAACAGCTCGCCGGACTCGCCGTGCGGGGCGAGCCGGGCCAAGTAGGCCCGGGAGGAAGACTGCGCCGGCCCCACGAAGAGGCACAGGAACAGGCCGAAGACCCAGAACGTCGTCGTGCCCGCCCAATCCATGCCGAAGAAGGAATGGTTCCCGTTGCCGAGGACAAGGATCATCGAGCCGGCGGTCAGCAGTCCCACGAGTGATCCGGTGATGACCGCCTTCGGCCCGATCCGGTCGTCGAGGAAGCCGCCCAGGACGGCGCCCACGGCGGCGACGACGTTCCCGAAGATCGCGAAGAAGATGACGTCCTTAAGTTCGAAGCCGAACGTTCCGGCGGCGATGATGCCCCCGAACGTGAACACCGCAGCCAGCCCGTCCCGGAACACGGCACTGGCGAGCAGGAAGTAGATGGTGTGCGGGCTGGTCCGGTAGATCGCTTTGACCCGCCGCACCAGCAGGCCGTAGGAGGCGAGGAACCCCAGGCCGGCGCCCCGTCCGGTCGGGGGAAGCTCCGGCACGGCAAACAGTACGGGCAACGCAAAGATGAAGAACCACAAGGCCGAGAACACCGCCACCAGGCGGATGTTCAGGCCGTCCGCCGTCGAGGCGCCGAACCACTCGAAGCTCGGCTGGACGAAGAGCTGGAGCACTATCAGCAGCGCCGCGATCCCACCGAGGTACCCCATGCCCCAGCCGAAGCCGCTCACCTTGCCGATGTTCTTCGGGGTGGAGATCTGGGCGAGCATGGCGTTGTAGTTCACGCCGGCAAACTCGAAGAACACATTCGCCAGCGCAATCAGCGTCACGCCGAGCAGCAGGAACTCCGGACGCGGGAACACGAAAAAGCACAGGGCAGTCAGGAGTGCGACGGCGGCGGTGTTGACCCCCAGCCACAGCTTCCGCCGCCCGCCGGTGTCCGAGCGCTGCCCGGTCACCGGTGCCAGCAGCGCGATGGCGGCGCCGGCGGCGGCCAGTGCGCCGCCCAGGACCGCGGAGGCCTGGTCCTCGCCGCCAAAGGCATTGGAGGTCAGGTACACGGTAAAGACGAACGTGGTCATAACCGCGTTGAAGGCGGCCGAGCCCCAGTCCCACGCTGCCCACGCCAGAATGCGGCCCTTGTGGGTGGCCCGGCTTCCGGATTCCAGTTCCGAGGGGGGACGCGTGGCCTCTGGCGCAGCGGCGGAGTTCATAGCGTGAATATTATCCGGAGTGCGCGCAGGGGCCGACGCGCCAGGCGAAAAGAATTTGTCCACGCTTGGTAAACTGTCCGGACTGAACCTAACGAATGCGCCGCCTGCTCCAACTTTTTGACAATCGAATTCCTGACGTTGCGGAGATACCAGTGATCACAGTCCTTGCCGTGCACTTTGCGGTGGCTGCTGTGGCGCCATTTCTTTTCCGGAAGTTCGGCCGGAATTCGTTCTACGCCCTCGCGGCGGTGCCCGCGGGCTCGTTCGTCTGGCTGCTCCTTCAGCACGGTGCGGTCTATTCCGTCGGGACCGGCACCGCCCCGGCCGAGGTTTTGCCCTGGATCCCCGAGCTGAACATTGAGTTGGCCTTCCGGATGGACGCCCTGGCCTGGGTCATGTCCCTGCTCGTCCTCGGCGTGGGCGCGCTGGTCCTGGTCTACTGCGCCCGCTACTTCAAGGACAAGGACGACTACCTCGGCGGATTCGGCGCCCAGCTGCTGGCCTTCGCCGGGGTGATGTTCGGCCTCGTGACGGCAGATGACCTGCTCCTGATGTTCATCTTCTGGGAACTGACCACTGTCCTGTCCTACCTGCTGATCGGCTTCGCCCGGACCAGGCTCTCGGCGCGGCGGTCCGCCCTGCAGGCCCTCATCGTGACCACCGCCGGCGGCCTGGCCATGCTGGTGGGCCTGATCATCCTCGGTTTCAACGCCGGGACTTACCGGATCTCGACCATCCTCGAGCTGGCGCCCGCCCTCGTCACCGGGCCCGCCGCGGGAGCCGTGGGCGCCGCCGTCGTGCTCATCCTGGTCGGGGCGATCACCAAATCGGCGCTCGTCCCGTTCCACTTCTGGCTCCCCGGCGCCATGGCGGCCCCCACCCCGGTGAGCGCCTACCTGCACGCCGCGGCCATGGTGAAGGCCGGCATCTACCTCGTGGCACGGCTGGCGCCGGGATTCGCGGAGACGGCGTTCTGGCTGCCGGTGGTACTCGGCCTCGGCCTGGCCACGATGCTGGTCGGCGGCTACCGGGCGCTGCGGCAGACGGACATCAAACTCATCCTGGCCTACGGCACGGTCAGCCAGCTCGGCTTCCTGACCATGGTCGTGGGGCTCGGCAAACCCGATGCGGCGCTGGCCGGTCTTGCCCTGCTCCTCGCCCACGGACTGTTCAAGGCCACCCTCTTTCTCGTGGTGGGCATCATCGACCACCAGGCCGGAACGCGTGACATCCGCAAGCTCTCGGGCGTCTACCGTTCCTCCCGCGCCCTCGCCATCGTGGCCGCCATCGGCGCCGCGTCGATGGCCGGCATCCCGCCGCTGGCCGGCTTCGTCGCGAAGGAATCGGTTTTCGAAGCCTTCGTCCACTACAGCACCGACCCCGCCGCCGGCCCGTGGGGGCCGGTGATCCTGACCGGCGTGGTCCTGGGCTCCATCCTGACCTTCGCCTACAGTGCGCGGTTCATGTGGGGCGCCTTCGCTGTCAAACCCGGCGTCGAGACCACCCCGTTCAAACCAATCAAAACGTCCTTCCTGGCCGCCCCCGCCATCCTGAGCCTGCTGACCATCGTCTACGGGCTGTGGCCGGCCCCGGTGGACGGCTGGATCCAGCCCTACGCGGCGCTGTTCGTGCCCGACGGCGAGGACCCGGCGGCCGCCGCCGGGCACCTTGCGCTCTGGCACGGGCTGACCCCGGCCCTGGGACTGACCGCCCTCACCTTCGCCCTCGGCCTGGCCATGTTCTACGGCCGCGACGCGGTCTCCCGGCTCCAGGGGCTGGTCCCCGCCTGGATTGACGGCGACCGCAGCTACCAGCTGACCATCGGTGCGCTGGATGACGCCGCGGTCTGGATCACCGGCCGCACCCAGCGCGGTTCGCTGTACTTCTACCTGTCCGTCATCCTCACCGTGGCGTTCGTTCTGCCGCTGACCGCGCTGGTGCTGGCCAACAAGCCGCTTCCGCAGGACCTCTACTTCATTGACCCGAACTCGCCGCTGCAGATCGTGGTGGGTGCCGGGATTGTGATCGGGGCGCTGGCCGCGGTGAAGGCCAACAAGCGCTTCCTGGCTGTGCTGATGGTGTCCGTCACCGGCTACGGCATTGCGCTGATGTTCGCGCTGCAGGGCGCCCCGGACCTCGCGCTGACCCAGATGCTGGTGGAATCCATCATCCTGGTGGCCTTCGTCCTGGCCATGCGCAGCCTCCCGGCAGAACTGCGCGACCGCACCGGCGGCAAATACCGGGTGGTGCGTGTGATCATCGGTGCCGCCTTCGGCATCACCATGGTGTTTGTCGCCATCTTCGCCCTGGGCGCCCGGGTGGCTGCGCCCGTGTCGCTCGAGTTCCCGAAGCTGGCGTACGAGGGCGGCGGCGGGCTGAATATTGTGAACGTGACCCTGGTCGACATCCGGGCCTGGGATACGTTCGGGGAGATCTCGGTGCTGGCGCTGGCGGCGACCGGCGTTGCCAGCCTGATCTTCGTCCGGGGCCGCGGCGAGGGGATCCGGGCTTCCTCCACCGTGGCCGAGGGGACTGTCGGGCGCCGCAGCCCCGGCGCCGGCCGCGGAAACACCCGCGACGATGCCACATTGGCCATGAGCCGCCGGTTCGCCGCCTCCAGCCGGGACGCGTGGCTCGTCGCCGGCCGGACCATGGCGCCGGAACGCCGTTCCATCATCTTCGAAGTCGTCACGAGGCTGGTCTTCCACTCGATCATCGTTTTCTCCCTCTACCTGCTGCTGGCGGGCCACAACTTTCCGGGCGGCGGCTTCGCCGGCGGCCTCACCGCCGGGCTGGCGCTCACGGTCCGCTACCTGGCCGGCGGCCGCTTTGAGCTGCGCGAAGCCACCCCCATCAGCGCCGGAACCCTGCTGGGCATCGGCCTCGCCACCGCGGCGGCATCGGGTCTGGCGCCGCTGCTGCTGGGCGGCCAGGTGTTCCAGACCGCCATCATCGAGTTCTGGCTGCCGGTCTTCGGCGACGTCAAGTTCGTCACCTCCACGATCTTCGACATCGGCGTGTACACGGTGGTCGTCGGACTGGCGCTGGACGTGCTGCGCAGCCTCGGCGCCGAAATCGACGAACACTTCGAGGAACACCCGGCGGAACCGTCCGAGGACCAGGAAGCCGGCGGGATTCCGGCCGAAACCACAGCCAAGGGGAAAGCATGAGCGTCAACCTGACCCTGCTGACGGTCATGGGAGCCCTCTACGCGTGCGGCATCTACCTGATCCTGGAACGCAGCCTGACCCGGGTCCTGCTGGGCCTGATGCTGCTTGCGAACGCCACCAACCTGCTGATCCTCGCCACCGGCGGCTACGCCGGCCTGGCACCGTTGTACGGCAAGGACACCGGCGCCGGGGAATACAACGATCCGTTGCCGCAGGCGCTGATCCTCACCTCGATCGTGATCTCCTTCGCCGTCACGGCGTTTATGCTCGGCATCATCTACCGGACCTGGGTGCTGGCCCGCGAGGATGAGATCCAGGACGACGCCGAGGACCGCCGTGTCGCGAAGACGCCCAGCTTCGACGTCGAGGACGACTCCGTGATCCCGGTGGAGACCTCCGAATTCCCGCTGACCATGATCGGCTCGGACGGCCAAGCGGTTTCCGATGTTCCCGACGGGGCCGAGGCCACGGTCAAGGTCGCCGACCGCAAGCTGGACGCCGCGGAAGCTGCCTCGGAGGAACAGCCCGGATCCCTGAATGTGACCCCACCCAAGGAAGGAGGCGGACAGTGAACATTGCCAGTTTCGCCCCGCTCGCCGTCCTCCTCCCCATCCTCGGCGCGGCCCTGACCTTCCTGCTGATCCGGCATTCGCGGGCCCAGCGGACCGTGAGCATTGCGCTGCTGTCCCTGACGCTGCTGCTGGAGTGCTGGCTGCTGGCCTCCGTCTGGGACGGCGGAACGGCGGCCGTCAACATCGGCGGCTGGCTCCCGCCGTGGGGCATCGTGATGGTGGTGGACCAGTTCTCCTCGCTGATGCTGGTGGTCTCCTCCTCCGTGAGCCTCGCCGTGCTGATCTACGCGACCGGGCAGGGCATGGCCGACGGCGACCGGGACGCGCCGGTGTCGATTTTCCACCCCACCTACCTGATCCTGGTCGCCGGGGTGTCCAACGCCTTCCTCTCCGGGGACCTGTTCAACCTCTACGTGGGATTCGAAATCCTCCTGACCGCCAGCTACGTGCTGATGACCCTCGGCGGGACGGGGCCGCGGATCCGGGCCGGCGTGACCTACGTGGTGGTCTCCGTGGTGTCCTCGGTGCTGTTCCTGATCGCGATCGCGATGATCTACGGCGCCACCGGCACCATCAACATGGCCGACCTCGCCATCAAGCTCGCGGACCTGGACCAGGGCACGCAGAACCTGCTGCACGTGATGCTGCTCGTGGCATTCGGCATCAAGGCGGCCATTTTCCCGCTATCCTTCTGGCTCCCGGACTCCTACCCGACGGCGCCGGCCCCGGTCACGGCGGTGTTCGCCGGCCTGCTCACCAAGGTGGGCGTCTACGCGATCGTCCGCACCGAAACCCTGCTGTTCCCGGGCGACACCTTCAATACCCCGCTGATGGTCGCCGCCCTGCTGACCATGATCGTGGGAATCCTGGGCGCCCTGGCCCAGAGCGACATCAAACGACTCCTGTCCTTCACCCTGGTCAGCCACATCGGATACATGGTGTTCGGGCTCGCGATGTCCTCGGTGGCCGGGCTGGGCGCCGCCGTTTTCTACGTGGCGCACCACATCACCATCCAGACCAGCCTGTTCCTGGTCACCGGCCTGATTGAACGCCGCGGCGGCAGTTCCTCGATGGACCGCGTCGCCGGGCTCGCGAAGCTGTCCCCGATGCTGGCGGTGCTGTTCTTCGTTCCGGCGATGAACCTGGCCGGCATCCCGCCGTTCTCCGGCTTCCTGGGCAAGCTCGGGCTGCTGCAGGCCGGGGTGCAGCTGGGAACCCCGCTGGCCTACGCCCTGGTGATCGGCGGGGTGCTCACCAGCCTGCTGACCCTGCTGGCCATCGCCCGCGTCTGGAACCGCGCCTTCTGGCGCAAGCCCGAGGACGCCGAACACCCCGATCCGGTCCTTCTGGCCGCCCCCGAGGATTCGGCCACGGGGGACCGGGCCGGCAAGACCAACGTCACCCTGCTGCCGCGGACCATGGTGGGCTCCACCCTCGGCCTGGTCATCTTCGGCGTCGGGCTGACCATTTTTGCCGGTCCGCTGTTCAAGGTGGCGGACCAGTCCGCCGTCGACATGCTGGACCGGAGCTCGTACATCCAGGCGGTCCTCGGTGAGGACGCCCCGGTCCCCGCGATCGCCCAGCCCGAGCCGCGGGTGGTGTCCAAATGAGCCGGAAACGGATCTCGCTGCGGCAGGAACTCCCGCTGCTGGTGTGGCTTGTGATTGTCTGGGGTGCCCTTTGGCGGGACTTCAGCCCCGGGAACCTGCTCTTCGGCGCACTCATCGCCGTCCTCGTGGCCCGGATGTTTTACCTGCCGCCGGTGGAGCTCGGCGGCCGCTTCAACGTGCTCCGGGCGGTTCCGTTCGCCCTGATGTTCCTGGCCAAAGTGGTGGCAGCGAGCTTCCAGGTCCTGTACCTGGCCGTGGCGAGGGGCCCCAGGGTGATCAGCGCCGTCGTCGCCGTCCCGCTCCGGAGCCACTCCGACCTGCTGGTCACCGCGACCGGCCACGTCACCGCGCTGATCCCCGGCTCCCTGGTCGTGGAGGTGGACCGCTCCACGTCCACGCTCTACATCCACGGCATCAACGTCCGCAACGCCGACGACGCCGCGCAGCTGCGCAAGGACGTCCGTGACACGGAAGCCGGGCTGATCAGGATCATGGGCACCAAAGCCGAACTGTCCGCCCTCAACCAGGAGGTGGCGGCATGATGCAGCTGGTCCTGACCGTGACCGCGGTGGTGCTCTCCCTGGCCGCCGGAGGAGCAATCATCCGGATCGCGCGGGGCCCCTCGCTGCTGGACCGGGTGCTGGCCGCGGACGTGCTGCTGGCCATCGTGGGCGCGGCCCTGTGCATCGACATGGCCGCGAACCGGCACCTCAACAACCTCATGCTGCTGGTGGCGGTGTCCCTCATCGGGTTCGTCGGCTCCGTCACGGTCGCCCGCTTCGTTGCCGACCGTCGGGAGAAGCCCCGTGAATCCTGAGACATTTTCCGCCGATGCCGTGATCGACGCAGTTTCGGCGGTGTTTATGGTGGTCGGCGCCCTGATGTCCCTCGCCGCGGCGGTGGGCCTGCTCCGCTTCCCGGACCTCATGACCCGGATGCACGCAGCCACCAAGCCGCAGGTACTGGGACTGTTCCTGCTGCTTTTCGCGCTGGGCCTGCAGATGCGCACGTGGTGGGTCTGGCCGGTACTCGTGGTGGCATGGATCTTCCAGCTGCTCACCGTGCCGGTGTCCGCGCATATGGTCGGCCGGGCAGGTTACCGGACGAAGCACCTGCACCCGGAGCTGCTCAGCACGGACGAACTGGAGGCCGTGGTGCAGCAGGCTGCCGGCAAACGCGGGTTCACCGACGACGACGGCGGCGAGGCCGCCGCCGGTCGGTGAGGGCTAGACGATGTCCTGGGACTTGGCGAAGCGGGTAATCGCACGCTGGGTGCCGCGGTTGGCGAGGACCTGGATGATGGCGCTGACGCCCGCTGAGATCAGCGCGAAGGTCAGGGCCGAGTGAAGCGTGGTGGGCACATCGTCGTCGTGGCCCTTGGGCGGCTGGTTGCCGGTGGCTTTCTCCCAGACGCTGTCGACGAGCTTGGTGCCGACATAGCCGGCGAGCAGGCTGACGCCGGTGCCGAGCAGTTTGATGAAGAGGTTCATTCGTCGTGACTCCTTGCGGGAGGAAACAGGGCTTCCCCTAGCCTAGCGTTTATGGCCCGGCGGAACGGCCAAAGGACGCGGGACCGCGGCGAGGCCGGGTGATGCCTTTGTCCGGACGGCCCGGGACCAATGCCCCTGTCCGGCGGGTCCGGCCCGGTCCTACCTTCGAGCATGGACCAGCCCAAAACCCGACAGCAGGGCCACGCCTCGCCGCTGGCCACCCCGCCGGCTGACGGCCAGACCTGGCGGCGGCTCTATTTCTGGGCCGGCATCTCCTCGGTGCTCTTCGTGGCCCTGCTGATGCTCGCCCTGGTCCTGGACTTCGCCGCCCCGCCCCCGGTCCACGGAGGCGCCGAAACGCTGGAATACATCGCGCGGAACAAGGGAATCTACCTTGCCGAACAGCTGCTGTGGATCGTGCCGAACATCCTGCCGGTGCTGGTGTTCGTTGCCCTCTTCGTGGCGCTCGCCCCGCTCGACAAGAGCCTGGCCCTGCTGGCCACGGTGGTCGGCGGACTGTCGTGGGCGCTGATCCTAGCCGTCCCGGTCACCAGCCGGGGCTCCCTGGTGCTGGTCTACCTCAGTGACCGTTACTCCGCGGCGGACGACGACGCAGCCCGTCTCCGGTACGCGACCGCCGCAGAGGCCATCGTGGCGGAGAACAACACCCCCGCCGTCGTCGGCGTCCTGTCCGCGCTCGGCATCCTGCTGATCTCCTTGGTCATGCTGAAGGGCGTGCTGCCGGGGGCTCTCGCTTGGCTGGGGATCGCCACCGGCGGCCTGGGCGTCGTCGCGGAGGCGTTGCGGCACGCGGTCCCGGAGTTCTACTGGGCCTACGGGGTGCTGTTGTGGGTCTGGTTCGTGGCCGTGGGGCTCGCGCTGATCCGGCTGGCCGCGCGGACGCCCCGGAGCAGCGGCAGGCTAGCCTGACGTTTGTGGCCCGGCGGAGCGGCCGAGGATCTCCGTCAAGGCCTCGACCACCAGCTCATGATCGGCCTTCTGCGGCAGCCCCGAAACCGTGACCGTGGCGACCATCCCGGTGCCGCGCAGGTAGATGGGGAAGGCGCCGCCGTGCGCGGCGAACTCCTGCTGGTCGAACCAGGCGTTGTCCTCGATCCGTCCCCCGGCGGCGCGGGCCCGGAGGCCGACCAGCAGCGACGGGACCTCGTACCGCACGGCTGTGCGCTGCTTGGCCCTGATCCAGCGTTCGTTGTCCGGGGTGGCGCCCGCCAGGGCCGCGTGGAACAGGACCTGCTCACCTTTGGTGATGTCGATGGCGATCGGGTGGGAGCGCCGCCGGCCGAGTTCCACCAGGAGAAGTCCAAGGTCCAGGGCGTCGTCCTTGCTGAACGACCGGAACTGCAGCTCCTCCATTTCGGCGAGGATGCGGCCGATGAGCGCACCCAGGGACCCGTGCGGCTGCGGTTCCGCGGAGTCCGGGTCGTAGTCGGGGGAAGACACTGGTGAGTTGGTCAAATGAATCAGCTTCCGTTAGGTGGCCGCCGTTGGTTGGCCGGCAGGCCGCGGCGCCCGGCGTTCCATGCTTTGTGCGACTCTACCAACCCGGCTGTTGCGGGTCACCGGCGCCGAAGCCGGCGGATTGTGACGGCCGGCGCCGGAAAACAAGCCGTTACGGGTGTAAACTGGGCCACGCCCACAAGGGCGATATTTAGATACGACAGGGGAGCGCCGCCGTCGGGCATCGCCGGAGAATTCCGGGGAAACCACAGGTGGGCGCTGAGAGTGCGGACAGCCGCAGACCCTCGAACCTGATCCGGTTAGTACCGGCGCAAGGGAGTCGAGTTCTCAGAGTGCGCGGGGCTGTGGCGGAAGCCGCGGACCCGGGGCACTCTCCCCTCCTGTTCCTCAGGAGGACGATATGACTGACACATCAGCGAAGCACACACCTGCCAAGAACGAACCCGCCAAGACACCCGCCAAACCCAACCGCAGCTGGCGTGTGGTGGACATTGTGGTGGCCGCGTTGATCGCGGTGGCCGGCGGCGTGATCTTCTGGGCCTGGTCCCAGGGCGCCAACCTCATTTCCGCGCCCGTCAACGCTTTCTATCCGCCGCTCACCGGGCTCTACGCCGGCGGCTGGATGATCCCCGCGGTCCTGGGCATGCTCATCATCCGCAAACCGGGTGCCGCGCTGTTCTGCGAAGGTGTTGCCGCCACCGGCGAGCTGATCATGGGCTCGCAGTACGGCACCACGGTGCTCATCTCCGGCCTGCTGCAGGGCCTGGGCGCCGAACTGGTCTTCGCCGCCTTCATGTACAAGAAGTTCAACCTGCCGGTGTCCCTGCTGGCCGGAGCCGGGGCGGGCCTGTTCTGCGGCCTGAATGATTCGTTCATGCCTTGGGGCTGGAACATCGCCTACGCCGGCGGCGACAAGCTCGCGTACATCATCTTCACTGCCATCTCCGGCGCCGTCATCGCCGGCGGGCTCTCCTGGCTCGCCACCCGCGGCCTGGCCAGGACCGGGGTGCTGAGTTCCTTTGCCTCCCGCAAGGCCGCCACGGAGCCTGTCTTCTCCTGACGACCGCACACTGACCATGACATCCTCCGATACAGTCCGCCCGGCCAGCGTCACCGCCCGCGGCTGGGGCTGGCGGCACGCCGGCCGGTCCCGGCCCGCCGTCAGCGGCCTGGACCTGGACATCCGGCCCGGGGAGCGCGTGCTGCTGCTGGGACCCTCGGGTGCCGGCAAGTCCACGCTGCTCCACGCCCTGGCCGGGGTGCTCGGCGACAGCTCCACGGGCGGCGCTGACCCTGCAGCCGGCGCCGCGTCGGACGCCGAGGACGCGGACGAGTCCGGCAGCCTGCTGATCGACGGTGCCCCGCCGCGGTCCCGGCGCGGCCGGGCCGGGCTGATGCAGCAGGACCCGGAGACCCAGGTGGTGCTCTCGCGCCTCGGCGACGACGTCGCCTTCGGCGCGGAGAACCTCTCCGTGCCACCGGCGGATATCTGGTCACGGGTAGCGGAAGCGCTCGACGACGTCGGGCTCGGCCGGCTGCCGCTGGACCACCCGACGTCGTCGCTCTCCGGCGGGCAGAAGCAGCGACTGGCGCTCGCCGGCATCCTGGCGATGCGCCCCGGGCTGATCCTGCTCGACGAACCCACCGCCAACCTCGATCCCGCCGGCGTCCTGGAAGTCCGCGACGCCGTCGGACGTTGCCTGGATAAGACCGGAGCCACCCTGGTGGTGGTGGAGCACCGGGTCTCGGTCTGGAAGGACCTCGTGGACCGGATCGTGGTGCTGCAGCCCGGCTCGGCCACGGACTCCGCGGTGCTGATCGACGGGCCGCCGGACCAGGTCCTGGCGCAGGCACGGGACATGCTCACCGCGGCGGGCGTCTGGGTGCCAGGCTATGTGCCGCAGACCCGGGCGCGCGGCGGCACCCCGGACGCCGGGGCATCCGGTGTATCCGGTGCATCCGGGGGGACCGCCGCCGGAGCCAGCACCGCGGGACGGCTGCTGCTGGCCGCGGAGGACCTGGCCGTCTCGCGCGGACGCCCGCGGCGGGCCGGTCTCCGCGGCGGCTTCCGGCCCATTCCGCCGCAGCCCGTGCAGTCCGGCATCACGGCCCAGGTCCGGGCCGGGGAGGCCCTGACCATCACCGGGCCCAACGGCTCGGGGAAGTCCACCTTCGCCCTGACGCTCGCCGGGCTGCTCGCGCCCGTGTCCGGCAGGGTCTCTGCCACCATGGAACTCAGCGCCGGCGCCGGGATCGACCCCTACCGGTGGAAAGCGCAGCAGCTGATCGCCAGGATCGGCACCGTGTTCCAGGAACCCGAGCACCAGTTCGTCACCGGCCGGGTGCTCGATGAGCTGATGTTCGGGCCCCGGCACCTGGGCCGCGGCGAGGAGCGTGTGGACGAACTGCTGGAGCGGCTGCGGCTGACGGAACTCGTGGACGCCAATCCCTACACGCTCTCGGGAGGCGAGAAGCGGCGCCTGTCGGTGGCCACCGTCCTCGCCGCCCATCCCCGGGTGCTCGTCCTGGACGAACCCACCTTCGGCCAGGACGCCAACACCTGGGCCGAGCTGGCCTCCTTCCTCTCCGAACTGCTCGACGACGGCACCGCCGTCGTCTCCGTGACACATGATGCCGAGTTCAGCGCGGTCCTGGGCGGCACCGAGCTGGGTCTCCGCGCCCCGGACCACCGCGCACCGGACCGCCAGGCACCGGACCGCCGGGCACCGGGGAAGGTCGCCGCGCCATGAGGCAGGAACTGACGCTGCGCGGCAACCATGCCCTGCTGACCCGCGCCAACCCGCTGGCGAAGTTCGCCGCCGTTATGCTCATCACGATGGTGCTGGCGCTGTCCATCGACTGGGTGTCCGCCTCCGTGGCCCTGGCGTTCGAGCTGGCGCTTCTTCCGCTGGCCGGGCTGACCCTCGCCCTGCTCTGGCAGCGCGGCTGGCCGCTGATCCTGGCCGCCGCGCTGGGCGGCTGGAGCACCACGATCCTCGCGCCGGACAGCGGGGGCATCCTGCTCGACGCCAGGATCTGGTCCATCAGCGAAGGATCCCTCGAACTCGGGGTGGGTTTTATGATCCGCGGCCTGGCCATCGCGCTGCCGGCGGTGCTGCTGATGAGCTGCACGGACCCCACGGACCTGGCGGACGCCCTCGCGCAGAAGGCGAAGCTGCCGCACCGTTTCGTCCTCGGGACCCTGGCCGCGATGCGGCTCGTGGGGCTCATGGCCGAAGAGTGGCAGACCATCGGCATGGCACGCCGCGCCCGCGGCGTGGGCTCCCACGGGAATCCGCTGCAGCGGCTCCGCGCCACCCTGGGGCAGAGCTTCGGGCTGCTGGTGCAGGCCGTCCGGCGCGCCTCCCGGCTCGCGGTCACCATGGAAGCCCGCGGCTTCGGCGGGGCACACCGCACGTGGGCCCGGAAATCGACCTTCAGCGGCGTGGACGCCTGGGTCCTGCTGGGCGGGGTGCTGATCGCCGGCGCCGCGGTCGCCGCCTCGCTGGCGGCGGGAACCTGGAACATGGTCTTCCTGACACGGCAGTAACGCCGGATATCGCACGGTGCGGGTATTTCTGTGAAATTGACCGCGTTCTGGCTGGAATGCAGGGCGCCAATAGATCACCCGTGATATTTTTTGGGTATGACTCAAGAGACTGCTGAAGAAGTCGGTGCCCTGCTCCGCGACGCCCGTGGCCAGAAAGGCTGGACCCAGGGGCAGCTCGCCGCCGAGCTGGGAACCAGCCAGAGCGCGATTGCCCGCATGGAACAGGGCAAGCAGAACCTGAGCCTGAAAATGATCCAGCGGCTCGAGTCCATCTTCGGCCGGAGCATCGTCAAAGTGGGCCGGCAAGCCATGACGCACCTCCGGGTCGAGGGCGGCCGTACCCTGTCCGGCTCCGTCGACGTCAACAGCAGCAAGAACGCCGGCGTTGCCCTGCTGTGCGCCAGCCTGATCAACCGCGGCACCACCACCCTGCGGCGGCTCGCCCGGATCGAAGAGGTCAACCGGATCGTCGAGGTGCTGACCAGCATCGGCGTCGAATGCACCTGGCTCAACGCCAGCGACCTGCAGATCCGCCGCCCCGCCGTGCTGGACCTCGACTCAATGGATGTCGAGGCGGCCCGCCGGACCCGCAGCGTCATTATGCTGCTGGGCCCGCTGCTGGACGAATCCAGCGAATACCGGCTGCCCTACGCCGGCGGCTGCGACCTCGGCACCCGCACCGTGCAGCCGCACATGCAGGCGCTGCGCCAGTTCGGCCTCAGCGTCGACGCCAAGGCCGGCTTCTACGCCGTGCAGGCGCCGCCGTCGGACGGGCACGACCGCTCCTTCGTGCTCAGCGAACGCGGCGACACCGTCACCGAAAACGCCATCATGGCCGCCGCGCACCGCAGCGGCACCACTGTCATCCGCAACGCCAGCCCCAACTACATGGTGCAGGATCTGTGCTTCTACCTGCAGATGCTCGGCGTCGGGATCGAGGGGGTGGGGACCACCACACTGAAGATCACCGGCCGGCCCGCCGTCGACGCCGACATCGAATACTTCCCCTCCGAAGACCCGATCGAGGCGATGAGCCTCATCACCGCCGGCATCGTCACGAACTCGGAAGTGACCATCCGGCGCGTCCCGATCGAATTCATGGAAATCGAACTCGCGACGCTGGAACAAATGGGCCAGCGGCTGGAGGTGTCCGGCGAGTACCTGGCCCGCAACGGGCGCACGCGGCTGGTGGACGTCACCACCCGGACCTCGGAACTGCACGCCCCCGAGGACAAGATCCACCCCATGCCGTTCCCCGGGCTGAACATCGACAACCTGCCCTTCTTCGCGGTCATCGCCGCGAATGCCCAGGGCCAGACGATGATCCACGACTGGGTCTACGACAACCGTGCGATCTACCTGACCGAGCTGAACAAACTCGGGGCCCAGGTGCAGCTCCTGGACCCGCACCGGATCTACGTCAACGGACCCACCAAGTGGCGTGCGGCCGAGGTGGGCTGCCCGCCGGCCCTCCGTCCCGCGGCCTGCCTGCTGCTGGCGATGCTCGCCGCCCGCGGCGTCTCGGAACTGCGGAACATCTACGTGATCGAGCGCGGCTACGAGGACCTGGCCGAGCGGCTCAACACCATCGGCGCGAAGATCGAGTATTTCCAAGACTGAATGCGCTGACCCACTGAACACATCCCAACAACGCGGGGTCACACCGCTCCTATCAGGGGCGATGTGATGGGCGCGGAGTGACCGCGGGTTGGTGTAGGGCGTTTCCTCGGATCCTGACGCACAATAGAGTCATGCGCACCTTCGGCGTGGAGGAAGAACTGCTGATAGTGGATCCCGAAACGGGGATGCTGCTTGCGCTCGCCGACGTCATGCTGCCCAGCCTGGTCCCGCCGAAGCGGGACGCGGGCCCGGCTGACCCGGCACGGCTGCATGACATCGGTGAGGGCACCGATTTCAGCTACGAACTCAAACTCGAACAGATCGAAACCCAGACGCGGCCGTGCCTGGACTACACAGAACTGCTCCGGCAGCTCAATCAGGGCCGGGACCGCGCGGACCGCGCCGCCCGGGTGCACGGCGGCCGCGTCGCCGCCCTCGCCACCTCGCCGCACGGCTCCGCCACCCACCTGACGCCGAACCAGCGCTATCTGACCATGCAGCAACGCTTCGGGCTCACGGTCCGGAACCAGCTGACCTGCGGCCTGCACGTCCATACCTTCGTGGAGTCTCCGGAGGAAGGCGTGGCCGTCATGGACCGGATCCGCGACAAACTCGCCGTGCTGATCGCGCTCAGCGCGAACTCCCCCTACTGGAACGGCGCGGAGACAGGGTTTGAAAGCTACCGCACCCAGGCTTGGAACCGCTGGCCGGGGTCGGGTCCCACGATGATCTTCGGCAGCCTGCCGGTCTACCGGCGGCTGGTGACCCGGCTGGTGGAAAGCAACGTCCTGATGGACGAGGGAATGGTCTACTTCGACGCCCGGCTGTGCCGGAATCATCCGACCGTGGAGATCCGGGTTGCTGATGTCTGCCTTCGGGCCGAGGACGCGGCCCTGATCGCCGTGCTGGTGCGCGCGCTCGTTGAGTCGGCGTCCCGGGAATGGAACGACGGCGTCGACCCCGCCCCGGTGCCGACACTGCTGCTGCGGATGGCCGCCTGGCAGGCCAGCAACTGCGGGCTCCGTGGCCAGCTGCTGGACTTCGGAACCTTCACCCCTGCCCCGGCCGCGGACGTGGTCCACGCACTGGTGGACTTCGTGGCCCCCGTGCTGGCGGAGCAGGGCGAACTGGACCTGGTGCGGGCGGGCGTCGGCCGGATCCTGGCCCAAGGCACCGGTTCGCAGCTGCAGAGGGAACCGTTCCACTCAGGCGGGCTGGCCGCCGTCGTCGAACGTGCCGTGGAAGTGACGATGCAGGGAACCTCCGCCGGGGACCCGGCGGACCAGGACGAATCCCTGGGCCGGGTCCGCCGCGGCTGACCCCTACCGCGAAAAGCACTAGACCTGCTTCAGCGCCTGGCCAAGGTCGCGGGTCAGGTCCTCAAGGTCCTCGAGGCCCACGGAGAGGCGCACCACGCCGTCACTGAGCCCGATCGCTGCCCGGCCCTCGGGCCCCATGGCGCGGTGCGTGGTGGTCGCGGGGTGGGTGATGAGCGACTTCGAATCGCCCAGGTTGTTGGAGATGTCGATGATCCGCAGCGCATCCAGCAGCGCGAACGCTGCCTCTTTCGCCGAACGCCCGGCGGACGGGGAGAGCTCGAAGGTCAGCACGGTGCCGCCGGCCTTCATCTGCCGGGCAGCCAGTTCGTACTGCGGGTGGGACGGCAGCAGCGGGTACTTGACCCAGCTGACCGCGGGCTGCTCTTCAAGCCATGCGGCCAGCCGCAGCGCGGAGGCGGAGGAGTGGTTCACCCGCAGGGCCATGGTCTCCAGCCCCTTGGTCAGCACCCACGCGTTGAAGGCGGACAGCGCCGGGCCGGTGTGGCGCATGAGCTGCTTGACCGGGCCCTCGATGAAGTCCTTGGTGCCCAGGATCGCGCCGCCGAGCACCCGGCCCTGGCCGTCGATGTGCTTGGTCCCCGAATACACGACCACATCCGCGCCGAGCTCCCCGCAGCGCTGCAGCAGGGGGGTGGCAAAGACGTTGTCGACGACGACCGTCGCACCGGCGGCGTGCGCCAGTTCGCTCACGGCGGCGATGTCCACGATTTCCTGCATCGGGTTCGACGGCGACTCGAAGAAGACCGCCGTCGTCGGCTCCGACAGCGCCGACCGCCACTGCTCCATGTCCGGGCCGTCCACAAAAACCGTCTCGACGCCCCAGCGGGGAAGGATCTCGTTGAGGATCACGAAGCAGGAACCGAACAGCGAACGGGCCGCGACCACCCGGTCGCCGGCGGCCAGCAGGGCGCCGAGGGCAGTGAAGACCGCGGACATGCCCGAGGCGGTGGCGAAGCAGGCCTCGGTGCCTTCGAGCAGCCGCAGCCGTTCCTGGAAGGTGGCCACCGAGGGGTTGCCGTAGCGGGAGTAGACGAAGCGTTCGTCCTCGCCGGTGAAGGCGCGCTCCGCGGCGGCCGCGGATTCGTAGACGAAGCCCGAGTTCAGGAAGACCGGTTCGGACGTTTCCTGGAAGCCGGTGCGGTCGAGTCCGCCGCGGACAGCCTGGGTATCGGCGCTCCAGCCGGCGGCGTCAGGATTGAAGGTCACTTAGTGCTTTCCGGGGTTGGTGGGCAGGCCGCGGTTCTTCCAGCCGTTGACGGTGCGTTCGCCGTAGCGGTCCGGTTCGCCTTCGAAGCCCTCAAGGACGTTGTAGGAGGTGAAGCCGGCGTCCGTCGCTGCGATCGCGGCGGCGATGGACCGGGCGCCCGAACGGCACAGGAACACCAGTTCGGTGCCTTGCTCTTCGGGGGCCGGCTGTTTCAGCTGCAGCTTCAGCTGTTCTATGAACCGCGCATTGGGGATGCCGCCGGCCAGGTTCCACTGGATGAAGAGCGGATCGTTCCGCTTGCTGCCTGCGGCCGCGGTGTCCGGGATGCCGATGTGGGCCCATTCGCCCTCGGTGCGGACGTCCACCAGGATGGCGCCGTCCTCCAGCTTGGCCCAGGCCTCCTGCGGGCTGAGGTCCCCGGCGTAGCTCACGCGTGGCCCTCGCCGTCGAACTCGAGGTCGTCCACGGCATTGGCGACGGCGGCATCGGCGCTGGCGATCGCCGCCGGCAGCACGACGGCCTGCGCCACGATGACGCTGCTGCCGTTGAACGCGGCGGACGGGCTGCCGTGCAGCACGTAGCCCTCGGCGAGGGCAGCCGAGACGCGCTCGCAGAAGGCGCGGTCATCGGGGCCAGTGAACAGGCGGTACGCCAGTCTCTCTTCGGCGGCACCGGGTAATGCGGGGGACGGGGCGGGCGCTGTTTCGGGGACAGCGGGGGCGGACGCGTCAGGCACGACGGATCTCCTTCTTTCACGCTTGCAGCTCGAATGGTCGATATGCCGAGTATTCACCTGAGGCACCCCGCCGCGAAAGGGAGGGTTGCCGACCGGCCAGTCAGGGCTTGGCGCCGGTTCTCATTACTCACCAAAAACGTAACACCTGCGACGCCGGCCCGCACCGCCGCCGCCGTCATGTTAAGTAACGCTCCGCGTTGCTTTCGGGGAGGCTACTCGATCGTGGCGTACAGCGCGTTGAGCTCCGCGGTGAGCTGCCGGCGCAGCTCCGGGGTGCCGATTTCCTTGCCGTCGATGTGGTTGACGGGCGCCAGGAGCCGGATGCTGGAGATCAGCCACACGGCGTCGGCGTCGTACAGGTCACGGGGCTCCAGCGGGCCGTAGCCCAGCTCCCAGCCGGCGGCCTTCGCCGCGGTGAACAGGGCGCCCTGCGAGGTGCCGGGCAGGATCCCGCTGTCGAGCTGGGGCGTGATGAGCCGCCGGACGGTGCGGACCCCGCCGGCGCCGTCGTCGGAGGTCTCCAGGTGCGCGAGCAGCACGGTCGACGTCGGACCCTCCAGGACCCGGCCGTCCGCGGAGGTGAAGATGACGTCGTCCGCGCCCTGGGCATGCGCGTAGCGCAGCGCGGCCATGTTGACGGCGTAGGACAGTGTCTTGGCGCCCATGAGCAGCCAAGGTGCCCGTTCCCCGATGTCGCTGTCGTAGCCGCGGTCCAGCAGGATGACGTCGATCCCGGTGTCGCGCTGGCGCCTCCCGGCCGGTCCGGGGGCGGAGGCCTGGACCCAGCAAGTGGGCCCGGGCGCACCCTCGACGCCGCGGGTCACGAGGAGCTTGACCACGAGTTCGTCGTCCCCGGCGGCCCCGGCGCCAGGGACGTGCTGGCGCCGGTATTCGCCGATGGCCGTCGCGATGGCCCGCCGCCAGGCTTCCTCCGCGGGGATGTCCAGCTCCAGCAGCCGGGCGGACCCGGCCAGCCGGTCCAGGTGCGCCTGGAGCTTGCGGGGCTGCCCGCCCACGGCCAGCAGCGACTCGAAGACCCCGTCGCCGCGGGTGGCGCCCTGGTCCGTCGCCATCAGCTGCGGCCGGGTGGCATCGGCCAGCCGGCCGCCGTCGAACGCAGGATCCAGGAAGACCAGCACCGGGACGGGGGCGGGAGCGGCGGCAGGAGAAGTCATGGCTTCAGCTTAGTGCGGCGGGCTGCGGGATAGGATTTGAAGGTTGCCCGTTCCGGAACTGTTCCGCGGGTCTGGAACTTGAGGGGTTCATCTGTGTTGTGGCCTTTTTCTCTCGCGGAAACTCTCCCGTCCTGGGTGATCATGATCCTCACCGTCGTTGATCTGGCCATCCGGGTGCTGGCCCTCGGCATCATCCCCGGAAACCGCCGCCCCACCACGGCCATGGCGTGGCTGCTGGTCATCTTCTTCGTCCCGGCCGTGGGTCTGGTCCTCTTCCTGCTCTTCGGCAACTTCCGGCTCTCCCGCAAGCGCCGGGCGCAGCAGGACGCCGTGAACACCCGGGTACGCGCCGGCACCTCCGAGCTGGCGATGCTGGAAAGCCGCTATGAGGGCCCGGAATGGGTGTCCTCCGCAGCGGAACTGAACAAGACGCTCGGCTCGCTGCCGATGGTGGACGGCAACCGCGTGGAGCTCCTGCCCGGCTACCCCGACTCGATCAAGGCGATGGCTGCCGCCGTCCGGGACGCCAAGGAATTCGTCAACGCCGAGTTCTACATCCTGAGCTCGGACCACGTCACCGACGAGCTGCTGACCGCGATGGAGGAGGCAGCCGACCGCGGCGTCGAAGTCCGGCTCCTGTTCGACCACCTGGGGACCCTGCGCATCAAGGGTTACAGCAAGCTGATCGCCAGGCTCAAGGCCGGCAAGATCCGCTGGCGTCCCATGCTGCCGCTGAACCCGATGCAGGGGCAGTGGCGCCGGCCGGACCTGCGCAACCACCGCAAGATCATGGTGATCGACGGCGAAATCGCCTTCACCGGGTCGCAGAACCTGATCGAGCCCTCCTACAACAACCCGCGGCACCGCAAGATCGGCCGCGAATGGGTCGAGCTGATGGCCTGCCTGCGCGGGCCGATCGTCACCACGCTCAACGTCGTCTTCGCCACCGACTGGCTCAGCGAAACCGACGAATCCCTCGAGGGCCAGCTCGCGCACCGGCCCGAACTGCACGCCGGGAACGTCACGGCCCAGGTGGTGCCCAGCGGCCCCGGCTTCATCACCGAAAACAACCTGCGGCTCTTCAACACGCTGATCTACTCGGCGCAGCGCAAGATCTCGATCTGCAGCCCGTACTTCGTCCCCGACGATTCGCTGCTGTACGCGGTGACGACGGCGGCGCAGCGCGGCGTCGACGTCGAACTCTTCGTCTCGGAAAAGGGCGACCAGTTCCTGGTGCACCACGCCCAGCAGTCCTACTACGAGGCACTGCTGGAGGCCGGCGTGCGGATCTACCTGTACAAGGCCCCGTTCGTGCTGCATGCCAAGCACTTCACCATCGACAACGAGGTGGCCGTGCTGGGCTCCAGCAACATGGACATGCGCTCCTTCTCGCTGAACCTCGAGGTCTCGGTGATGCTCCTCGGCGAGGACATCGTGCAGCGGATCAGCGCCGTGGAGGACACCTACCGGGGCATTTCGCGCGAGCTGACGCTCGAGGACTGGATGAAGCGGCCGATGGGGGATAAATACGTGGACAACGTCGCCCGGCTGACGGCGACGCTGCAGTAGCCGGCGTCAGGGCCGACGACGGCGTCAGCCGGGCGGGAACTCCGCGCCGAGCGCCGAGAGGACCCCGAAGGCCTTGGTCCGGATTTCCTCGTACTCCTCCTGCGGCGAGGAATCCGCGGTGATCGCTCCGCCGACGCCGAGGCTGAGTCCGGTTCCCCCGCCGGGCTGCTCCGTGAGCACGAGGGTGCGGATCGCGACCGCCAGATCGGTCGCGCCGTTGAGCGAGAAATAGCCGATCGCGCCGGAGTAGACGCCCCGTGGGGCGCCCTCGAGCCGGTCCAGGATGGCCATGGTGCTGACCTTGGGGGCGCCGGTCATGGAGCCGGCCGGGAAGCAGGCCGCGACGGCCTCGGCCCGCGGCATCCCGGGCCGGAGGCGGGCATCAATGGTGCTCACCATCTGGTGGACCGTGGCGTAGCTTTCGATCGCGCAGAGCCGGCTGACGGATACCGTGCCGGGCACGGCGAAGTGGCTGAGATCGTTGCGCAGCAGGTCCACAATCATGATGTTCTCGGCGCGGTCCTTCGGGGATGTCTCCAGTTCGTGCCGCAGCAGCGCGTCCCGTGCGGGGTCCGCGTCCCGGTGCCGGGTACCCTTGATCGGCTCGGCGCGCATCCCGCCGTCGGCCGTGATGCGCAGGAAACGCTCCGGCGAGGTGCTCGCCACGGTGAGGTCCCCGAAGCGCAGGTAGCTCGCGAACGGGGCGGGATTCCTGCGGCGCAGCGCCAGGTAGGCCTGCCGCGGGTCCAGAGCGGCCGCGGGAAGTTCCGCTGCCAGAGCCGTGGTCAGGCAGACCTCGTATGTGTTGCCCTCGGCGATCTCGTGCTGGGCCCGGGTGATTTTGGATTTGTAGGAGACTTCCGAGTCCCGTGCGGCGAAGTCCGGGCCGGCACCGGGGGCGGACGGGTCGACGGCGCTGCTGCCGCCGGCCCCCGCGGCCGGCCCGGAGGATGCCGCGGTGGCGGCCTCGGTGGCGGCGCGGGCCGTGTCCAGCCAGCCGCCGGCGTCCGCGGTGTCCAGGGCCAGCAGCCAGACCGTGCCGTCCCTGTGGTCCAGCACCACCGCGCGGCCGGCGAACAGCAGGCAGGCGTCGGGGGATTCGGCCGTGACGTCGCTGCCGCCGGTCTCGCGTTTGAGCTCGTAGCCGAGGTAGCCCAGCCAGCCCAGGGTGAAATCGCACGGGTAGTCCTCCGGGGCACGGAGGTCAGGCCGGCCCCAGACCCCGTCGAGCCAGCGGAAGAACGGCCCCTCGGTCCTGACGCTGGCGTTGCCGACGCTCACGCGGGTGGCGCCCGAACGGTGCCGGACCGACTGGCCGAACGGGCCGCCGTCGTCCGCCAGGATACTGAAGCGGCTCCGTTCCGCCGCGGCGCTGCCGTCCGGGGCGAGGGAGGAGTCGAGCCAGACGGCGTTGGCGGCGCGGCCGAAGAGGGATTCGAACAGCCGGGCAGGGTCCGGGGTGGCGTCGATCCGTTCGGTGCGCAGCTGGAGGCCGCGGCGGGCGCCCAGCTCGGGGAGGAGCGCCGGGGCGAGGGCCGGCAGGTACTGGAGTGCCTGCAGCACCTCCGCTGGCGCGGCGCCGTCAGCAAGGTTGAGCACGCTGACGTCGGCGTGGGCAGGGACGTCGTCCTCGGCCAGCCATGCCTGCTCCTGGGCGGCCCACGCATCCCAGTAGGGTTCGTAGGTTTCACCGTCGCGGGCCAGGGCCCTGCTGCGCCGGTCGTGTTCGGGCGAATCGGCCCAGATCACCGCGGCCAGGAAGGGGCGGGCGGCCGCCGCGGCGGCGCCTACCCCTTCCACCAGGACGATTTCGGCCGGCTGGGTGGTGCGGGTGTCGCCGTCGTAGTGCGCGGTCCAGTCCCAGCTGACCCATTCGGCCGGTTCGCCGCGGTGCAGCGGGGCCAGAACGGTCGAGACGTAGCGTTCAATGCCGGCTGCGAGGCCGTTCCAGCCGGGGTAGATGTCCTCAAGGTGGAAGAGGGAAACCTTATGGTGTTCGCGGAGCCGTGCCGCCAGTTCGATCGCCAGGGTGGTCTTGCCTGCGCCGGAGCGTCCGTCGATGGCGATGATGACGGGTGCGGGACTCATGAAATAGAGCGTACCGGCTGCTGTGCATTGGGTTGATCCCTGCCGGGGTGTTGCCCGTCCGGCTGTGGACGCCGGGCAAGCTCGGCCCGGACGTGCGCCACAATCCCGGGAAGCGCGGCGTGGATCAGGTTCCAGGTCACGTCGAAGTCGGCGTGGCCGCCGTACCAGGGGTCCTCGATGCCCTGGTCCAGGGGATCCTTGCCGGCAACGGCCGGGTCAAAGCTGCGCAGCATCCGGATCTTGGACAGCGATTCGCTGTCCGGCGCCGCCTGCTGGAGCCAGCCGAAGTGGTCCACGTCCAGGGCCAGGATGAGGTCGCGGGTCTGGAACCATTCCGTCCGCCATTCGCGCGCCACATGGCGGTCCGAGGGGATGCTGTGGGCGGTGAGCTTGCGGGCGGCCCGCGGGTCAATCGGGCGGCCCACCTCATAGGCCGTGGTTCCTGCCGAATCCACGACGGCGCCAGCCAGGCCCGCGGCCGCGATGGCCTCAGCCAGCATCAGCTCGGCCATCGGCGACCGGCAGATGTTTCCGGTGCAGACCGCGATGATCCGGTACTGGCTCGACATTGAGGTCATAGTGCAAGCATGAATCATGCGGGTCCTCTTGGCTAGTTTCCGGACAGTGGATATTACAGAGCTTGTCACACTTGTATTTCATGTTGTCACGGTGGGGGCGTGCGGGGCCTTTGCCCCTACCCGGCCGCGGGCGGACGGTGGAGCATGTCCCCATGACGCTGGGAACGAATGTGCCGCCTCCGGTGTCCGCAGCCGCCGCGGCGGCACAGCATCCGGAGAATGCCCGGCACGTGGCGGTTTGGTCCCGCCGGTACGTGCTCGGTCTCATGCCGCTGCTCGCAATGCTGATGACCGCAGCCCTCGTGGGGGCGGGGGCCGCGCTGCTCGCGGCGCGTGCCACGGGCTGGGGCACCGAGACGGTGGTGAACCGATACATCTCGCCGAACGGCGCGGTGTCGGATCACCCCGCGGATATCAAGGGGCTGCTGGCCGCCTCGCTTCCCTCTGTGGTCGCCGTGAAGGCCACAACAACGCAGGCCAACCTTCTGCTGGACCCCAACAGTGGCGGCCGGGTGATGGCACAAGGGACCGGCGTCGTCATTGGCAGCACGGGTGAGGTCGTTACGAACGCGCACCTGGTCACCGGCGTGGTCAGCGAAGCATCGACCGTGACCGTGACGTTCCACGACGGGAGCCAGCGCACAGCCCGGATTGTGGGCTCGGACTGCGAAAACGACCTGGCCCTGCTGCAGGTCAACGGGGTCAAGAACCTGCCGGTGCTGGAGTTGGCGGACTCGGGATCCACCGAGCCCGGCGACGCGGTCATCGCGATCGGCTACGCCCTGGGCCTGGACGGCGCACCGAGCGTCACCACGGGAATCATCTCCGCCACCGGACGGACGTCCATCGCCAATACGGGCCTCGGAAGCACCTGCAGGCTGACCAACCTGCTCCAGACCGATGCGCCGATCAGCTCCGGCGACTCCGGCGGGCCCTTGATCGACAGCGGCGGCCACGTGATCGGCATCAACACCATGGTGGCCGCGCCCACCCCGCAAACGACGGTGAATGGCATCAGCTTCGCCATCCCGGCGGACACGGTGAAAGCCCTGCTCCCCGGCCTTCGCGCAGGCGGCGCGGGAGGCTGAAGCCGCAATACTTGAACTAACGGTCCGCGGGATTCGCGGACCAGACGGCCTTGCGGAGAATCGACCGCAGGGACGCCACTTCCTCGCCGGTAAGCATTGCCAGCTGTTGCGCTTCGGCGGCCTGGGCTGCCTTCTGGGCGGCGGCGTGAAGGGTGCGGCCCGTTTTTGTGGCGGTCACCAGTTTCTGCCGCCGGTCTGAGGGTCCTGGCTTTCTTTCCACCAGCCCGCGGTGTTCCAGCTCATCGATGAGCGCCACGATCTGGCTGGGGTCCAGGCTGAGGAACTCGGCCAGTTCACGTTGGGTGGGTCCCAGATTGCCGCAGGCCAGCGCCAGTACGGAGTAGGACCGCTCCTTCAGCCCGAACTCTGCAAGGGCGGCGTTGTTGAGCACGCTGCCGGCGGCGTGCAGCTTGGCCAGCAGGAAGCCGATGTCAGTGCTGATGCTTGAGTCCGCCAGCCGGGCGGAAGCCTCGCCGGAGCTTTCGGCGGCGTCGCGTGCCTGAAGTGTCATGGTGCCTTTCGGGCGGGTAGCCGGCCGGGTCGTTGAATTATTCAATGATCCCATGTGCACCGCGCCTGCGAAAAGCGGGCGACGGGAGTTGCGAAGGTGGCGCGCGGGGCCACCATTGCGTGCATAAATAAATGATTGACATTTTCAAGGATTGAGTTTCTAATTGAAGCAGTCAAGGGAGATGTGCATCACACACAGGCTCCCTGGGATATCCGCCGCAAGGCGCAGTGCAAAGGAGCAGCATGAGCCTGTCAGGGAAAGTAGCAATCGTCACCGGAAGCGGCCGCGGCCTGGGCCTGGCGTATGCCCGGGAACTCGCCCGCCAGGGCGCCGCCGTCGTGATCAACGATGTGGATGCCGGGGTGGCCGCCGACGCGGTCCGGACCATTGAGGCCGACGGCGGCCGCGCCGTCGCCGTCGTCGCTCCGGTGGGCAGCACCGAAGCCGCCCGGCAGCTCGTGCGGACAGCGGTGGAGGCCTTCGGCCGGCTCGACATCCTCGTCACCAACGCTGGCATCCTGCGCGACAAGTCGCTCCTGAAGATGACGGACGAGGACTTCGACCTCGTGATCAACGTCCACCTCAAAGGCACCTTCACCTGCGCCCGCGAAGCGTTCGCCTACTTCAAGGAAAACGGCATCGCCGGCCGAATCATCACCATCGGTTCCCCCACCGGCCAGCGCGGCAACTTCGGCCAGACCAACTACGCCGCCGCCAAGGCCGGAATCGTCGGCATGGTCCGCACCTGGGCGCTGGAAATGAAGAAGGCCGGCGTCACCGCCAACGCCGTCATCCCGGTGGCCGCCACCGCCATGACCAAGACCGTCCCGTACTTCCAGAAGGCCGTCGAAGCGGACGAGCGCGGCGAGGCCATGCCGGCCTTCTTCCGGCACGATCTGGGGTTCGGAACCGCCGACGACGTCGCCGGGCTCATTGCCTTCCTCGCCTCCGACGAGGCGGCGGGCATCACCGGCCAGGCGATCGGCGCCGGCGGGGACCGCCTGCAGCTCTGGACCCACCCAGAGGCCGCCGTCACCGAGTACCGCGAGGGCGGCTGGGGCTACCGGGACCTCGTGGAAGACTTTGGCGCGCTCTTCGGCGACAAGCTGCAAAGCGTCGGCGAGGATTTCCTGCCGCTTCCGGAAGACCTCAAGCCCGAACCGGCCGAGGTCCGCTGACATGGCCCCCCAGCGCTATGAACTCGGCATCGACCCCGCGAAGCTCGACGCGATCGACATGCACGTCCACCTTGAGGTGGACGGCCACGGCCACGAATCCCTGCCGCCGGCCCTGACCGAAGCATCCGCCAAATACTTCAAGGCCGAGGACCGGACCCCGTCACTGGACCGGATCGCCGAAATCTACCGCGGACTGAACATGGCCGCCGTCGTCTTCACCGTGGATGCCCGCACCCAGCTCAAGCACGAGCCCAACAGCATTGAAGACCTCATCGCCGGCGCCGCCCGGAACAACGACGTCCTGATTCCCTTCGGCAGCGTGGACCCGCGCACCGGCGCCGAGGCCATCCAGGGCGCCAAGCACCAGGCCATCGACCTGGGGGCCCGCGGGTTCAAGTTCCACCCGTCCCTGCAGGGCTTCGACCCCTCCAGCGAACAGTTCTACCCGCTCTGGGAAGCGCTGCAGGAACTCGGTCTCCCGGCCATTTTCCACACCGGCCAGAACGGCATGGGCGCCGGACTCCCCGGCGGCTACGGCATCAAGCTCGGCTATTCGAACCCGCTCCTGTTGGACGGCGTCGCGGCGGACTTCCCGGGGCTGCAGATCATCATGGCCCACCCGTCCGTGCCGTGGCAGGACGAGGCCAACTCCATCGCCACCCACAAGTCCAACGTGTTCATCGATCTTTCCGGCTGGTCCCCCAAGTACTTCCCGGAATCGCTGGTGAAGATGGCCAATTCCGTGCTGCAGGACAAGGTCCTTTTCGGCACCGACTTCCCGCTCATCACCCCGCAGAAATGGCTGGGTGCCTTCGCGGACCTGCCGCTCAAGGACGAGGTCCGGCCCAAGATCCTCAAACACAACGCCGTCCGCCTGCTTGGACTGGGAGGCTGAAATGTCAGTAGAGACGGACCGGACCGTCAACGCGGTCAACCAAGCCAGGCTGTACGGAGTCTGCGACTATTACGACGCCGAGTCCCTGCTCACCGCGGACGAGCGGCGCGTGCTGGGCAGGCTGCGGACCTTCCTCGACGAGCAGGCCCGGCCGCTGCTGGCGGACCATTGGGAACGCGGAGAATTCCCGGACGAGCTGGCGCAGCCGCTGATCGGCCTGGACCTGATGGAACCGGCAGAACTGACCGGCGCCCCCGGTGCGGAGCGGACGCCGGCCCGGGGAATCTACCAGGGCTTCCGGATCTTCGAACTCGCCCGCACCGACGCCTCGCTCGCCACCTTCTACACAGCCCAGGCCGGACTGTTCCGGACCGCCATCCGGGTCGGGGCCTCCGCGGAACAGCAGGCCGAGTGGATGCCGAAGGTCATCGATTTCTCGCTGAAGGGCGTCTTCTCGCTGACCGAGCCGGAGTCCGGTTCCGACATCGCCGGAGGGCTGTCCACAACGGCCCGCCGTGAGGGCGACGTCTGGGTCCTCGACGGCGCCAAGCGCTGGATCGGCGGTGCCGCCACCGCGGACGTCCTGGCCGTGTTTGCCCGCGACGTGGCCGACGGCCAGGTCAAAGCCTTCCTCGTCGAGCGGGAAGCCCTCGGCGTGACGCTGGAGAAGATCCACGGCAAGACGGCCTTGCGGATGATGCAGAACGCCCACATCACCCTCGATGGCGTGCGGGTGCCCGAATCGATGCGCCTGCACAATGTGGACTCATTCCGGGACGTCGCGGCAATGCTGCGCGCAATGCGCTCCGACGTCGCCTGGATCGCCACCGGCATCGCGGCCGGCGCGTTCGAGGCGGCCCTGCGCTACGTCACCGAACGCCGGCAGTTCGGACGCCCACTCGGATCCTTCCAGCTGGTCCAGGAAAAACTGGCCCGGATGCTCGGAAACGTCACGTCGGCGCTGTCCCTGGTGGTGCGGCTGACCGAACAGCAGTCCAAGGGCATCTACCGGGACCAGGACTCCGCCCTGGCCAAGATGCAGACGTCCCTGCTGATGCGCGAAACCGTGGCCCTGGCCCGCGAAGTGGTCGGCGGCAACGGCATCACGCTTGAGACCGACGTCGCACGTTTCCACGCCGACGCCGAGGCCGTCTACTCCTACGAAGGCACCCACGAAATCAACGCCCTCATCGTCGGCCGGGCCCTGACCGGCGAAAGCGCCTTCACCCGCTGACCCCGGCACCCAACGGAACCAGCGCACCCCCGCTCCGGCACCGCCGTCGGACAGTTCCCTACCCCACCCAGCCCTCCAGGAGGACACCATGCCCAATCTCGTCGTCGATTTCGACAAACTGCTCACCCTCGCCGGCACCGATCTCGGGGTCACCGAGTACCGCGAAATCACCCAGGACCAGATCAACAAGTTCGCCGACGCCACCGGAGACGACCAGTGGATCCACGTTGACCCGGAACGCGCCAAGGACGGCCCATTCGGCGCCCCAATCGCCCACGGCTTCCTCACCCTCTCGCTCATCATCCCCTTCTGGGGCGAGCTGTTCGACGTCGACGGCGTCACCACGAAGGTCAACTACGGGCTGGACAAGGTCCGCTTCACATCCCCGGTCAAGGTAGGCGCGCGGATCCGCATGCGGGCCACCATCAGCGAAGTCACCGAGGTCAAGGGCGGAGCCCAGATCAAGGTCGCCAACACCATCGAGATCGAGGGCCAGGAGCGCCCCGCCGTCGTCGCCGAATTCCTTGCCCGCTTCTACAAGTAAAACCCCTCCACGAACCCTCCCTCTGTTCAAAGGAACAACCATGTCAGGACTCACTCAGCTTCAAGCGATGGGCACCGCCGAGCGACGCAAGGAAGCACGCACGGTCATTGCCTCCAGCTACCTGGGCAGCACCATCGAGTACTACGACTTCCTCCTCTACGCCACGGCCGCGGCGGTCGTCTTCCCCAAGGTCTTCTTCAGCGGCATGGACGACTGGGTGGGCGTTGTGGCCGCCTACGGCACCTTTGCAGCGGGCTACGTGGCCCGCCCGCTAGGCGGCATCATCTTCGGCCACTTCGGCGACAGGATGGGCCGCAAGGGCATGCTGATCATCTCCATGCTGGTCATGGGCGTGGCGTCCACGCTCATCGGCCTGGTCCCGGGTGCCTCCGTGGCGGGGCCGTGGGGTGCGGTGCTCCTCGTGATTCTCCGCGTCTTCCAGGGCATCGCCGTCGGCGGCGAATGGGGCGGGGCCGCCCTGATGGCGCTGGAGCACTCCGAATCGGGCAAACGCGGTTTCGCCGCCTCGTTCGTCAACGCCGGGGCGCCCACCGGCGCCGTCCTGGGCACCCTGGTCATGGGCGCATTCTCTGCCCTGCCGGACGACCAGTTCCTCGCCTGGGGCTGGCGGGTGCCGTTCCTGCTCTCCTTCGTGCTGCTGGGCGTGGGCATGTTCGTCCGGCTTAAAGTGTCCGAAAGCCCGATTTTCACGGCCGCCATCGAGCAGGAAAAGGCCGAGCAGGAGCAAGCTGAACGGGAGAACGAGGCGCAGGGGAACGGCGCCGGAACCACGGCAAAGCAGGCCGCACCCCTGGTGCAGGTGCTGCGGCGGCCGAAGACGCTGATCTTCACCATGCTCGCCGGCGCCGCGGGCTTCGGGCTCCAGGTGGTCCTGGCCACGTTCTCGGTGACCTACGCCGTCTCCCAGGGCGCCGACCGCCAGGGCGTGCTGTACGCCTTCGCCGCTGCCTCGCTGGTCTCCATCGTGTTCGTGATCATGGGCGGCCGGCTTTCCGACAAGGTGGGCCGGCGGCCGGTGATGATCGGCGGACTGGTTCTGTTCGTCATCTACCTGGTGCCGATGTTCCAGCTGCTCTCCTCCAACAACATCATGCTGATCTTCGTGGCGTTCGCGATCGGCCTGATGATCCATTCCACGCTGTTCGGTCCTTTGGCGGCGTTCGTGTCCGAGCAATTCGGCACCACCTCCCGGTACACCGGCGCGTCTCTGGGCTACCAGCTGGCAACCCTGCTGGGCGCCGGGTTCACCCCGGGCATCGTGGCCCAGATCTTCAAGGACTCAGGCCAGGACACGGGATCGGTGGTCTGGTACCTGGCGACCATGTCGGTGGTCTCCATCGTCTTCATCCTGCTGACCCGGGAACCGAAGAACAACGACCTCCAGACCGTCCAGGCCTGACCCTTCATCGGGCCCTGTCAAACGGGCTAACCTCACAGTAGAAAGGATTCGCCGTGGAAAATTTTGGCATCGGCTCGTGGCTGCAGCGTCGCCGCCCGAAGTCCGGCAGCAAAACCGCCCTGATCAGCGGGGACCGGGAACTCAGTTATGAACAGTTCGCTGACCGGGCAGTCCGCCTCGCCAACGCCCTGAGGGACCGCGGCGTGGCCAAGGGGGACAGGGTTGCCTACCTGGGCGAGAACCACCCGTCCTTCCTGGAGACCCTCTTTGCCTGCGGAACCGTGGGCGCCATCTTCGTCCCGCTCAACACGCGGCTGGCACCGCCGGAAATCCAGTTCCAGCTGCAGGACTGCGGCGCCGGGGTGCTTATCCATGCCGGCAGCCTCGGCGAGCTGGCAGCCCGCGGGGCTGACGGAACGGCGGTGGCGACCCTCGTGGCCGTCGCCGACGATGCGGGCGCCGGCAGCGGCCAGGCGGTGAAGGGTGGACCCACCGGGCGAGCGACGCCGGTGGAGGACTTCGAGGACCTGGTGGCCTCCGGCTCGGACCAGCCGGTCGATGAAGCGGTCACTCTGGACGACGGTGCCATGATCCTCTACACCTCCGGTACCACCGGCCGGCCCAAGGGTGCCCTGCTGACCCACGGCAACGTCACATGGAACTGCATCAACGTGATCGTTGATTTCGACTTCTCCTCGCAGGACGTGGCGCTGATGATTTCGCCGATGTTCCACGTGGCGTCGCTGGACATGGGCGTCCTGCCGACCCTCCTGAAGGGAGGGACTGTGGTGCTGGAGCCGAAGTTCGACCCCGGCCGGACACTAGAACTCATTGAGCGGCACCGGGCGACCACCATCAGCGGGGTGCCCACCACCTATCAGATGCTCGCCGAGCACCCGGCCTGGGCCACCGCGGACCTCAGCTCCTTGAACAAGCTCACCTGCGGCGGTTCAGCGGTGCCGATGCGGGTGCTGGAGGCGTACGAAGCGCGCGGCCTGCGGTTCTCCAACGGCTACGGCATGACCGAGACAGCACCGGGCGCCACAACCCTGCCGGCGGCCCGGTCCAGAGACAAAGCTGGGTCGGCCGGGCTTCCGCAGTTCTTCACGGATGTGCGGATCGCCGGCTTTGACGGGAGCACCGCAGCGCCGGGGACGGTCGGCGAGATCCAGATCAAGGGCCCGAACGTGCTTCCCGAGTACTGGAACCGGGCTGACGCCACCGCCGAGTCTTATGCAGAGGGCGGCTGGTTCAAGTCAGGCGATATGGGATACAAAGACGACGACGGGTTCGTCTTCATCTCGGACCGGATCAAGGACATGATCATTTCCGGCGGCGAGAACATCTATCCTGCCGAAGTGGAACAGGCCATCACGGAACTCGAGTCGGTGGGAAGCGTGGCCGTGATTGGCGTGCCGGATGAGAAGTGGGGTGAAGTGCCCCGGGCCGTCGTTCTGCTGCGCGAGGGTGCCCAACTCACTGAAGAGCAGCTCAGACGGTATCTGGAAGGACGCCTGGCACGCTACAAAATCCCCAAGTCCGTGGTGTTTGTCGATGAGATGCCCCGGACGGCCAGCGGCAAGATCAGGAAGGCCGACCTGCGGAAGCTGAGTTCCGTGCAGCCGTGACTGGCAGTCGGCTCTGTCAGTGGATGAGGGCCAGGAGGACCCCCACGGCCATAAACAGCACGCCGAACGTCCGGTTGAGGATCAGCTGCCCGCGGGCATCGTGCGTGAAGCGCTGGAAGGACTTGGCGGCAGCGGCGAAGAAGAACCACATGACGAGGATGTCGATCACGATCACGGTGGCGGACAGGGCCAGGTACTGCGGCAGCAGCGGCTGTTCCGGGCGGATGAACTGTGGCATAAAGGCCAGGAAAAATACGATCGCCTTGGGGTTCAGCAGGTTGACCCACAGGCCGCGGCGGAACATGGAGAAGGCCGGCTCGTTGCGCAGCGCGGCGGCCTTCTCCTGGTCCAGATCGGGTTTGTGCCGGAACTGCTGGATGCCCAGGTAGACAAGGTAGGCGGCGCCGGCATAGCGGATCACGTTGAACGCGACCGGCGAACTGGCCACCAGCACCCCGACGCCGAGGGCCACGATCACGATGTGCACCACCAGGGCCGCCTGCTGGCCAAGGATGCCCCAGATGGAACGCCGGAAGCCGGAGTTCAGGGAATTGCTCATCGTGTTGATGGCGCCCGCACCGGGCGTGAAGCTGATCAGGACGCCGGCGCCCGCCAGGGCCAGCCACAGGGAAGGTTGCACTGATTTAGTGTACGGCCGCGGGCGGGGCTGCCCGCGGCCTTCGCGTCACAACGCCGTCACGCCCCGGCCGTTCGGCACGCCGGCAGGTCCGCACGCTGGGTCGCCCCTGGCGCAGAGGCAGCGGATCAGCTTCGAACGGGACCAGTGCAGCATGGTCCTGGGAAGGTCGTTGTGTCTCGGATATTGATCAAAGTACATGCGCGCGCGGGTGGACCAATAACCCGTTTCGTCGATGACGATGTGGCCAATCAACTGCATCCCCCGTTCGGCGGCCTTCGATTCCAGGATGCGGACCTCGTCCAGGATCGGGTCCGAAAAGCGGAAGTCTTCACTGAGGCTGCCGGGGTGGGCGATCGCGAAGTACTTGGTGCATTTCGGATCCAGCGCGGCCAGGACGGCATCGTGAAATTGGGCCACGCAGCCCTCGAAGTGGTTGGCGACAACGTCCACGCTGTCCAGCTGCATGTCCGCGTCCAGGCAAATCAGCACGAGCCTGGGCGTGAGTCTTCCCTGCTGGAAGATCAACGGGCGGGCGAGTATCTCGAAGTCGAACCCTGCTTGGATGATCATGTCTTGATGCTAGGAAGCCCGCCGTCCGAGCTCCAGGGCGGACCGAGGCTATGTGGACAACGGCCTGCCGCTGACGGTCAACGGGTACTGGTTTCGCCGCCCCTTCCCGGCTCAGCCGCGGCCGAAAGAGGCTGCGCGGTGCCGTGTGGCTACTATTGCGACTGTGAAACTGCGCCGCGCGTTATCCCTCCTGCTGTTCCTCCTTCTGGCCCTGCCGTTCACGGCCGTTTCCGGAGCATCGGCGCAGGCCAGCAGGCCAGGCACGGTTCTCGGCGCAGCCGGGGCAGCGGACCGCGAGACTCCAGCGGAGACGGGAACGGGGCCGCTGTGGGGGGTGCAGCTTGACTGGTCGAAGGATTCGGCCGCCGAGTACGCGCGGCGCCTGGGGAAACCGGCCGCGCTCTATGCCCACGAAATGTCGCTGCCGGTCCAGGAGGACGAAAAGACCTTCATCCCGCAGTTCCTGGAACAGGCGGGGTCCGCCGGCGCCGATGCACTGATCACGGTCAATCCGAGGGTTCCCCTGGCGCAGGTCGACACGGAGACCTCAGCCGCGCTGGCGCAGGAAATGAAAGTCATGGCCGAGGGGTTCACGGGCCGTCTGTTCATCCGCTTCGCCCCCGACATGAATGCGGGCTGGGCGGCCTGGGGCCAGAAGCCGGTTGAGTACACTGCGGCGTTTCGTGCCGTGACGGCCGCGGTGCGCGGAACGCTGGAAAAGCCCGTCATGGTCTGGTCGCCGTTCCAGGGAAGGGACTACCCCTTTGTCCAGGCTCCGGACGTTGCACAGCCCGGCAGCCCGGGCTTCGACGCCCTGGACACGAATGCCGACGGTGCCTGGAACCTTGAGGATGCGGCTTACGCGCCGTATTACCCCGGGGATGACGCCGTGGACTGGGTTGGCCTGTCCGCGTTCCATGACGACTCCGCCGGCGGGCCGCCGGTCAACTCCTTGCCTGCCGCGGACGGTCTTACCCGCATGCTGGGACCCGCGCAGCCGGTCCAGGCCGCTGCGGACTCAAACTTCTACGCCAGCTATGCCGTCGCCAGGGCCAAGCCGCTGCTGCTCGAAACGGGGGCCTTCTACAGCCCGGCAAACGGCGGGCCCAGTGAAGGGGACATTAAACGCGCCTGGCTGAGCCAGATACTCGCGTCTCCGGCCGCCGGATACAACAACGTCGGGGCAGTGCTGTGGAACGAAACCGTTGAACTGCGCGCCTCCGGTGAGGTGGCCATCGACTGGCGCCTGACGGCGGAATCGGGCACCGCTTCGGCGCTGGCAACCGGGCTCGGGGAGGCCCGCTTCCTGATGGGAACGCCGACGGCGGGAGGGGGCGGGGACGCTGCCAGCAGTTCATCGGGCGGCAGGGTAATTGCCGGTGGCTGGGCGTGGCTGGCTGCGGCGGCGGGGCTGATGCTGGCCGCCGCCTTGTGGGTGCTCCCGTTCCGCTGGCCGGCCGCACGGTCGTGGGCCTACCAGGACGAGCACGCCAGGGACAGGCGCGTGGATATGCTGCGCGGCATGGCCATCCTGTTTGTGGTGGTGAACCACGTTGGCCTCACCTCGTTGTTCCAGCTGCTGACCCAGGAAACGATCGGCGCGGTGTCCGGCGCGGAATTCTTTGTCCTGCTTTCCGGCGCGGTGCTGGGCATGGTCTACGGGCCAAGGATCACCGACAACCTCGGGGACGTGGTGGACAAAACCGCCGGCCGCTCCTGGAAGCTCTACGTCACGGCCCTGACCGTCGTCATGACGGTCTTCGCTATCAGTCTCCTCCCGCTGGTCCAGAGCTCGGTCCTGACCGCCTTCACCGACCAGGGGACCGGCGCGGTGGGCACCGCGGCGGCCGGCCGCAGCTATGACCTGTATTCGGAGGTGGAGGGGCTGCTGCAGTTTCCGGTCCCGGCCTGGCTGATCCCGAAAATCCTGCTGCTCGAGTTCGGCCCGTGGCAGTTCAACATCATGGGCCTGTACGTCGTACTCCTGCTGCTCAGCCCCCTGATCCTGTGGGCGCTGTCCCGCAAGCTGGCATGGCTGGTTCTGCTCGTCAGCGCCGCCGTCTACACGGTGGGGGCCCTGTCCCGGATCCGAGTCCTGCCCTCCCAGTTCGAAGATTCCTTTCCCTTGATGGTCTGGCAGATCCTCTTTGTCGTGGGCCTGACCGCCGGCTACTACCGCAGGCCCCTCGTGGAGTGGTTTTCCCGCCACAAGGGTGTGCTGGCACTCTGTGCGCTGCTGACGGTCCTTTTTGCACTGTTCGCCTGGTCCAGCCCCTACCTGTCCAACGCCTACGACGTCCGGCTGGCACTGCTGCCGGACGCCCTGCACCAGACGCTCTACAGCGGCTATTTCGGCCGGACGTATCTGGGTGCGGGGCGGCTGCTCAATGTCGTGTTGGTGGTCATCACTGCCTACACCCTCTTAACCGCCTACTGGAAGCTGCTGGAACGGGCGCTGGGCTGGTTCCTGATCCCGCTGGGGCAGGCCACTTTGTATGTGTTCATCATCCATGTGTTCCTGATCCTGGCCGTGGCCAATATTCCCGTGCTGCACCTGGGCAACGTCTGGCTGAATACGGGTGCCTATGTGCTGGTGCTGGGCCTGGTGTGGACGATGGTCAAGACGAAGTTCCTGTTCCGGATCATCCCCCGCTGACCCCGCCCCGCCAGCTCCGTCGCCCACCGCCCGATGCATGGAGACAGCCCGGCCGCGGGAGGCTAGGATGCAGTCAACTGCACGGTCTCAGTGCGGACAGCCGGGCTTGGGGGAGTCGATGGACAGGATTGTCGGAGCGCTGCTGGCCGGGGCCGTCCTGCTGACCGCCTCGTCCTGCGCGCTGCCAGGGTCCGGACAGCCGTCAGAAACTGTCCCGCAGACCGCAGCCGCCACGGCGGCTGCGGCATCCCAGAAGGCTGTCCCGGGACAGACGGCCGCCACGACGCCGTTTGCGGCGAATCCGGGGAGTGCAGCGGGCCAAGCCGCCGTGCCCCTGCCCGCGGCACGGTTCGCCAACCCCGACTACTACGCCATGCCCGGCCAGACGATCACCTTCAACGTCTCGGAATCGCTGCCCCGCGGGGTCAACATTGCGCAGTACGAATGGGATTTCGACGGCGACGGTGTCATTGACGAGGTGGGTCCGATCCCGGTGGCGACCCACAGCTATTCCGCCGTGTTCGAGGGCGCCGCGACAGTGCGGATCATCCATGCCACGGGAGGCTTGTCGACGGCATCAACCGGGGTCCACATCGACCGGGGCCCGCGGGACGGGCTCCCCGCCGCGCCGGTCAACGTGGGCGTGGTGGTGACAGCCCACGCGGACGGCATCAGCACCGTCCAAATAACATGGGAACCTGATGGGCCGGAGCCCTACCGCTGGGGCGTCACCGTGGACGGCTTCCCTGCCGGCATGGTGGAGGGCGGGGCGCGCACCGCGACCATGACCGACGTCCACCGGGCCGAGGACGTGAAGATCGGCGTCGTCGGATTCAGCGAGAACGGCGGCATGGGCGACAACGCCGGCGTGACGCTTCCCGCGCTGCCGGAATAGATGGCCGCCCCGGCCGGGGCACTCACGCCCTGGCGATCACCTCGCCGTTGGGGATCAGGAACCAGCCGTCATCGGTGGAACCCCAGCGGTGCCAGCCGGCCGAAATCCGGGCCAGGTCGGCGGCGTTGGCAAAGCCGTACTCGAGCGCCTGGTCCGCGAAGGCCGAGTGCAGCACACGTTCACCCCAGACCCGGGCCTGCCAGCGGCGCTGCTGGCCGGTGGCGTAGAGCCAGTTGCTGCTGGAGGGCGCGACGTCGGTGAACCCGGCGGCCTGGGCCCACGAGACCAGGCGCCGGCCGGCATCGGGTTCGGCCCCGTTGCGGCGGGCGATCCGCTGGTAGAGCTCCATCCATTCATCAAGCTCGGGGACGGCCGGGTACCAGCTCATGCCGTGGAAATCGGCGTCGCGCACCGCCACGATCCCGCCGGGCTTGGCGGCGCGGCGCATTTCCCGCAACGCAGCAACCGGGTCCGTGAGGTGCTGCAGGACCTGGTGGGCGTGCACGACGTCGAACGTTTCGTCCTCGAAGTCGAGGTCGTAGATGTTGCCGGCGACAAACTCGACGTTCTGCACGCCGCGCTCGGCGGCGAGGGCGGCCGCCTGGCTGATCACTTCGGGCGAGCGGTCCAGCCCGGTGACCTTCCCGGGGGAGACGAGCCCGGCGAAATCGCAGGTGATGCTGCCCGGCCCGCAGCCGACGTCGAGCACCGAAACCCCGGGGGTAAGGTGCGGGATCACAAACGCCGCGGAATTCTCCGCCGTCCGGGAGGCATGGGCGCGGACCACCGACTCGTGGTGGCCGTGGCTGTACACATCGTCAGGCTGCTGCGCACTCATAAGGAAACGCTACCGCCTCGCGGCTTCAAAGCGGCAGAAGCGGGGGCAAGCGGGGAAAGCAGCCGGCAAGAAGGCAGGATTTCGCGTGTGGCCGTCAGTTTTGCCGCTTCTGGCCGGGGCGGTTGTGCGGATGATTAGAGGAGTGAAGACCAACAGCAGCAAGGCAGGGCTCGGCCTGTTCCGGGCCACCGGCATCTATGTCGGGGCGATCCTGGGCTCGGGAATCCTGGTGCTCCCGGCCATCGCCGCCAGGGAAGCGGGGCCGGCGTCGCTCCTGGCCTGGGCCCTGCTGCTCGTGTTCTGCACCCCCGTGGCCTTCAGTTTCGCGGAGATGAGCCGCCAGCAGCCCGACGCCGGCGGGATCGCGCACTTCGTCACGCGGGCCTACGGCCGGCGGGCCTCGGCCGTGGCCGGCTACCTCTTCTACTTCGCCATCCCCTTCGGCGCTCCGGCGACGGCCGTGATCGGCGGCAACTACATCGCCCATGCCCTCGGCGGCGGGCGCGGGACGGCGCTGGTCGCTGCCGCGCTGCTGCTGGCTGCCGCCTTTGCGGGCAATGCCGTGGGGATCCGGATGTCCAGCGGCATCCAGTTCGTCCTGATGGTGCTGCTGGTCGGACTGCTGGCCCTGGCCGTGGCCCTGGCTGCGCCGTTTGCCCGGGCGGAACACTTCGAACCGTTCGCGCCGCATGGCTACTGGGCCGTGGGCGGGGTGGCCAGCCTGCTGTTCTTCTGCTTCGCCGGCTGGGAGGCGGTCACGCATCTCGCGGGCGAATTCCGAGACCCGGAACGGGACCTCAAGCGGGCCACCTGGCTCACCCTGGTCGTGGTCGGCGTGGTCTACCTTGGCGTGGCCGCCGCCTCGGTCGCCGTCCTGGGCCCGGCCCTTCCGGGCAGCGACGTCCCGATCGCGCTGCTGCTGGAGAAGGGGCTGGGCGGACTCGCGGCCCCGCTGACCGCCGTCGCCGCCGCGGTGCTGACCTTCGGCCCGATCAACACCTTCGTCGCCGGCGCCAGCCGGCTGGGTGCCAGCCTGGCGTCCGACGGCGTGCTGCCGCGGGCGTTCGCGCGGGGCGCCGGTCCGGGCCAGGTGCCAAGGGCCAGCCTTGGGCTGCTGGCCGGAATGACGTTCCTGTCCTTCGGGGCCGCCGCGGCCGGGCTGGGCAGTATGCAGTTCCAGATCGCCGCGGCGTCGGCCTGCTTCACCGCCGTGACAGCGTTTGGGCTGCTGGCCGGGATCCGTCTGCTGCCCGCCCGGACGCCGGCCTGGTTCGGCGTTATCGTGGCCGCCGGAGTGATGCTGGCGGTGCTGCTGTTCAGCGGCTCGGCGCTCGCGGTCCCGCTGGGGCTGGCCGTGGCCGCTGTCTGGGTGGGCCGCCCGGCTGGCTGGAGGATACTGCCGTCCGGACGTCCGGAAACGTCAACTACTGCGGTGCAGTTGGATGCGGTCCCGTTGGCGGCGGCACCGTCTGCTGCGCCGCCTCCTGCCCGGCGCTGACCGTGGCCTCGATCATCGAGGTCATGAACCGGGTGGCGATCTCCAGTTCCGCCGGGGTGAATTCGGCCATCGCGGCGGCCATGTGGCGGGCCAGCGGCTGGAACATCGCGCCGCCGTCGCGGTAGGCCTTGGGCGTCATCCGGAGCTGGACCTGGCGGCGGTCCGCACCCTGCCGTTCGCGGACCACGTGGCCGGAGTTGTGCAGCCGGTCGATCAGCGCCGTGGTGGCGGGTGAGCTCAGGTGGAGTTCCTTGCGGAGCACGCCGGGGGTGACGATCTGGTTCCTCGCGGTGTGCTGCATGATCACGGCGAGGGCGTTGAGGTCTGTCCGGTGCATGTCGTTGCGGCCGCCGGCGGAATCCACGTAGCGGTTGGCCTCCAGACTGAACTCCTGCAGCAGCCGCACCAGCGGCGGCGGCCCGGAAGATTCGGGGCGTCCCGGGGGATCAATGGTCACGGTGCACCCTCCTCTCTGCTGTTGCCTGTGACGCCTGCTCCGCAGAGCGCGCCCTCCGGAGTTTACTTCAGCGCCACGCGGCATTGACCCGGCTAAGCCCGGGGAGGTCACGCGGTTTTCCCAAGTTTTGATCCCGTAAGGGTTATCTCCATTGTGGAGATAGTCTATTATGGACTCAATTCTACTCCTCCGAGGCAAGCACCAGAAGGAACCATGAACAAGACCCAACCCGGCAGTGCCCGCGTCCCCTTCTGGCTGCGCTGGCTGGTTCCCGTCCTGCTCGTCATCACCTGGCTGGCCATCGCCGGGATCGGCGGCCCCACCTTTGGCCGGCTGGACGAGGTTTCCTCGAACGACCAGGCGTCCTTCCTGCCGGCCGGAGCCGAGGCCACGGAGGTCCAGGACTGGCAGGCCAAGTTCCGGGACACCAACGAGATCCCCGCCGTCATTGTCATTGAGAGCAGATCCGCCTTCACCCCGGACCAGCTCGGTGAGGTGGCGGCCCTCAAGGGCAAGCTGGAGGCCGTCGGCGCCGGCAGCACCGTCATCGGCCCCATTCCGTCCGAGGATGCCAAAGCCGTGCAGTTTGTGGTCCCGATCGATTCGGCCGGCGAGGTAAAGGAAGTCGTCCAGGAGCTCCGCGACGAGGTGCAGGCGTCCGCCCCGGAGGGCATGCAGACCTTCGTGACCGGTCCGGCCGGGCTGACGGCGGACCTCGTCAGTGCCTTTGCCGGCATTGACGGCATCCTGTTGCTCGCGGCACTCAGTGCGGTGTTCGTGATCCTGCTGGTTGTCTACCGCTCGTTGCTGCTGCCGATTGTCGTCCTCTTCACCTCGGTCTTCGCCCTTTGCGCCGCCATCCTGCTGGTCTTCGGCATGGCCAAGCTCGGCTGGATCCAGCTCAACGGCCAGAGCCAGGGCATCCTGTCCATCCTGGTGATCGGTGCCGCCACGGACTACGCGCTGCTCTACGTGTCCCGGTTCCGCGAGGCGCTGACGCACACCACCAACCGCACGGCCGCCGCGCTGACGGCGTGGAAAAATTCGTGGGAACCCATCGTTGCCTCCGGCGCCACGGTCATCATCGCGCTTCTCTGCCTGCTGTTCTCCGATCTCAACTCCAACAAGGCCCTCGGCCCGGTAGCCGCCGCGGGCATCCTCTGCTCGCTCTTCGCGGCCCTCACCCTGCTGCCGGCTCTGCTGGCACTTTTGGGCCGCGCCGCGTTCTGGCCGTTCCTCCCCAGGCTGCTCCCGGAGACTGAACGCGAGCCTGCAATTATCACCGGCCTTGAGGGGCAGAAGGGCCTCTGGCGCGCCACCGGTTCCCTCGTTTCCCGCCGGCCCCGGACCGTCTGGACCGCCTCCGTGCTGCTTCTCCTGGTGGCCTCCGCCGGCGTCCTGCAGCTCAAGGCCAACGGGGTTCCGCAGACCGATGTCATCCTCACCGCCTCCAACGCCGTTGACGGCCAGGACGCCCTGGCCCGGCATTTCGACGCCGGAACCGGCAGCCCTGTCGTGATCGTCGCCAACGAGGCCAAGGCGCAGGAAGTGCTGGAACAGACCAAGGCGACCGACGGCGTCGGTGACGCGTACCTGCTGGCCGACGGCGGCGTGCCGATCATCGCGGGCGCACCGGCTGCCCCGGGCGCTCCCGCCGCCCCCACGGCTCCCGCGGTGCGGGACGGCAAGGTCCTGATCAACGCGACGCTGAACTTCGCCGCGGACTCCAACGAGGCCGAAAACGTTGTGGTGGCCCTCCGCCAGGAACTCAACAAGGTTGACGACGGCGCCCTGGTCGGCGGCGTGACCGCCACTGCGCTGGACACGAACACCACCGCCCAGCGTGACCTCGTCACCATCATCCCGGTGGTCCTCGCGGTCATCCTCGTGATCCTTATGATCCTGCTGCGTTCCGTGCTGGCACCGGTCCTGCTGGTCGCCTCGGTGGTCCTGTCCTACGGCGCCGCGCTGGGGGTTTCCGCCTACGTGTTCAACAACGTCTTCGGGTTCCCGGGCGCCGATGCCACCGTGCCCCTCTTCGGGTTCGTCTTCCTGGTCGCGCTTGGGGTGGACTACAACATCTTCCTGATGAGCCGGGTCCGGGAGGAATCCCTGAAGCACGGCACCCGGCCCGGCATCCTGCGCGGCCTGGGCGTCACCGGCGGGGTGATCACCTCCGCCGGCGTAGTCCTCGCGGCCACCTTCGCGGCCCTGGGCGTCATCCCCATCATGTTCCTGGTGCAGCTGGCGTTCATTGTGGCCTTCGGGGTCCTGCTGGACACCATTGTGGTCCGGTCCCTGCTGGTCCCGGCCCTGGCCTACGACATCGGCCCGCGGATCTGGTGGCCGAGCAAGCTGGGGCGCCCCGAGACAGATGCCGCCGCACGCGCCCTGCCGTCCGCCCCGGAGCCGGAAGCAGCCGAGGCGGGAATCCGCTAGCCGGCACGCTGCCCGCAGGAACCCTCTACCGCAGCCGCCGTCACTGGCCCTGGTCCCCCCACCAGGCAACCGTGGCGGCGGCTGCCTCCTTGAGCGGGGTGGGCCGCAGCCCCAGGGCTGCCTCGCTGGCGCGCGAGTCCATCACGAAGGGACTCTCGAACTGGTACAGGGTTTCGGCCAGTTCCCGCGTTCCGGGGGAGAACAAGCCCATCGTCCGCAGCGCCCAGCCCGGGACGGCGGACACGCGCGGTGCCCGGGCGCCGGCGGCGGCTGCGAACGCCGCGGCGATCTCCCGCTGGCTCAGTGCGGGGCCGGTCGGCGCGTGCCAGACCGTGTTCCATAGTGTGCGGTCCTTCGCGGCCACGATCATGGCGGCGGCCAGATCCGGCACATACGTGAACGAATGCGGCAGCCCCGCATTGCCGATCACCATCAGGGATTTGCCCGCCACCACCGGCTTCACCATGCGCTCGCCGGCGTGCGCATTCCGGACCCTGGGGCCGAAGAAATCGCCCGCCGCCACGCTCACGGTGTCCGTTGCGGACGCCGCCCGGGCCTTCAGCAGCGCGGTGCGGACGCCGCGTTTGCCGCCCCGCGCCTCGCGCGGACCTTCTTCGGTCATCGGCCGGTCGGGCTCGCTGTATGAATACAGGCTCTCCGGGAAGACGACGACGGCGCCGGCCTCGCCTGCCGCGGCCAGGACGGCCTGCTCGGCCCCCGGCAGTTCCGCCGCCCAGACCTTCGCGCTGTACTGCGAGCCGTGGATGCAGTGGAACACGGCCGTGGCGCCGTGGAACAGCCCGCCGAGCCGTGCAGGGTCGGACACGTCCACTGCCTGCTTCTCGATCAGCGGGTGATCGGGCCCGCTGCCTGATCGGGTGAGCACCCTTACCCGGTGGCCCGCTGCGGCGAGCTGTTCGGCGACGGTCCAGCCGACCGGGCCGGCGCCAGTGACGACGTACAGTGCCGGGGACTGGACCTCGGGGGATTCGGACTCGGACATTGGGTGCTCACTTTCGCTGGGTTCAATCGCCTGCTGCCGGCACGGGTCTGCCCTGCCGGCTCTGCCTTAGTTTGAGAGCAGTGCTCTCTGAAATCAGAATGCCGCCAGTCCCGGCAGGAGTCAAGAGCATTGCTCACATTTGTTGACACTGCTCTTGTTTGTGGAATGCTGGAACCATGCCGCAGACCGCCAGTGCCCCCTCGGGAAAGCCGCCCACACCCCGGGAACGCGCCCGGGAGCGGACCATCAACGATATTGTGCGCCTCGGCCGGGAGCATCTCGTGCTGCATGGGGCTGCCGCGCTGTCCCTTCGCGCCGTGGCCCGGGATCTCGGCGTCGTCTCCTCCGCGGTCTACCGCTATGTGGAGAACCGCGAGGAGCTGCTGACGCTGTTGCTTATTGACGCCTACAACGAGCTGGGGGACGAAGTGGACGCCGCCGTGGCAGCCCTGCCCGAGGCCGACCATGCCGGACGCTTCAACGCGCTGGGCTCCGCGGTGCGGCGCTGGGCGTTGCATGAGCCGGCCCGCTACGGCCTCCTGTTTGGCAGTCCCGTCCCCGGATACCGGGCGCCGACCGAGCGGACCACGGGCCCGGGCACCCGGGTCATCCATGCCCTGATGTCGCTCCTCGACGGCGCCTACCGCGCCGGGAGACTCGTCGCGCCCGGCGGCCAGGCCGCCGTCGTGCCGCCGCTCGCCGCTGACCTGGAGCGCATCCGCCGCGACATGGGGCTGGCTGTGCCCGACATTTTGCTGGCGCGCGGCGCGCTGGTCTGGACCTCCCTGTTCGGCGCCGTCAGCTTTGAGGTGTTCGGCCAGTACGGTGCCGACACCTTTGCCGCCCCGGATGAACTGTTCGCCCACCATCTGGCCGTGCTGGCGGGTCTGGCGGGTCTGAGCGCGTCGGCCCCGCAGGACGGTGGGCCGGCGGAGTAGCCGCCCGCCCCTGTTGCCTCCCGGCGGGTGCTCGATAGACTGCCCCTGCGCCTGCCTGGGCGCGCCGAGGCTTCCAGGAAGGATCCAACCATGTCTGAAAACAACGAGTTTGATCGAACGGCAGCGGAATCCGACGACGAGGCCGCCGAGGGCCAGTATGTCGAGGGGGACTACGGCAAGGCCGGCACGGCCGGGGAGAACCCGCCCGAGGCCGCAGAAGGCGAATACCCCACCGGCGACTACGGTGCGGCGGGCGTCAGTGGCGCCACCGCCGTCGGCGCGGAGGAGGGCGACTACCCCGAGGGCGACTATGGCGCGGCAGGTGCCGGCACGACGCCGCCCGCCGCTGTGGAGGGCGAATACCCCGAAGGCGACTACGGAACCGCCGGCGATGCGGGCGAAAAGACGCGCACGCGGGACGACTCCGCGGGCGAGGCCGACCGCCGGGACCGCTAAGCGGAGGGCTTCGCGCTCAGCGAAATCGGCGGCGGCCAGCCCGGCCGCCGCCTCAAAAGAGCCGGAATTCCGCGGAAGCGGGCCGTCCGGTGGCCCTGCATGCCATCCGCCATATTCAAAGTTGAGCGTACAGCGCTCAACTTTGAATTGACTTTGAAACGGCCCTGAGTAAAGTTGAGTGCAGATCACTCAATAACGGCTGGATCCAGCTCATTAGCAGCACCGCGGTCCGTAGCCATCTCAGTAAGTTTCCAAGGAAAGAAGGAAGCAACACATGTCACGTGCAGTAGGTATTGACCTCGGTACAACCAACTCTGTCGTCTCTGTTCTCGAAGGTGGCGAGCCCACCGTCATTGCCAACGCCGAGGGTGGCCGCACCACGCCGTCGGTTGTTGCATTCTCCAAGTCCGGTGAAGTGCTGGTTGGCGAGATCGCGAAGCGCCAGGCAGTCAACAACATCGACCGCACTATTGCCTCCGTCAAGCGCCACATGGGCACCGACTGGAGCGTCGCCATTGACGACAAGAAGTACACGGCGCAGGAAATCTCCGCCCGTATCCTCATGAAGCTCAAGAACGACGCCGAGTCCTACCTGGGTGAAAAGGTCACGGACGCCGTGATCACCGTTCCGGCCTACTTCAACGACGCCGAACGCCAGGCCACCAAGGAAGCCGGCGAAATCGCGGGCCTCAAGGTCCTGCGCATCGTCAACGAGCCCACCGCGGCCGCCCTGGCCTACGGCCTGGACAAGGGCAAGGAAGACGAGCTCATCCTCGTCTTCGACCTTGGCGGCGGAACCTTCGATGTCTCCCTCCTCGAGGTGGGCAAGGACGAAGACAACTTCTCCACCATCCAGGTCCGCTCCACCGCAGGCGACAACCGCCTCGGCGGCGACGACTGGGACCAGCGCGTGGTCAACTACCTGCTGAACCAGCTCAAGGTCAAGGGCATCGACCTGTCCAAGGACAAGATCGCCCTCCAGCGTCTGCGTGAGGCAGCGGAGCAGGCCAAGAAGGAACTCTCCTCCTCGACCAGCACCAACGTCTCCCTCCAGTACCTCTCCGTCACCCCCGACGGCCCGGTACACCTGGACGAGCAGCTGACCCGCGCGAAGTTCCAGGACCTCACCAAGGACCTGCTCGAGCGCACCAAGAAGCCGTTCCACGACGTCATCAAGGAAGCCGGCATCCAGCTTTCCCAGATCGACCACATCGTGCTGGTCGGCGGCTCCACCCGTATGCCGGCCGTCTACGACCTGGTCAAGGAACTCGCCGGCGGCAAGGAGCCGAACAAGGGCGTGAACCCGGATGAGGTCGTCGCCGTCGGCGCAGCCCTGCAGGCCGGTGTCCTGAAGGGCGAGCGCAAGGACGTCCTCCTGATCGACGTCACCCCGCTCTCCCTCGGCATCGAAACCAAGGGCGGCATCATGACGCACCTGATCGAGCGCAACACGGCCATCCCGACCAAGCGCTCCGAGACCTTCACCACGGCCGATGACAACCAGCCGTCCGTGGCCATCCAGGTCTTCCAGGGCGAGCGCGAGTTCACCCGCGACAACAAACCGCTGGGCACCTTCGAGCTGACCGGGATCGCTCCGGCCCCCCGCGGCGTCCCGCAGGTCGAGGTCACCTTCGACATCGACGCCAACGGCATCGTGCACGTCTCGGCGAAGGACAAGGGCACCGGCAAGGAACAGTCCATGACCATCACGGGCGGTTCCAGCCTCTCCAAGGAAGACATCGACCGCATGGTCAAGGACGCCGAAGAGCACGCAGCAGAGGACAAGGCCCGCCGCGAGGCAGCCGACACCCGCAACACCGCCGAGCAGCTCGCCTACTCCGTGGACAAGCTGATCGCCGACAACGCCGACAAGCTGCCGGAAGAGGTCAAGACCGAGGTCAAGGCCGACGTCGACGCCCTCAAGGCCGCGCTCGAAGGCACCGATGACGCCGCCGTGAAGACCGCGTTCGAGAAGCTCCAGGCTTCCCAGAGCAAGCTCGGCGAGGCCATCTACGCCCAGGCAGGTTCCCCGGACGGCGCCACCGGCGCCCAGGGTGACCCCGCCGGTGAGCAGGCAGCCGGCTCCGACGAGGACATCGTCGACGCCGAGATCGTTGACGAAGACGAGAAGAAGTAATCATGCCGCATCACGGTAACGAAGAAGAGCACGGTTCTTCCGAGAGCCGTCGCGACGCTGAACAGCGGGAGAACGAGCCGCAGAAGCCGATCATCCACGACAACCGCAAGGTTGATCCGAAGACCGGCCAGGCCCGCCACCCGGACCAGGAGCGCGCCGCCGCTGGGGAGTCTGACTCCGGGGACGCCCTGTCCCAGGCGGAGGACATCCTCAACAGTGTCGAGGTGCCGGCCGCGGAGTCCGTGGCCCAGGGTGCCGACGGCGCGGAGGCGGAGGAGCTCAGGAATGACCTGCGCCGTCTGCAGGCCGAGTACGTCAACTACCGCAAGCGTGTCGAACGCGACCGTGCCGTGGCAGGGGAGATGGCCGTTATCGGCGTCCTGAACTCCCTGCTCCCGGTCCTGGACGACGTCGACGCCGCCCGCCAGCACGGTGACCTCTCGGACGGGCCGTTCGCGGCGATCGCCGCCAAGCTGGAGAACGCGCTGAAGACGTACGGCCTGGTGCGCATCGATGAGACCGGTGTGGAGTTCGACCCCACGATCCACGAGGCACTCATCCAGCAGCCCGGACCGGATGTCGAAATCGACACCGTCAGCCAGGTCCTGCGCTCGGGCTACAAGTCCGGCGACCGGGTGCTCCGCGCAGCCCAGGTCATCGTGGCTGTTCCGGCGTAATAACCTGTCGCGAAGCGAGACAAGGGGCCCCGCCCCTACGCGTGGCGGCTTTGGTCCTGCGGACCAAGCCGTCACGCTCCGGTAGGCCCGATGCCACTCCCGGGCCCCTTGTCTCGCTCCGCTCTTGGGGTTCTCTCGCCTTAACTCTTTGTACTTTGAAAGGAAACGCCATTGGCTAGCCAGGACTGGGTGGACAAGGACTTTTACAAGATCCTTGGAGTCGCCAAGGACGCTTCCGACGCCGACATCAAGAAGGCCTACCGGAAGCTCGCGCGGCAGCACCACCCGGACACCAACGCGGGGAATGTCGCTTCGGAGAAGAAGTTCAAGGACATCTCCGAGGCCTACTCCGTGCTCTCCGATGCCGACGAGCGCCAGCAGTATGACGCCATCCGGGCGATGGGCGGCGGCGCCCGGTTCGCCCCGGGAGGTAGCGGCGGCGCCGGCGGCGGGGCCGGCTTCGAGGACCTCTTTGGCGGTCTGTTCACCGGCGGCGGCGGACGCCACTCCGGCGGCTACAGCACCTCCGGCGGCATTCCGCCGGAGTTCGCCGATCTCTTCGGCGGAGCGGGCGGCGGCTTCGGCGGCGGCGGGCAGTCGTTCCAGCGGGCCCCGCAGAAAGGCGCGGACCGGACGGCGTCGACCTCCATTTCCTTCGCCGGATCCATCCGCGGCACCACCATCGGCCTGCGTGAACCGGACGGCGAAGTCATCGACGTGCGCGTCCCGGCCGGCATCAAGGACGGCCAGAAGGTCCGTGTCCGCGGCAAGGGCCAATACGGTCCGGCCGGATACGGGGACCTCATGGTCACCGTCTCGGTGAAGCCGCACGATTTCTACGTCCGCGACGGCGACAACCTGCGCATCCACGTGCCGGTCACCTTCCCGGAGGCCGCCTTGGGCGCCGACATCGAGGTTCCGACCATCGACGGCGACAAGGTCAAGGTCCGCGTGCCTGCAGGCACGCCGTCCGGCCGCACCCTCCGCGTCAAGGGCCGCGGCGTCAAGCACGCCAAGGCCACCGGGGACCTGCTGGTGACCATCGACGTCGCCGTCCCGCGGAAGCTGAACAAGGAAGCCGAGGAGGCCGTCCAGGCCTTTGCCGCGGCCACCGCCGGCGAGGACGTCCGCGCCGAACTGGCAGCCAAGGCCCGGCTCTAGAAGCGGACGCCTGCCATGGCCATCGACTACGAGCAGCCGATCTTCGTCATCTCCGTCGCCGCGGAACTGGCGGACATGCACCCCCAGACGCTGCGGCAGTACGACCGGCTGGGCATCGTCTCGCCCAGCCGCGCCCCCGGCAAGTCCCGCCGCTACTCGCAGCGCGACATCACCATGCTCCGCGAGGTGCAGCGGCTCTCGCAGGAGGGCGTCTCCCTCGAAGGCATCAAACGGATCCTCCAGCTGGAGAACCAGGTGGCAGCCCTGCAGCGGCGCGTCGCCGAGCTGAACGAAGAACTCGAACGCCGCCCCCGCGGCCTGGAGTCCCGCATCTTCGCCGCCGGAGCCGCGGGCGACGTCGTCAGCCTGGCCCGCGGCAAGCGACCCCGGGCCCGGTCCCAGGCCATCGTCGTCTGGCGGCCGCGGAACGGCGAATGACGCCGCCCGCGAGAATGCTCCGGTCCGCGCCGTCCAAGTAGTCGACGGGCCCGGGGCAAGTATTCGCCCGCGCGGCCGGGTAGCACCCGTCCGGAAAGACGGGTACAGGGTTTGCGTGACTTCAGGGCCGCCCGGCCGTTTGAATTGTCGTGCAGGAACGCCTGGCATCACAGCCGGCGAAACAGCGAGGACAGCCGGGGGGCACCGCATGTTTGATCCATCTTCGCCGGGAAAATCGGCACCTGGACCCGCACTGATCGCGGGCAGGCCATGAACTCCGGGCTGCAGGCCCTCACCATGTTCGCAGGATCGCTCACGGGCTCCATCCTGCTGACCCTGGGCCAGACCGTCGTCGTCATTTGTGTCTGCTTCGACATGGTCCGCGCCCTCTCGGTGCCGCGGTCCCACCGCCGCTACGTGGCCAACACCGTCTTCACAACACTGGCCTGGCCCTCGATCCTGATCTGCGCCGTCAGCGTGCTGATCGATGCCGCCAGCGGGACGTGGCGCGACGTCGCCGCCGGGGTCTTCATCATGGTCATGGTGATCTACCGGTGGCGGAACGGCGGCGATGAGGACAGCTGGTGGAAGGGCAAGGGCAAGAAGCTGGCCACCTGGTTCCGGAACCAGACAGCCTCCCGGTCCGTGACAGCGCCGGCCGCTGCCTGATTCCGGCAATGCGGGGTCATTCCGCGCCCATCCTGAGGGGTTTTACCGGCGCTGCGTGACCCCGCATTGCTGTAGGGGGCGGCTGAATCGCGTCAGTCGGTGAACAGCGCGGCCAGGTCCTCGGCCGTCAGCGCTCCGCCGGAGAGGGCGTCGCCTTCCATGACGTCCGCGAACAACTGGGACTTCCTGGCCTTGAGCGCCATGACCTTTTCCTCGATGGTGTCCTTGGCGACCAGCCGGTAGACCATGACGTTGCGGGCCTGCCCGATCCGGTGCGTGCGGTCCACGGCCTGCGCCTCGGAGGCCGGGTTCCACCACGGGTCCAGCAGGAACACGTAGTCCGCCTCCGTCAGGTTCAGCCCGAAGCCGCCAGCCTTGAGGCTGATCAGGAACACCGGGGCGGCGCCGTTCTTGAACTCATTGACGACGTCGGTGCGGTTGCGGGTGCTGCCGTCGAGGTAGCAGAACTCGATGTTCTCCTCGATGAGCCGCTCGCGGACCTTGCCCAGGAAGCCGGTGAACTGGCTGAAAATCAGGGCGCGGTGCCCCTCCGCCACCAGGTCCTCCAGCTGCTCGAAGAGCACATCGAGTTTGCTGGACCGCACCCCGGAGAGCGAGGGGTCGATCAGTGAAGGATCCAGGCTGAGCTGCCGCAGCAGGGTGAGGGACTGGAAGATGGTGAAGCGGTTCTTGTTGACGTCGTCGATCAGGCCCAGGATCTTCTGCCGTTCCCGCTGCAGGTGCGTCTGGTAGACCTTCTGGTGCCGCGGGTTCAGCACCACCTCGAGGATCTGCTCCTGCTTCGGCGGCAGGTCGTGGATGACCTGCTCCTTGGTGCGGCGCATCATCAGCGGACGGACCCGGCGGCGCAGCTTGTCCAGCTGGGCCTTGTCACCGTTCTTTTCGACCGGCTTCTGGTAGTACTCGGCGAACCGCTTCGGGCTGGAAAAGAGCCCAGGCGCAACAATCGAGGTGAGCGCCCAGAACTCCATCAGGTTGTTCTCCAGCGGGGTGCCCGTGATGGCGAGTTTGAACACCGCCGGAAGTTTCCGGGCACACTGGTAGGCCTTGGACTGGTGGTTCTTGACGAACTGGGCCTCGTCCAGGACCAGGCCGGCCCATTCCTTGGAGGCATAGGCCTCATAGTCGATCCGGAACAGGGCGTAAGAGGTGATGACGATGTCCGCCCCCGCCATGGCCTCCACAGGGTTCGAGCCGCTCTTGGCAAACGTCTCGCCGATGGCGCGCACCGTGAGGCCGGGGGCGAACCGCGCGGTCTCGGCCTCCCAGTTGCCCACCACACTTGTGGGGGCCACGACCAGGAAAGGCGCGACGCCGGGCGCCGCTCCGCCGGGCGCCGCTCCGCCGGGCGCCGCGGCGGCAGGCGCGCCGGCGGCAGCACCGCCGTCGGACGCTCCCGTGATCCCGTTTGCTGTGATCCCGTTTGCTGTGGTCCCGCTTGCAGCGTCCTTGGCGGCGCAGATCAGCGCCAGCGCCTGCACGGTCTTGCCGAGGCCCATGTCATCGGCCAGCACCCCGCCGAGCCCGTGCCGGTAAAGGAAACTGAGCCAGTTGAAGCCCTCCAGCTGGTACGGGCGCAGCTCGGCGTTGAGGGTTGCGGGCAGCGGCAGGCCCTTCACGCCGCCTTCCAGCAGCCCACCGACAGCCTCACGCCAGGCCGCGGCCTGCTCGTCCACGATGCCCAGCTGCGCGAGTTCGTCCCAGAGCCCGGCCTGGAAACGGCTGATCTGCAGCGGCGCGTCCTTGTTGTCCTGCAGTTCCCGCGCCTCTTCAATCAGGGCCCGCAGCTGGTGCAGTTCGGGCAGGTCCAGGGAAAAGTAGGCGCCGCTGGGCAGCAGCATCTTGGTCTGCCCGGCCGCCAGGGCGGAGAAAACGGCCGCGAAGGACACCGGCTGGCCTTCGAGGGAAATCTGGATGCCCAGGTCGAACCAGTCCCGCTGCTCGGTGGCCTTGGTGGAGATGGACACCACCGGGGCCTCCTCCGCCTCGCGGTAGTCGGCGATCTCGCCCGCCGTGTCCACGCTGACGCCGGGGACCTCGCGGAGCGCAGGGAGCAGTTCCTCGGTGAAGGCCAGGGTGTCGAGGCCGCTGAGTTCGGCCGAGGCTGCCAGCCGCGGAGTTCCCCAGCCGCCCGTGGCCGACTCACCCAGCGCCGACACCACGTCCCAGGGCTGTCCGACGGCTTCGAGGATGCGGGCCTCGGCAGGGTCGTCCCGGTAGCCGTGATCGCCGGGGTGGCGCCACAGCGGCTGCGACGTGACGAGCGTGCCGGACTTGTAGTGCCATTCCCAGTGCAGCCGGACCCGGTGGTCGGCGCCGTAATTCGCCAGCAGCGACAGGGTGGGAACGGCCAGTTGGGGCAGCACCACGGACTCATCGGAGGCCGTGACCCGGGCGCTCTGCTTGAGTTTGGGGTAGAAGCCGGTCAGGAAGCGGCTCTCGTCGCGGGCCGGAATGTGCAGCGTGGTCCCCGCCGTCACGAAGGTCAGGAGCTCCTCGCTGAGCCCGCTCTCCAGCGGGGCGAGCGTGATGACGGAGTCTGTCGGCGCCACTCCCGGCAGTGCGTCCGCCCCGGAGGTCAGGAAGATCCCGTGGGCCGGCCGCCCGATGGTCCCCACACTTGCCGGATCGACCACTTCGCCCTCGACGGTGATGCTCGGGGCGAGCGACAGCCCGCCGTCATCCCCGGCCGTGGCGGCGGGGACGACGGCGCCGTTCCCGTCGTCGGGGACCGGCGCGGTGCCGAACCGGGTCAGGTTGAGGCCGACGGCGGCCGGCTGCTCCACGAGCCGCACGGGCTCCGCGCCGCGGCTGTGGACCAGGGCGACGCCGATCTTCCCGGCCTGGGCCAGCAGGCTCCACAGGTTCTTGCCGGCATAGGTGTTCAGGCCCAGCCACAGCCCGGTTCCGGCGTGCTGACGGTTCGCCTGGGCGGTGTGCGAGGCGAGGAACTCCTGCATCCACTCGACGTGGGCCTCGTTGCATTCGCGCCGGTAGCTCAGGTAGCTCAGGGTGTTCCAGGAGACATCGCCACGGATCCATTTGCCCTTGGCGCCCATGATCACGGGACGGGCCTTCAGCTGGCGCACGCTGCGCAGCGGATCGCGGCGCCCGGTGTAGGAGAAGTGCGGGGCGGGTTCTTCAATCTCGAACTGAAGCGCCAGCGGGACGCCACTGGTGGACTGCGTGATCCCCGGCTGGGCGATCAGCGGGCTGAGGGCCTGTTCCCAGTCCGGGAGCTCGAGGACCGGGGCCTGCCGGGACAGCCGGCTGACGTCGGCGGGGGCCAGCAGCTGGACGCGGATCGCCGGGTTGTCCTCGGCGGAGAACAGCAGGGCGGCCACATGCTTGCAGTCCTTCCGGACCGGGCAGCTGCAGACGCCCACGGTGCAGCTCCAGCCGCCCGCCTTCCGGACCAGCTTCGCCGTCGTCGAATACGGCACATCGGCGCCGCCCCGCACCTTGCCGAGCATGAGCCCGGTGGCGGCGTCGAAGGAAATACCGGAAACGCGGCTCCCCATGGCGTAGGCGAGTCCGGCCGCAAGGGAGCGGTCGTTGATCGCGGGAGTCTGTATTGCCAGTGCCGCACTATCGTCCGGATGGGATGGCATGTGCGCACTACTTTCAGCAGTTGGTCATCTGATCCATCTTAGCGAGCCTGGCCGGGCTCCCCGTACTGGGTGCCCGGACCTGTGGACAACGCAGCCGGGGACGCGCCTATCCCGGGACACCCAAACTTCGCCGGACGTTCAGCTCCGGCTCAACCGCAGCGCCGGAGGTGCAACGTACGTTGAAAGGGTTCGGAGCGGCACCAGCCTTCAGCAGTAAGGATTTTCCATGAGCAACAGCCTTTCCACCACCCTTCCCGCCACCGGCTACGCGACGGTTCTGCCGCGGGAGCTCATCAACGGCAGCGACGCGGAGGTCGTCGACGCCAACGTGGAGGTGGTCAACGCCATGTACGCGGAGCTCCTCGACATCGAGGAAATTTCGCCGAATGCACTGCGCAGCTACTACGTCGACTTCTACCTGACGCAGTGCCTGGGCGGCGGTTTCGCCCAGTACGTGTTTACCGCGCCCGACCGCGAGGACATCGACGCGTACGTGCGGGCCGGGCTGGAAGACATGGGGGCCAGCGCGCACCTGGACCTCTTCAACCGCACCGTGGCCGCCTTCGACGCCCTCTCCGAGGAGGACGCCGACGCGTACCTTGACCGGGACGCGGATCTGGATTCGGATCTGGAGGGCGGCACGGTGGTCCCGGACGCGGTCCGGCACCTGGAGGAGCTCGACGGCGAGTTCGAAACGCTCCTGGAAACCGAAGACATCGTGGCGCTCAACGCCGCCTGGCTCCGGGGCCAGCCGGACCTCCTGGTCCTGGACGAGGGGGAACTCGACCGCCACATCGCCGAGCGGGTGTCCCGGATCCCGAACCTGGCGGAGCGCCAGGCCGAGGCCGCCGAGGATGACGTGCAGGACACCCCGGAATTCGAAATGATCATCCGCGAGCTCTGCGACGTGGCCGGCCACACGCTCCTGAAGATCACCATGGGCGACCCGAACTACGACCACGACGGCCAGACCACCCTGGCGTGGCATTTCACCACGGACCAGGGCGAGTTCCTCATGCTGGACGACGACCAGGAAGCGGTCATGGTCCACCCGGAAACCAAGGAGATCCTGGCCGCCGTCGAGTTCGAGGTCGAGGACGACTGAGCCGGCCCGCCGGCCGCCGGGGCTGCCTTCGCTAGTACCCGGCGGCTCCGGTGATCATTTCACCGGACGGGGCGACGAGGTACCAGACGCCGCCGACGCCCTGGCCCAGAATGTCCCCCGCAGCCAGATCCTTGGCGTAGTAGTACACGGGCATCCCGTTGATGGTGAGTTGCTGCTTGCCATCCGGGGTGGCGATGGTGCCCACGGTGCCGGTGACGCCGTCGACGGCCGGGGTGTCGGCCGCGGCGAGGACCGGGGGCCACGCGTCGAGGCAGCTGCCGGTGCAGGTGCTGGTCCCGGAGTCCTTGACGTCCTTTGTGTAGTAATAGACGCTCATGCCCTTGCCGTCGACCACAATCCTGCCGGCGCTGGAATCCGCGACCTTGAGGTCCGGGGCGGCCGCGGCGGGTGCTGAGGTCGACGCCGGAGCCGAAGTCGCCGCGGCGCTGCCGGGCGGCGTCGTGGCGGCCGCCGACGTCGGCGACGTGCCCGTCCCGCCGGCACAGCCGGAAAGAAGCGCGGCGAGGGCGAAAGTGGACAGGCCGATGCTGAGGTGCTTTTTCATCTGCTGCTCCTTGACTCGAACCGGCCAACTGGCCAGGCCGGCGCTAACCGTTACGACGGCCCCGGGGGAAGAATGGTTCACAGCAGGCTTTGGGCGGCGCCCCGGAAGACGCGCGGGTGAACCGTTCCGGCGGTCAGCGCGTCATAAGGGGCAGCAGGGCAGAAACCCGAGGGCCAGGGAGGACGGTCATGTCGCTGGACGAAGACGTGGTGGCGGCGATTTACCGCGACCACGGGCCGGCCCTCCGGCGTTTCGTGCTCAGCGCGTGCCGGGATCCGCAACTGGCGGATGACGTGGTGCAGGAGACCATCCTGCGGGTCTGGCAGCAGGCCCCCCACATCACCGGGAGCCTGCGCAGCTACCTGTTCAGGACGGCCCGCAACATCATGATCGACAACTACCGCAAGGCCCAGCGCCGGCCCCGTGAGACGTCGGACAGGGAGCTGGCGGACCCGGCAGACGGCGCGGAACGCGTGAATGAACTCCTCAACCGGGTGCTGATGGAAGAGGCGCTGTTGCGGCTCAGCGCAGAGCACCGGGAGGTTCTCGTGGCCCTCCATTACCGCCGCTACACCGTCCAGGAGGCATCGGTCAGCTTGAATATCCCGAGCGGAACGGTGAAGTCCCGGGCGTTTTACGCTGTGCGGGCCCTCCGCGCGATCCTTGATGAGATGGGGGTGGAACGGTGAGCGGCACGGAGCTGCACCAGCTGCTCGGCGCCTACCTGCTGGGCGGCCTGGAGCCTGACGAGGCCGCGGCCTTTGAGGAGCATCTGGGCAGCTGTACTGACTGCCGGCAGGAGCTGGACGATCTGGCCAGCCTCCCCGCGCTGCTGGACGCCCTCCCGGTCCCCGACGCCGTCGCCCTCGCCGCCGCTGTTCCTGCCTCTGCTCCTGCCTCCGCTCTTCCTGCCTCCGCTGTTCCTGCCGCTGGGGGGCGGGAACCGTCGACGTCGGTTTCCGCGCCGGCCGCCGTGCCGCGGCGGATGCTCGACGAACTGTCCACGCGCCGCCGGAAGACCCGACGCCGCTGGACCGCGGCGCTCGCAGCGGCGGCCGCGGCATGCCTAGCCCTCGGGATCCTGGCCGCACCGCTGTTCGACCAGCCGCCCAAACCGGACGCCAGCTATTCCGTCCAGGCCAGTGACGGACTGCAGATCACCGTAGGCATGGTGAAGAAAACCTGGGGAACCGAGCTCGCAGTCGAGGGCCGGAGCCTGCCGGTGGACGGCACCTTCTCGCTCTGGGTGAAGGACAGCGACGGCGTCGAAGACCGCGCCTGCGCGTGGACGGCAACGCCCAGCGGCAGGGTCAGGATCACCGGAGCCACGCCCCTTCAGCTCACCAACATCGCCAGCGTCGAGATGCGGAACGGGCAGCAACAGACGATGGCGGTCATCGCCGTCCCGCGGGGATAGCAGCGACGACACGGCCCGCACTAACTGTCGGACCCCTCTGCTCTACTCATGCTTGGGGGATCCGACGGTTTCCCCACCACCTGCGGCACGCACGTCCGCACCGGCGATTGGGGATTCGTTATGGAACAGTCTTTTGTGGTTGTCACCTCCGGGAAAGATCTGGCGCTGCGCCTGGCGGCGGCCGGGCGGACGAAGCCGGCGGCGGTGATTTCCTGGCATCCGGAGCAGCGGGAGAGCCGGATCGACGTGGAACATATCGCCCGGGAAATTGGTGATCTGGCGGACGTTTTCTGGCTGGAGAACGGACCGGAGAGTTATGCCTTCGGCGACGGTCTCCCGTCCGGGGCCCACGTGTTCGGCAACGCGGCACGGGTCTACGCGGAGGATCTTCGCTGGATGAAGGACGTGCACCGCAGCCCGCTGCGGATGGCCCGGGACCGCCAGTCGGCTGTCCGCGCGGCCGGGGACATCATCGAGGATGTGCTGGGCCTGATCACCGTGGTCCCGCCGAAGGCTGCGCCGGTCCGCACACTGCCCCGGCGCGTCCGGGGCACCGTCAAGGCCTTCGCCAGCGCGGGTTCCCGGGCCATCGTCGAACTGGGCGACGGCAGCTGCTGCACCATCCAGCGCGAGCACGTGGTCCCGCCGGTCCGTCTCGACTGGATGCTGGATCTTGGCCAGTCCGTCGAGGGCGATCTCAACGATGAGGACGGGACGCTCGACATCAACGGGCTGAAGACTGCGCCCCGTCTCGCCGAGCTCTACCGGCCCGGCGACCTGGTCCTCGCCCTGGCCGAACAGGTCAGCGCCAGGAATGCGAAGCTCACCCTCTACCCTGGCTCCAGCTGGACCGTTGACCAGGCCCGGATCTCCTCCAACCCCCTCGACGCTGCCGACAGCCTGGTGACGGAAGGCGAGGTGGTGGTGGCGCGGTTCCTGCGGGAACACGGGGCGGTGGTGCTGTCCCTGCTCGACGTCGACGATGACGCCGACGTCGTGGCCGCGCCGGCGCTGCTGGCCGGCGGCACCCCCTGGCTGCGGTCCGGGCGGCACCTCACCGAGCAGCCCGCCTCGGGCCGGACGTACCCTGCCGGGGCTCCCGGCGTCCCCCGGGCGGGGGGAGCCGGGGCCGCGGAACAGGGCAGCGGTTCCGCGGCGGCCGGGCCCGCTCCGAAACCGTCCGCTGCGCTGATGACCGCGCAGCTCCAGCTCGAAGCCGAGCGGAGGAAGGTCTCGGCCCTGCAGGAACTCGTTGCCGCCGCCAGCCAGGCCGGGGCCGGACTGGTCAGCCTTCAACAGGAGCAGGATGCCCTTCGTCGGGAACTTGGGGCGGAACAACAGCTCGCGGAGGATGCCCGGGCGGCGCTGGCGGACGCGGAGGTCCGGCTCGCCCGGCGGAATGACGAACTCCTGGACCTCAGGGCCTACAAGCGCCGGACGCAGCCCGCGCTCAAACGAGCCCTGGCTGCCGGTTCGGATGCGCTGTTCGCGACTGCCGGAGAGCGCCTGCGGCACGATGTTTACCTCGCGTGGGCCAAGAACGTTCCGGCGTCAGATAAGGCACGGCAGCCGCTGCCCTCGGACTGGACGGCCGGACCGGAGTTTGCGGCGTCCCTCTACGGATTCACCGAGCCCGGAGTCGTGGCAAAAGCGCTGAAGGCCATGGTGGAGGTCCTGACCGGGGCAGCGGAGCGGAACGCGGCGCGTGAAGTCCACGCGCTGCGGGCCAATGCGGGCGGAGACACGGCCCAGCTGGTCCGCGAGGACGGGGCAAAGTGCTACCGCGCGTCGATCGAGCAGAATGTGGCCTCGGCCCGGCGGCTGCACTTCTGGCGTCTGCCGGACGGCTCGATTGAGCTCTCGCGCGTCGTGGTCCACGACGACTTCAAGCCCTGATCCCGGCGGGGTGGGGCAAGGGCTGGCCGCCGCGCAGGACCGCAGCCAGCCCGAAGTCACCGTCGACCGCCACGATGTCGGCGCGCATGCCTGGCTTCAGGCTGCCGATCTGGTCGTCAAGGCCCAAAATCCTCGCCGGAACCAGGGTCGCTGCCCTCACCGCGTCTTCGGGCGCCACCCCGGCCGCGATGGTCTTCCGGACCACATCGAGCAGGGTGGCCGTGCCGCCGGCGAGGGCCCCGTTGCTCTTCAGTGCCGCCACGCCGCCGCGCACCGCCACGGCGGAGGGGCCCAGCTCGTAGTCGCCGTCGGGCAGGCCGGTCGCCGCCATGGAATCGGTGACGAGGACGACGTTGTCGGCGCCGGCCAGCTCGAAAACCATCCGCACCGTCTCGGGGTCCAGATGGACGCCGTCGCCAATGAGTTCCACGGCGACGGTGCCGGCAGCCGCCAGGCGCAGGCATGCCGCCGCCGGTCCGGGATTCCGGTGGTGGAGCGGCGGCATCCCGTTGAACAGGTGCGTCACCGTGGGCCGGCGGTCTGCTCCGGGCCCTGCAGTCCCGCTGGACCGCAGGGATTCGGCCGCCGCGGTCAGGGAGTCTGCGGTGGTGCGGGCGTCGGCCTCGGTATGGCCCAGTGACGGCGTGACACCGTTCCCGGCGAGCATGCTGACCAGCCGGCCGGCCCCGGGGAGTTCGGGGGCATACGTCATGGTCTTGAGCGTGCCGCCGGCCGCATCCAGCAGCCGGCGGAGCAGCTCAAGGTCCGGGGTCCGGAGCCACTCCGGGTCCTGCGCCCCGCAGCGGGCCGGGGAGAGGAACGGGCCCTCGGAGTGGATGCCCGCGATGAGCCCCTCGTGCGCCAGTGGCCTCAACACCGCGATTCCCCGGAGGAGTTCTTCCTCTGGGGTCGTGACAAGGCTGGCCAACAGCGTCGTTGTGCCGTTGCGGTGCAGGAATCCGGCGGCGTCGCGGCACGCACGGCCGTCGCCGGTGGGGAAGCTGCCGCCCGCAGCGCCATGGCAGTGCAGGTCGATAAGTCCGGGGAGTATCGAGCTGCCCGGCGGAAGGGTGAGCTCCCGTGCGCCCCGGAAGCCAGCGGTGCGGAAGCCGCGTCCGGACCCGGCGTAGGCGATCCGGCCGCCGGTCACCGCGACGACAGCATCAGCAGTGGCCCGCCCGTCCGAGATCAGCGTCCCGGACAGGACGTATGCGGACCCCGGGGCGGCTGCGCGGAGTTCCGGACTGGGCATGGCCGGGCGACTACATCTTGGCGAGTTTTGCCCGCACCATCATGAAGATGCCGTAACAGATCAGGCCAATGCCCACAGCGGCCAGCATGTACATCCCGAAGGGCTGGTCGCGCAGGCCCTTCAGCCCGCCGTCGAGCCCGGTCGACTCCTCGGGGTGCACTTTGACGGTGGCGATGATGATCAGCAGGCCGGCCAGCAGCAGGGCGATGCCCTTGGCGGTGTAGCCGACGACGCCGAGGACGATCACCGCCGTCCTGGCTTTCGCCGAAGCGGGGAGCCGGAGGTGCTTGGCGAAGGACTGCCGGAAGCCGCGGATGGCATAGACGATGCCGGCGATGGCGATCCCCGCGCCGACGGCCAGCAGGAGCAGATAACCGCCGGGGGCTTTCATCACAGCGATGGTGAGGTCGCTGCTTGAGCTGCTGTGGTCCTTGCCCGCGCCGATGGCGAAGGATGCCAGGGTCACGGCGAGCCCGGCGTAGACCACAGCCTGGAGAACGGCCTTGGCCTTCTTCGCAGCCTTTTTCTTGGCCGGAAGGTGCTCAAAATCGAAGATGGCGTCACTGGCCTGCCAGATGGCGAGGGCCACGCATGCCGCGAAGGAACTCCACAGCAGCAGTGGCCCGGCCGGCTGCTGGGCGAGTTGCTCCACGGCTCCGCTGACGTCGGCCTCACCCTCGCCGCCCATGGCAAGCCGGATCGCGACCAGCCCGATCAGCAGATGCAGGACACCGCTGACGGCAAACCCGGCCCGCGCCGCAATCTCCAGCGTCCGCGAATTGGTGATGTCCTCCGCCGCGTCCGCGGCGTCCTTCAATTCTCTTTTGATGATCGATCCTTCAACTGACTCGGGTGGTTCTGCCGGACCGCAGTTCAGCCCGGTTTATGCCTCTGACGTAATCGTGCCACGCCAGACCCGCCGGGAACAGCACCAGGACTGACCAGGACCCTGCGACGGCGATTCACCCCGGCCGGGCGCTCAGCGGCGGCGGTAGCTGAGGTCGAAAATGAGCCGGCCGGCGTCGTGCGCCTTGTTCTCGAAACTCGTCAGGATCCGGCCGTCAAACCGCGGCGCCCAGCCGCCCGTCTCATCGACGCCCTCGTTGGGTCCGGTGTGTTCGGTGCTCACAGGTGCGCGGCCCTCCTTGACCGGCGCCCCGCCCACAAGGGACTCGACGCCGGATTCCCAGACCTGGGTGAGGGGGCTGTCGGCGCCGCTGCGCTCGCCGTCGTGCAGGTTCTCGAAGTCGGTCGAACCGGCCAGAACCTCGCGGACGTGGACGGCATAGTTGGACCAGTCCGTCGCGATGCGCCAGAGTCCGCCGGGTTTGAGGGCCCGGGCGGCGAGGTCGGCGAAGGCCGGCTGGATGAGGCGGCGTTTGTGGTGGCGGGATTTGTGCCACGGGTCCGGGAAGAACACCCACAGCTCCGTCACGGAACCGGCCGGCAGCATGGTGGCGAGCACCTCGGGGGCGTTCGCCTCGACCACGCGGACGTTGCTCAGGCCGCGGCTGTTGATCTTGATCAGCGTGTTCGCCAGCCCCGGGGTGTAGACCTCCACGGCGAGGAAGTCCTTGTCCGGGTTCTCCTCGGCCGCATGGCACACGGCGTCGCCGAGCCCGGAGCCGATCTCCACGATCAGCGGGGCCTTCCGGCCGAACTCGGCGTCGGCGTCGAAGACATAGTCCGGGTGCACGGACGTGTTGGCGACATGGCGGGGGACCTCGACGGCCCAGCGGTCAGAATGTTCCTCCCATGCCACCTGCCGGCGGCCCTGCAGGCGGGTGCCGCGGCGCACAAAGCTGACCGGACGGCCTCCATAGGTGCCGAACGAGGCCTGGGTGCCGGGGGTCACCGGGCGCGACGGCTGCGGTGTGTCGGGGGATTCTGGGGATTCACTCATCCCTTCCAGAATAATGGAGGCCCGGCCGCTGCGCGGGCGGGCGGCATTGCCTGTCCGGATGCTCATGACACCGCAGCCGCCACGGAGCCTGCCAGAATGGGGTCCGTGACCATACCGAAAAGCGCCCAGGACTCCACCGCCGGCGGCACCGAGGCGGACCGCCCGGGCATCCTGGTGGACGCCGAAATCGACGACGTCCCCGCGGCGGAGCCCACCCGGGTCGGCAGCCGCCGCACCCTGGCCTACCTGGGCGTGTGCCTGGTCCTGATCGGGCTGAACCTCCGCACCGTCTTTTCCAGCTTCTCCGCGGTACTGCCCGAAGTGACGGCCGACGCCGGGCTGCCGGGCTGGGCGGTCGTCGTCCTCACCACGGTCCCGGTCACACTGCTCGGCGTTTTCGCCCCGCTGGCTCCCGTCCTGGCCCGCCGCTTCGGGGCCGAGCGCGTCCTGCTGGGCGCGATGGCGGTGCTCACCGCCGGGCTGCTGCTGCGGCCCCTCGAGGCCGGGGACGCCGGGCACCTTCCCGCCCTGCTGGCCGGCACGGCCGCCTGCGGTGCCGCGATCTCGCTCTGCAACGTGCTGCTGCCCGGCCTGGTGAAGAGGGACTTCCCGCACCGGCTCGGCCTGATGGGCGGCCTCTACACCACCGCGATCTGCGCCTCGGCGGCCCTCGGCGCAGGCTTCACCTACCCGGTCTTCAGTGCGACGGGGGACTGGACTGCGGCGCTGCGGTTCTGGGCGCTGCCCGCCGGCGTCGTGCTTCTGCTCTTCCTGCCGCTGGCCATCCGGCAGCGCCACGGCCGGCACCAGACGGCGCACGGCGGAGTGAATGTGTGGCGCTCGGCGGTCGCCTGGCAGGTGACCATTTTTATGGTGCTGCAGGCCATGATGTCCTTCAGCGTGTTCGCCTGGCTGGCCCCGATCCTGCGCGAACGCGGGGTGGACGGCGGCACGGCGGGGGTGATCGTCTCCGTCTCGATCCTGCTGCAGATGCTGGGATCCCTGTTCGCCCCGGCGCTCGCCACCAGGTGCCGGGACCAGCGCGCGATCAACACCATTGTGGCGCTGATGACCGGCGGCGGCTTCGCGCTGAGCATCTTCGGCCCGCTCGAGCTGATCTGGCTGTGGACCGGGCTGCTGGGCCTGGGCCAGGGCAGCCTGACCGCCGTCGCGCTGACCATGATCATGGTCCGCACCCGGGACGGCCACACCGCCGCGCACCTGTCCGGGATGATGCAGGGCGTCGGCTACGGGGTGGGCTCCACCGGGACCCTGATGGTCGGCCAGTTGCACCAGGCCACGGGCTCGTTCGCGGCGGCGGGGGTCCTTTTCCTTGTGGTCGGATCGCTGGCCGCGGTGTTCGGCTACCGCGCCGGCCGGAACCGCTTCATCGGCGGCTGACGGTGAGGATGCGTCGCGCCCGCCCGGCAGGGACTCAGGGGCGCCGGACCTGCAGATACTTGTCTGCGAGGTAGTCCGCAATGGCCAGGCAGGACGTGGCGGCCGGCGACGGCGCATTCCGCAGCAGCGTCACCGGGCCGATCTGGTCCACCGCGAAGTCGTCCTGCAGCGACCCGTCGCGGCCCCAGGCCTGGGCCCGGACTCCCGCGCCGGACTTCGTCGTGAGGTCCGGCATGGTGAGTTCGGGGATGAAGCGCCGGGGCTTGCGGTAGTAGAGCGTTTTTGACGAGCGAGGCGCTGATCTCGTCGACGCCCATCCGCCAGTGCTTCCTGGCCAGCGGGCCCGCCCCGGGCCACCGCAACGATTCCCAGGTGTCCTTCGCCGAGACCGTGAGCCACCCATAGCCTTCCCGGGCGAGGGCGGGCACGGCGTTGGGACCCACGTGCACGTCGTCGTAGACGCCGCGGGTGAAGTGCACCCCGAGGAAGGGGAACCGCGGGTCCGGCACCGGGCAGATCATCCCCCGCACCAGGAAGTTCGGCTCCGGGTTCAGCGACCAGTATTCACCCCGGAAGGGGAGGATTTTCGGCGAGGGGGGCACCCACCAGGCGGGCCACGACGTCGGACTGCAGACCTGCGCAGGCAATCACGCGGTCGAAGACGTGCTCCGACCCGGCCGTGCCGACGCGCACGGTGGCGCCCTCGACGGCCATCGAGACCACCTCCCGTCCGAGCAGTACGGTGCCGCCGGCCGTCCGGACGTCCTGGGCCATCGCCTCGGTAATCGCAGGGAAGTCGACGACGGCGGTGTGCGGGGAGCGGACCGCTGCCACGCCTGCGACGTGCGGTTCGATCTCATGCAGCCGCGCGGCGCCGTCGATCCGGGCCAGGCCGGGCACGCCGTTCGCCCTGGACCGCTTTTCGATTTCCGCCAGGGCAGGCGGCTCGGATTCGTCGACGGCGACCACCAGTTTGCCGACCTCCCGGTAGGGGAGGTTCTTCTGCAGGCAGTTGTCGCGCAGGGCGGACCGTCCCGCCACGCACAACTGCGCTTTCAGCGATCCCGCTGCATAGTAGAGACCGGCATGCACGACGCCGGAGTTGTGGCCGGTCTGGTGTGCGGCCAGCCGGTCTTCCTTCTCGAAGACAGTGACCTCACCGAGCCCGCGCTGGACGAGGGAGCGTGCCAGCGCGATCCCAACGATCCCGCCGCCAATGATTCCGATCCGTTCACTCACGTCATTGCGTCCTTAGCCGCCGTGGTCTTCCCGCGAGTATAGAACCGATGATGGGCCGGTGGTGCGCCCCGCCCGCAAGCTGTGGCATGCTTCCCCTTTAGCCACTATTGATCAGGCCACGCCCTTGCCCCGTTCCGTCCCCGCTCCGACGCTGGAATCAGCCGGCATCTTCCACCGCGACTATGTGCTGGTGACGCTGGGCGCGTGTGCCCTCGTGTTCCTGGCCGCCTTCGAATCGCTGGCGGTGACCACGATCATGCCGGTGGTCAGCCGGGAGCTGGACGGGGCCGCCCTCTACGCCCTGGCATTCGCCGGCCCGCTCGCCACCGGCGTCATCGGCATGGTGGCCGCCGGCAACTGGTCCGACCGGCGCGGCCCGGTGGGGCCGCTGTACGCGTCCGTGGCCCTGTTTGTGCTGGGCCTGCTGATCGCCGGAACAGCAGCGGACATGCCTGCCCTGGTGGCCGGGCGGCTGGTCCAGGGCCTCGGCGGCGGCGCGATGACGGTGGCGCTGTACGTGGTGATCGCCCGGGTCTATCCGCCCGTGCTGCACCCGAAGATCTTCGCCGCGTTTTCCGCAGCCTGGGTGATCCCCTCGCTGGTGGGCCCCTTCGCCGCCGGCCTCGTGGCGCAGCTGCTCAGCTGGCACTGGGTGTTCCTCGGTGTGGTGGGGCTCGTGGTGCCGGCCCTGCTGATGGTGGTGCCGGCCCTGCGCGGGCTGCACGGCACGCCCGACGGCGGAACCCGGGAACCCGCCGCACCGGGGGACATGTCCACTCCTGAACCGCGGAAGTCCTCGGGCTCCGGCCGGCTGGCCTGGGCCGCGCTTGCGGCGCTCGCCGTGCTGGGCCTGAACCTCTCCTCCCGGCTGCCGGTGGCCGGCGGGATCGCGGCGGTGGCGGCCGTCGCCGTGGCGCTCATCGCCGTCCGCCCGCTGGTGCCGCGGGGAACCTTGACCGCGCGCCGCGGACTTCCCAGCGTTATCCTCACCCGCGGCCTGGCCTCCGCCGCGTTCTTCGGCGCCGAGGTGTACCTGCCCTATCTGCTGGTGGAGCGCTACGATTTCTCACCGACCTTCGCCGGGCTGGCGCTCACGGGCGGCGCCGTCTCCTGGGCCGCAGGCTCGGCGGTGCAGGGCCGGCTCGGGTCGCGCCTGGACCACCGCCGCGCGGTCCGGACCGGCGCGGCCCTCGTTCTCGGCGCCGTCGTCCTGGTGCTGGTGACCACGGTCCTCAACTGGCCGGCCGCCGTCGCGATCACCGCCTGGGTGTTCGCCGGGGGCGGCATGGGGCTGATGTATGCGCGCCTGAGCGTGATGACGCTGGCCCTGTCCAGCAGGCAGAACGAGGGCTTCAACAGTTCCGCGATGTCTATTTCCGATTCGCTCGGCGGGGCGCTGTCCCTGGCCACGACGGGCATCATCTTTGCTGCGTTCCCGACGACGGCGGCGTCCTTCGGCGGCGTCTTCGCCCTGACGGCGGTGATCGGCGTCGCCGCGGTGGTCGTCGCCGCGCGGGTCGCCGGGCGCCGGCCAGGTCGCCACCCCGGAACGGCCCAGCCTTAGGGCCGTGGAGATGAGGCAAAGGAGCTCCGGCCGGTGGATCCGGCCGGAGCTCGTTTCCGGACCGCCCTTCCGGGTGCCCGGGAGGCGGGTGCTGCCTTAGCCCGCTGCGGGGACGGCCTCGGCGTCGTGGACGGCCTTCCATTCCGCAATCCGGGCCTGTTGCAGCGGCGTCTGGCGGTTGAAGTGCCAGGCCCCGCCGAGCAGCAGGAACCAGACGGGCGCCACCAGCAGCGCGAGCCGGGTGTCGTCGGCCTGGCCCAGTGCCACCAGCATGAAGCCGAAGAAGGCGAGCACCACGTAGGGCATGAAGCCCGATCCGGGCATCTTGAACTTCGAGGCCGCATGCAGGGCGGGCCGGCGGCGGCGGAACACGATGTAGCTGATGAGGATCATGGACCAGACGAACATGGTCAGCACGGAGGCCACGGAGGTGACCACGGTGAAGGCCCCGATCACGGAGTCGCCCGAGTAAAGCAGGACCAGGCCTGCCAGCAGGAAGATGCAGGAGAACAGCAGGGCGTTCTGCGGAACCTTGCGGATGCTCAGCTTGCCGAAGGCCTTCGGGGCGTTGCCGTCCTGGGCCAGGCCGTAGACCATGCGCGAGGTGGAGTAGATGCCGGAGTTGGCGCTGGAGGCCGCGGAGGTGAGCACCACCAGGTTGATGACCACCGCTGCGATGCCGAGGCCGGCCAGGGTGAACATGCCGATGAAGGGGCTGCCGGCGGCATCGATGGTGCGCCACGGGTTGACTGCCATGATGACCACCAGGGCACCGACGTAGAACAGCAGGACCCGGATGGGGATGGAGTTGATGGCGCGCGGCAGGTTCTTCTCGGGGTCCTTGGTTTCTGCGGCCGCGGTGCCCACCAGCTCAATGCCGGCGAAGGCGAAGATGGCGATCTGGAAGCCGAGGACGAAGCCGAACATGCCGTGCGGGAACATGCCGCCGTCGTTCCACATGTTGGCCAGGTTGGCCACCGCGCCGTTGGGGGAGGTGAAGTTCGTGGCGATCATGACGATGCCGGTGCCGATCAGCGCGAGGATGGCCACCACCTTAATGATGGCGAACCAGAATTCGGCTTCGCCGAAGGCCTTGACGGTGGGGAGGTTCAGCAGGATCAGCACCACCGGGGTGATCAGGGCCGGGATCCACAGCGGTGTGCCGGGCGCGAGCTTGTCGACGTACCCGGCGATCGCGACGATGTCGGCCACGCCGGTCACCACCCAGAAGAACCAGTAGGACCAGCCTGTAAAGAAGCCCGCCCAGGGGCCCAGGAGGTCGCCGGCGAAGTCGCTGAAAGACTTGTAGTTCAGGTTGGAGAGCAGGATCTCGCCCATGGCCCGCATGACGAAGAACAGCATGAAGCCGATGATCATGTAAACGAAAATGACGGACGGGCCGGCCAGGGAGATGGTCTTGCCGGAGCCCATGAACAGTCCGGTGCCGATCGCGCCGCCGATGGCCAGCAGTTGGATGTGGCGGTTCCCCAGGGCGCGGGCGAGGTGCGGTTCCTGGCCGTGGCTGCTGGAGGAGGTCTCTGGTGCGGTTTTCGGGACAGCCGTGGTGGTGCGTTCAGACATTAGGCTTCTTCCTTGTTACAGGCGGGGCAAGGGCGGAGGACATTCCGCCGGGGCCCGCACGGATCCATCGAGGATGTGACGGAGGTAACACTTTGTCGTGTGGATTAAGCGTAGGGGCGGCATTCGGGCGGCCCCGCAACGCCGCCGCCCGCCGGGCCGGCGCCGCTGCGCTTCCCGCCGCGGGGCCGGCGGGGGTTGCAGGGGGCGTCCCTCCAGGGCCGGAAACGTGCCCGCTCCGTTGCGGATACGGGAATTTTCGACGCCGGCGCCAGCCCGCCGCCGCCGGTCCGGCCCGCCCTGGGGGGCGGGTTTCGGCAGCACCATCATGGTCGACAACTGTCGACCATGACTGCCTCAGCTGTCGTCCCGTGTCCCATGTCACATCTGAAATCGCCGACGGACCGAAACACGCCAGTTCGCCGGAAACGTGCCCGCTCGCCGAAACCTTCCGGCGAGCGGGCACGCTATGCGCGAAGTCGGCGCGGGTCGGCGCGTCAGCGGGCGGCGAGGCGGGTGGCGCGCAGCACGGCGTCCGTCAGCGCGGCAGCCTCGCCGTCGGGCCCGGTGGCGCTGCGGTGACGGGTGTCCATGACGTCAATCCGCCACTCGGGCTCCGCGATTCCCAGCTCGCGGGCCAGCTGCTCCGCGGTATAAAACCGTTCCGCCGCGTGATCATGGTGCTGGCCCCACGGCGGCAGCCCGTCGGGGTGGTGGCCCACGATCAGCAGCGTGCCGCCGGTGCGTACCGCTGCGGCGGCCAACTGCAGGGCCTGCTGCCAGGGCATCACGGTGGAGTGCAGGAACTGGGCCGTGACCAGATCGAACAGCTCGGTGGGAACCCAGGTGGCCAGGTCCTGCCGCACCCAGGTGATGTTCCCGCCCTGGCCGCGTTCCTGCGCATGCGCCTCGGCGCGCTCCAGCGCGACGGCGGAGACGTCGACGGCGGTGACTTTCCAGCCGCGGCTGGCGAGCCAGATGGCGTCCGCTCCCTCGCCGCAGCCCAGGTCAAGGGCGGTCCCGGTTGGCAGGTGCGCGGCCTCGGCGATCAGCTGCGGATTCGGCTCGCCGCTCCAAATTCTGGCCCGGCTGCGGTACTTTTCGTCCCACACCTGGGCCGCACTGACAGTGCTGCCGTGCTCGGCGTGCTCGGGGTGCTGGTGTTCCGTCATCGTTGTCCTCGCCGGTCTTGGGGTGTCGGGTTGCGGGTCCGTTTCCCACATCATGGCAGGGGAAGGCTGCGGGCGACACCCGGAAAATCGGCTGGACCCCGAAATCGACACACGAAGATCACCGCCCGGAAACGCCCGCGAAACCTCGGTGGTGGAGGCTGAAGCCGGAGAACGGAACGACGCTGGGGTGCATCCGGATCTAAGGAAGGAACAGGCCATGACTGTAGACGTTGCGCAGCAGGTGACATCGTGTGAGGAGCTGTCGGTGGGGGACCAGATTGAAGCGTGGCACAACGGGAAACTCTTCCACCGGGGCGAGGTCATCCGGACGGTGGCGGCCACGGACCTTTTTTGGATCCTGGACGAGCGGACCGGAACCCGGAAGTTGATCGACGCCGAGGTGCTGGTGATCCGGCGGGTAGCAGTCCCGGCAGCCAGGAACGGTTCCGCCGCCAAATGCGGTTCAGTGACCGAGCGCAGTTCGGCGGACACGGACCGTTCGGCGGCCGCGGGCAGGACGCCCGGACGGGCGGCGTCGGAGGCTCCCGCGCCCGCAGTGCCGGCGTCGCACGTGCCGCTGTTCCAGGCCCCCAGCCTGGCGGGCTGAGCTGGTGAGCCGGGGCGGAAGCCGGCCCTGGCCTCGCTTGATGATAGACTGAGGGAACTTGATGTGCAGTGATGCCCACTTTGGTCTTGAATGATCGGTCCGGTTCATCAACCGGTTCCCCTGCGGATTCCTTTCGGATTCAGGTAGGGAGTGGGATTTTTTCATGTGAGAGGCACATCCTGCGTCGATGAACGCGTTCTATTTGGTCCCGGCCGCCGCCCTAACTGGCAGCTGGCCGGTTGATCACCTGACTTTTCTTCGGCGAACCCCTGGGCCAACCGGCACCGGGGGCCGATATCCGCACGGATACCGCCTGAAAGACCTCTGAAACATATGACTACTTTTGCTGCGCTCGGCACGCCCAAGGCACTCGCCGACACCCTCACCGCCCAGGGAATCGTTGAACCGTTCCCCATCCAGGTCAAGACCCTCCCGGACACCCTGGCCGGACGCGACGTCCTGGGCCGCGGCCGCACCGGATCCGGCAAGACCATTGCCTTCGCCATCCCGCTTGTAGCACGACTCGCTGAGCGGGAAGCCAAGCACTTCCGCAAGCCCGGCCGCCCGATGGGCCTCGTCCTCGCGCCGACCCGTGAGCTGGCCACCCAGATCAACGCCACCATCGAGCCGATGGCCAAGGCCATGGGCCTGAACACCACGGTCATCTACGGCGGCATCTCCCAGGCCCGCCAGGAAAAGGCCCTGCGTGCCGGCGTCGACATCGTCATCGCCTGCCCGGGCCGCCTGGAGGACCTGATCCGCCAGCGCGTCCTGACCCTCGAAGGCGTCGAGATCACCGTCCTGGACGAGGCCGACCACATGGCCGACCTCGGCTTCCTCCCGGTGGTCAAGAAGCTCATGGACATGACCCCCAGCCAGGGCCAGCGCCTGCTGTTCTCCGCCACCCTGGACAACGGCGTGGACAAGATCGTCCAGCGCTACCTGTCCAACCCCCTGACCCACGCCGTGGATGAATCACAGGCCGCGGTCACGACCATGGAACACCACGTGCTCGTCGTCAACGACCAGACCGTCAAGAAGCAGCTGATCGTCGAGCTCGCCTCGGGCGCCGGCCGCCGCGTGCTCTTCCTGCGCACCAAGCACCACGCCCGCAAGCTTGCGAAGACCCTGACCGACGCCGGCATCCCCGCCGTCGACCTTCACGGCAACCTTTCGCAGAACGCCCGTGACCGCAACCTGGCCGAGTTCTCCTCCGGCGAGGTCCGCGTCCTGGTCGCCACCGACGTCGCCGCCCGCGGTGTCCACGTCGACGACGTCGAGCTGGTTATCCACGTGGATCCGCCCACGGAGCACAAGGCGTACCTCCACCGCTCTGGCCGTACGGCCCGCGCCGGTTCCGACGGCACCGTGGTCACGCTGACCCTGCCGGAGCAGCAGTCCGACGTCAAGAAGCTCATGAAGGCTGCCGGCGTCGACGTCAACTTCGAACGCGTCACCGCCAACTCCCCGCTGGTCGCCGAACTGGTCGGCGAAATGGCCGACAAGATCGATCCGCGCACCCGCGCCGCACTGCTGGCCGCCAAGTCTAACCAGGGCGGCGGCAGCTCCACGGGTGCCAACGCCGAGCGCAAGCGCGCCCGCCGCACCACCCAGGCTGCACCCACCGCGGGTGGCCGGGGCGGCCGTGGCGGACGCGGACGCGTCGGAGCCGAAGCTCCCCGCACCGACCTTCCCCGCGCCGAGCGCCGTGCCGTGGCCTACGAAGGCCAGGCCGCAGCGCGCAACGCCGCGGAGCGCGTCATTGAGCGGAACGAGGACCGGCAGGATGCCGAGCGCGCCGAACGCCGCAGCACCCGGGCCCGCGCAACCTCGTACGGCACCCACCGGAACGACGTTCCGGCCGCCGGCGGCCGCGCCTCGGCAGGCCGCGGCTCCGACGGCCGCGCCGCAGAAGGACGCAGCGACGCCCGGGGCGCTTCGGCTCCCCGCAGCGGCGCACCCCGCAGCGGCGCACCCCGCAGCGGCGCCCCCCGCACGGGTGGCGCAACCGGCGGCCAGCGCGGCGGGCGTCCGGCAACGGGCCAGCGTGCAGCTGCCGGCGCCAAGACCGGCAACACCGGTGGCAACTCGGCTGTCTGGTCCTCCAACACCGGCGGCACCTCGGGCGGCTCCTACGCAGGCGGCGGCAACGGCCGCTCCGGCGAAGGCCGTCCGGCACGCAGCGGCGGCCCCCGCCGCGCGTCGGCCCCGGCGTCGAACGAACGCCGCAGCCGCTAAGGTTCCGCGTTCTCGCTACATAAAGTAGCTCGCGCTACGCGAAATGCCGGACGCTACGGGAATACCGCAGCGACCGGCATTTCGCGTAGCGCAAACCACGAAGCGCGGCGCCAGCTACCAGCCGCGGGCGCGCCACTCCTCCAGGTGCGGGCGTTCCGCACCCAGGGTGGTGGGCTCGCCGTGGCCCGGATGCACCACGGTGTCATCCGGATAGGCCCCGAACAGCCGCTCGCTGACATCGCTGATCAGCTGGGCAAACCGTTCCGGATCGTTCTGGGTGTTGCCCACGCCGCCCGGGAACAGCGAGTCGCCGGAGAAGATGTACGCCGGGCCCTCCGGGTCCTGGTACACGAGTGCGACCGACCCCGGGGTATGGCCGCGCAGGTGCACTGCCGTCACGTCGAAGCCGTCGAAGTTGCCGACGTCCCCGTGATCCAGCAGCACATCCACCGGCACCGGCAGCTCCGGGGCGTCCTCCGTCCCGGCCGCCGTCTTCACGCCGGTGGCCGCCACCAGGCCCGGCAGCGCCCGGACGTGGTCCCAGTGCTGGTGGGTGGTGGCAACCAGCGCCAGCTTCGGCGTCGCGGAGGTATCCGCGGCGGCGTCGGCAAGCAGCCCCTGGATGGCGGCCAGATCATCGGCCGCATCGATCAGGAGCTGCGCACCGGAGGCTTTGCTGGTGAGCAGGTACACGTTGTTGTCCATCTCGCTGACCGAAATGCGGCGGATGGTGATGTCACGTAACGAGTGAATGAGCGAGTCCATGGGCTTCAGTCTACGAAAGACGCTGTTCACGGCCCTGGGACACCCAGTTGGGGTCCGCGGAGCGGGAGCCGACGACGGCGTCCGCGGCGGCGTCGAGTTTCTCGAGTTGCGCTGCGGTGAAGTCGAGCGACAATGCCCCGAGGTTCTCGTCGACCCGGTCCGCCCTGCGGGTGCCGGGGATGGGGACCACGGGCAGCCCCAGCTTCCGTCCCTGCGCGAGCAGCCAGGCCAGCGCCACCTGGGCAGGAGTTGCAGCCTGCCCGGCGGCGGCAAGTTCAGCCGCGACGGACTGCACTGCCGCGACCACACCCTGGTTTGCGTCCAGTGCCGCCTCGGCGAACCGCGGGATGTTGCGGCGGAAGTCGTTGCTGCCCAGCTTCGACGCGTCCACGGTGCCGGTGAGGAATCCCCGGCCCAGCGGAGAATAGGGCACAAAGCCCACCCCGAGCTCGGCCGCGGCAGGAACAACGTTGAGTTCCACGTCGCGGCTCCAGATGGACCATTCGCTCTGGACCGCGGCGATCGGGTGGACGCTGCTGGCTTCCCGCAGCTCCTCGGCCGTCACCTCAGACAGGCCGAGATGCCGCACCTTTCCGGCCTGTACCAGCCCCGCCATGGCCTCCACGGTTTCCACTATCGGAACGCGGAGGTCACGGCGGTGCATGTAGTACAGGTCGATGGTGTCGGTGCCGAGGCGTTGCAGGCTGCGGTCCACGGCCTGCCGCACATACGCGGCGTCGCCCCGGATGTCCGAATAGCCCGTCGCCGGGGTGCCCACCAGTCCAAATTTGGTGGCCAACTGCACCTCGCCCCGGCGTTGCTTGAGGAGCCGGGCGATGAGCTCCTCGTTGCTGCCCCCGCCGTAGATGTCCGCCGTGTCGATGAAGCTGACCCCGGCATCCACCGCATGGTGCAGGGTCCGCAGGGCTTCGGCCGGATCCACCTCCCCGTACACCGGGGTCAGGGCCATGCCGCCGAACCCCAGGGGACTGACCATCAAACCGTCGCCGAGCATGACTGTTGCTGCCTTCATCGGGGCCTCTCTTTCGCTGTTTCTACCCCCAACCCGTGGCCGTTCCGGTGTATTCCAACGCTGCAGCCCAGTTACTTCCGGCGGACTGCCCGCAGCCACGGCGTGTCGCCCCGGATCACCCGTCCGGACGCGGACTAACTGGGCGGGAGCGCCGGGGAAGCCGCGGATTTCCCGGCCGGCAGCAGCTTCAGCCCGGCAGCGCAGCCCACAATCCCCGCGATGAACAGCAATTTCAGCGGGCTGGCGGGCTCGACGCCGGTCGCCATCGCCCAGCCGACCGTCAGGGCCGCGCCGATCCCCACCCAGACGGCGTAGGCCGTGCCGAGCGGTATGCTTTTCACGGCCAGGCCCAGCCCGGCCATGCTGAGGGTCGCCGTCACGGCGAACACGAGGGTGGGCAGCGGCCGGGTGAACCCGTCGGACAGGCCCAGGGCCGTGGCCCAGACCGCCTCCAGCACGGCGGAGGCGAGCAGGATAAGCCATGCCAGGGTGGCGGCCGGCGCTTTAGTTGCCGGGTTCGGTGTGCGGTTCGCAGCCATGGTCACGCCACCAGCTTCAGGCCGGCGACGCACGCCACGATCCCGCCGAGCAGCAGGATCCGCGCCGCCGTCGCGGGCTCGACCTTGGTGATCATGGCGTAGGCGGAGGTCAGCACCACGCCGACGCCGACCCAGACGGCGTAGGCGGTGCCGGTCGGGATGGACTGCATGGCGATGGCGAGTCCGCCGGTGCTGGCCAGCACGGAAACGAGGAAGACGGCGGCCGGCGCGATCCGGCGGCGGCCCGTGGCCTGCGCGGTCCGGTGCAGGGCGGCGGCCCAGACGGCTTCCAGCGAGCCTGAAAGAATAAGAATTAACCACGACATGACAGCTCCTGTGGCCAGTCTTGTCGCGTGCCGGGTACTGAACCGTCGTCCGGAGGTCCCTGAGGCAGGGCCTTGATTCCAGCCTAGCAACGCCCCTGCGCCGAGGCGAATCCACGCAACGATGGGCGAAGACCCACTGCAGGGCGCTCCCCACCCGGCCCCCTCGTCTCGCAAGTCCGGCCAGGGAACCGTCCCGGGGTGCGCCCCACCATCGAGTGCTCCAGAACCGCCCTTTTGAGGGTCCATAACGGCGGTTCCGGGGCACTCGATGAGAGGGGGCGCGGGTCAGAGCGCGGTGGCGCCGCTCCAGATCCGGAACTTCCGGCCCACGGGATGGACGCTGCAGCCCTCCGCCGCGGCGGCGAGGTCCCCGGCGGCGATGTCCGGGGCGGCCGAGACGATGGCGCGGCCGTCCGGGTTGACCAGCGTGGCGCGTTCGCCGATCCGGCGCAGGGCAGGCATGGCGCCGCGCTCCAGCCGCTGCACGGTGACGTCCATCCCCACGATGCCCACCACGGGACCGTCCGCGCGGCAGAAGACCGGGTGCGTGAAGGTCAGGACGTATTCGTCCGTGCACAGGAAATCCACATACGGCCCGGTTACATGGGCCTGCCCGGTTTTCACCGGGACGCGGAACCACTCGGACTTGACATAGCGGCTGATGGAGTTGGGGCTGAAGTTGGCGAGGGCGTCCACGTGCTCCAGCTCCTCGCCCTGCCACCATGCGATGTAGCTGCGCTCGGGCCCGAGCAGCCCGGCGTTGGCAAGGAATCCTGCGCCGGCCACGTATCCGTCGGGAGCCCTGACCAGTTCCTCGACCACCGGCCGGATGAGTTTGTCCACGGCGGTGCCGGTGACCTTGCCGGAGAGCGCGGCCAGGGCGGTTCCCGTGTCCGCAGCCCACGCAGCAAGCCGGTCCTCGATCCCGGTGATGGCAGCGTCCAGTTCTCCGGCACGCAGGGTGGTGGTGTCTATGGAGGCGGTGGTTTCAGACATGGGGGTCGCTGCCTTAGCTCGAAGGAACCGGGATGGTCAGTAGCGTTTGGACTGCTCGGTCAGCAGCCAGTCCGTGGTGGCGGCGACCAGCGCTTTCACCGCGGCTTCCGCGGCGGCCGGCTGGCGGGCCTCGACGGCGGCCGCGACGTCCCCGAGGAGCCCGGCGGTCGTTTCGCGGTAGCCGGCGTCGCCGCAGGGCAGCAGCGTGAGGGTACCAAGGTCGGCCTGCAGCCGGATCAGTTCCCGGGCCAGCCGGGCCGAGCGGGCGATGGCGGCCACCTCGAGCAGGAACTCGGAGAGCGCCAGCCGCCAGTGCGGCGGATCCGCCTCCGCCGTTGGGATGAAGGAACGCAGCGTGGCCACGTCCGCGGCGTCGGAGCGCCGGGCCGCGACACTGGCGCAGGCGGCGGCGATGGCCTGATAGTGCAGCCCCAGGTCGCTGATCTGGAGGCGGGTCAGATCCCGCAACTGGTCCAGGGCCCGTTCCCGGGAGGGCAGGACGTCATCGGCGATGAAGCTGCCACCGCTGCGTCCCCGCGCCGTGCGGATGATGCCCGCGGTCCTCAGCTGGGACAGCGCCTCGCGGGCGGTCACGGCAGAGACGCCCAGGGCGGCGGCGAGTTCGGTTTCGTTGGGCAGCCGCTGGCCGCTGGTGAGCAACCCGGTTTCCACCGCCTGCTCGATCCGGCCGCACACCTCGTCCACCAGGCCCCGTGACCTGATCGGCGTGAACACGGCCGCGAGGCTGCGGGAGGCGCCCTGCGGTGTCAGCAGCATCCCGGCCTCCCTCGCAGTTTTGGCGTCGTGTCCCCGGCACCTGGCCCTGGCATCCGGGAGCCGGCGCGCTGGGGCCGCTGGCGCCCGGTTGATGCCATCCTAATCCGGGCTTTCGCAGGGGTCTATACACAAAACCTATGGAGTAATAGTATTTGGCCAGCAGCCCGTTGTGTCCTGGATCACATCCTGCTGTGTCGCATCTAAGACGATCCGGCAACGGAGTTAGGCGCACCCCATGACCGAAACGCTCGCCGCCGGAACGCATGCGGAAACGGACGCGGTGCCGGCGATCCGCCTGCGGAACCTGACCAAGGTCTTCGGGGACACCGTCGCCGTCAACAACCTTGACCTGGACATCCGCCAGGGCGAGTTCTTCTCCATGCTCGGGCCGTCGGGATCCGGCAAAACCACCGTCCTGCGCCTCATCGCGGGCTTCGAGCTGCCCACCTCCGGAAGCATCGAGCTCGAGGGCAAGGACGTCACCGGCATGGCGCCCTTCGAACGGGACCTCAACACCGTTTTCCAGGACTATGCCCTGTTCCCGCACATGTCCCTTGTCGACAACGTCGCCTACGGCCTGCGCGTGCGGGGCATGCCCAGGAGGCAGCGACAGGAGCGCGCCCGCGAGGCCCTGGAACGCGTGCAGCTGGGGAAGTTCGTCGGACGAAAGCCCGCCCAGCTCTCCGGCGGCCAGCGCCAGCGGGTGGCACTGGCCCGGGCGCTGGTGGTGCAGCCGAAGGTCCTGCTGCTGGACGAGCCGCTCGGCGCCCTGGACCTCAAGCTCCGGCAGCAGATGCAGGTGGAACTCAAGGAACTGCAGCGCTCGCTCGGCATCACCTTCATCTTCGTCACCCACGACCAGGAGGAGGCCCTGACCATGAGTGACCGGATCGGTGTCTTCAACAACGGGAGCCTGGAACAGATCGGCACGGCGCACGAGATCTACGAACGCCCGGGCGGGACATTCGTGGCCAACTTCGTCGGCACCTCCAATATCTTCGACGCCACCCAGGCCCAGGAACTCTACGGCCGCGCGGAGCAGGTCTGCATCCGGCCGGAACGGCTGCGCCTTTCCTGGACGGCGGCGCCGGAACCGCGCGCCGGCGTCACCTCCCGGCCCGGAACCGTCACCGCCCTCGTCTACGTCGGGCACGCCACCCAGGTGCGGGTGCAGCTCGACGACGGTCCCGCCGTCGTCGTCCTCGCGCCGGAGACGCTGCCCGGCGGCGACGCCGAACTGGTGGACCGGCGCGTCACGGTGAGCTGGGACGACGACGCCGCCGTCTGGCTGCCGCCCGCCGGCTCCTAAAGCTTCAGTAGTTCCCAGGCGGACCCAGTTTCACCCCCACAACGAAAGGTAACGATCATGGCAACAAGGACTAGGGCCTCCCTCGTGGTCGGGGTGGCCGCGGCGGCAGCGCTCGCTTTGGCGGGCTGCGGCACCACCGGCGGGGGATCGGCCAGCCCGTCCGCGCAGCCGGTGAAAACTGAAATCGGCCAGGGCGAGGGGCAGCTCACCATCCTGGGGTGGCCGGGCTACGCCGAGGACGGCAGCAACGACCCCGCCGTCGACTGGGTGACGCCCTTCGAAAACCAGACCGGGTGCAAGGTGAGCTTCAAGCCCTTCGGCACCTCGGACGAAGCGGTGACACTCATGCGCACCGGCCAGTACGACGTCGTCTCGGCCTCCGGTGACGCCTCCCTGCGGCTGGTTGCCGGCAACGACGTGGAGCCCGTCAACATGGATCTGCTGAAGAACTACGCCGACGTTTACCCGTTCCTGAAGGACAAGGCCTGGAACACCGTGGACGGCAAGAACTACGGGATGCCCCATGGCTGGGGAGCCAACCTGCTGATGTACTCCGAGGACACCGTCACCCCGGCACCCACCTCCTGGCGCGCCGTGTTCGACGACGCCGCCCAGCACAGCGGCAAGGTCACCGCCTACGACTCGCCGATCTACATTGCCGACGCCGCCGTGTACCTGATGGCCCACAAGCCGGAACTCGGGATCAAGAACCCCTACGCGCTGGACAAGGACCAGCTCGCGGCATCCGTGGACCTGCTGAAGCAGCAGCGCCAGCACATCGGCGAGTACTGGAGCGACGTCGTCAAGGAGGTCCAAGCCTTCGCCAGCGGCAGCACGGTGGTCGGCACCACGTGGCAGGTCGGCGCCAACATCGCCGTGGCGAACGGGACCAAAGTGAAGACCCTGCTCCCCGAAGAGGGCGCCACCGGCTGGTCGGACACCTGGATGATCGGCTCGGACTCCAAAAACAAGAACTGCGCCTACCTGTGGCTCGACTACATCGCCAGCCCCGAGGCCAATGCGGCGGTGGCGGAGTACTTCGGCGAATCGCCGGCCAACCCCAAGGCCTGCGAACTGACCAAGGACAAGGCACACTGCGAGACCTTCCACTCCGGTGACGAGGCCTACGCTAAGCAGATCTGGTACTGGACCACCCCGGTGGCCGAATGCCTGGACGGCCGCACGGACGTCAAGTGCACGGATTACTCGGAGTGGACGAAGGCCTGGACGGAGATCAAGGGCTGACATGACGCTCCAGACGCAGCACCCGGTCCCCGGGGCGCCGCCGGCCGCCGTCGTGCCGCCTCCCAAGCCCCACAGGTTTTCGGCGCTGCTCCACCGCTCGCCGAACCTGCGGCTGGCGGGGCTGGTGACCGCTCCCGCCGGCTGGCTGGTGCTCGTCTACATCGCCGCCCTCGCGGCGTTGCTGGTGACCGCGTTCTGGACCGTGGACACCTTCACCGGCAAGGTGTCCACGGAATGGACCACCGAGAACGTGGTGACGGTCCTGACGGATCCGGTCTACCAGCGGATCACCCTGCGGACACTGTGGATCGCCATCGCCGTGACCCTGATCGACCTGGTCCTGGCGCTGCCCATGGCGTTCTTCATCGCCAAGGTGGCCAGCCCCCGCTGGCAGAAGCTGATGGTGGTGGCCGTGCTGATGCCGCTGTGGGCCAGCTACCTCGTCAAGGCCTACGCGTGGCGGAACGTGCTTGCCGACGGCGGCCTGCTGGAGTGGCTGGGGGCGCCGATCGGGCTGGAGTCCCCGGGGTACGGCGAAACCGCGGTGATCCTGACGCTGGCCTATATCTGGCTGCCGTTCATGATCCTGCCGATCTACGCGGGATTCGACCGGGTACCGGATTCGCTGCTGGAGGCCTCCGGGGACCTGGGTGCGAAACCGCTGACCACCATGCGCCTGGTCATGTTTCCCCTGCTGGTCCCCTCCATCATTGCCGGGACGATCTTCACGTTCTCGCTCTCGCTGGGGGACTACATCACGGCCCAGATCGTCGGCGGCACCACCCAGATGCTCGGCACCGTGGTTTACGCGAACGTCGGGGCCGCGAACAACCTCCCGTTCGCGGCGGCCGTCTCGCTGGTCCCGATCGCGATCATCACGCTGTACCTCTTCATCGTCCGGCGCTCCGGCGCCCTCAACAGCCTGTGAGCAGTGGCGGCGTTTAGCCCCGAACAGGCGGCAGGAGCACCATGAGACTTTCCCGAAGCGCCAAGGTCATCCTCGGCGTCGTCACCGCGCTGGTGTTCCTGTTCATCTATCTTCCGCTGCTGCTGGTGGTGGTGAACTCCTTCAACGCGGACCGGACGTTCGGCTGGCCGCCGCAGGGGTTCACGCTGGAATGGTGGGGGCGGGCGTTAGATTCCACCGGCGTCCGCGAGGCCCTGGTGTCCTCGCTCTGGGTGGCGGCGGTCTCGACAATCATTTCGCTGGTGCTGGGGACACTCCTGGCGCTGGCGCTGCTGCGCTACAAGTTCTTTGGCCGGGACGTCATCAGCCTGCTCGTGATCCTGCCGATCGCGCTGCCCGGCATCGTGACCGGCATCGCTTTGAACAACATGTTCACCACGATCCTGGGCGTCTCGCTGAGCATGTGGACCGTCGTGATCGCGCACGCCACCTTCTGCATGGTGACCGTGTTCAACAACGTCATTGCGCGGCTGCGCCGGATGCAGGGCGGCCTGGAGGAGGCTTCCGCGGATCTGGGCGCCGGCGTGTTCACCACGTTCCGGCTGGTCACGTTCCCGCAGCTCCGCTCCGCCCTGCTGGCCGGCGGCCTGCTGGCCTTCGCGCTGAGCTTCGATGAGATCATCGTGACCACGTTCACCATCGGCGCGGGGGACACCACACTGCCGATCTGGATCCTGCAGAACCTCTTCCGGCCCAACCAGGCGCCGGTGGTCAATGTCGTCGCCGTCGTCCTGATCGTCGTCTCGATCGTGCCGATCTGGCTCGCACAGCGGCTGTCCGAGGACTCCGTGGGCATCGGCGCCACGCGGGTGAAGGTGACCGAGGGCTAATCCGCGACGCGGTCGATCGACACGACGGCCAGGAAGCCGCGGCCCAGAATCTCGGGGGTGTCGGTATCGGAACCGGCGACGGCGTCGTAACGGTTCAGCGTCGTAGGCTCTGCCGCCTGCGTCCCGGCGGAGCCCGCGGCGGGCTCCGCGCCGCCGGTGCCGGAAGCGACCGCCGCCTGGCCCTGCAACAGGATCCCGAACTGGCCCTCGAACACGGGATGCGCCCGCTTCTTGGAGAGTTCGATGATGGACGTGTAGCCCTTGAACACGCCCGAGCGGGTGATGACGTTCAGGTCGCGGATGTCGCCCGTGGGCAGCGCCCCGGATGCGGCGGCGTCGCCGGAGAAACGGAAGGGACGGAACTTCTCAAGCGGGTGCTCGGCGCCGTCGACGCTCAGCAGCAGCAGTTCGCCCTCCACCACCGTGAGGACACGGTCCATGCCGGGGTACGCCGAGAAGTCGCCAGCCTTGGACACGTCGGCGATGCTCACCCGCCAGTCCCAGCCGGCTCCCGGGGCGTGCGCGGGGGCGGCCGCGGGATGGCTGGCCAGTTCGCGGGTCACCCCGCCGCCATTGCGCCAGGGGTGGGCTTTCAGCTCGGCATAGCGGATGATCTCCATCCCTCCACCCTAGCGGCCGGGCCGCCCGCGGGTTCCGGACGCCGCAGCGCCGGCCGGTAACGTCATCCCGTGTCCCGTCGCTGCCACTGCCACTGCCACTGCCACCGGCGCCGAGGTCAGATTTCGCGCCCATGTTCTGGACGAGTATGGGCACCAAATCTCACCTCGGGGGCCGGTGGGGCGCCGGCTTGCCACGGTCCTTGCTAACGTCGGAGGCAGAAACAGGGTAAACACCGGAGAAGGAGCCGAATGTTCGTCAAGGTATGCGGGCTCAGCACCCCCGAGTCGGTCCGGGCCGCCGCCGAAGCCGGGGCGGACGCCGTCGGCTTCGTCCTGACCCGCAGCCCCCGCGCAGTGACGCCGGCGCAGGCACGGGAACTCCTGGCCCACGTCCCGGGCGGTCTCCCCGCCGTCGGCGTCTTCCGGCACGAAGCCGCGGCGGACGCCGTCGTGCTGGCCCGCGAGGCCGGGCTGGGCTGGGTCCAGCTCCACGGCGACCGCACGCCGGCGGACGTGCGCACCGTGCACGACGCCGGACTCAAGCTCATCCGGGCCGTGACCATGTCCGCCGCGCCCGAGGCGTTCGCGGACTGGGGCGAGGACCTGCTCCTGATCGACGCCGCCGTCCCCGGCTCCGGCGAGGCCTGGGACTACGCCTCGGTCCGCGCCAAGGGGCTGGCGGGCCGGGCCTGGTTGCTGGCCGGCGGGTTGGATCCGGCCAATGTTGCTGACGCGGCGGTGCAGTCCGGAGCCTGGGGGGTTGACGTGTCCTCGGGGGTTGAATCGGCCCGGGGCGTCAAGGACCTCGACAAGATCCATGCGTTTGTGATCGCCGCCAGGTCAACGGGCGCCCCGACCCGCGGTCCTAATAGCTGAGCCGCTTGATGATTACGTCGTCGATGTACTCATCGCCCTTCTGCCGGCTGTGCTCGGCCCCCAGCTGAACCTTGCTCAAGGTTGTGGCATTCATGTTGACCGCTGTGCTGGAGTATTTCAGCGAATTGTCCAACCACACCTGGATCGTTGACTGGGAGCCGTACGTCCTGACGCGCATGGCGACTCGATGCCAGGCGTTCATGGAGACGCTTCCGGCGGTCAGTTTCGTGTAAACGAACGCCCCGGTGGGCGAGGTGACGCGCAGCCACAGCTGCCCATTGTTGTTGTAGCGGTAGACGTCGGCAATCCGGGTTGAGCCGGAGAAAAAGCGGAAATACGGAACATTGCTGCCCGTATTGCCTGCGGCGGTGATGTTGAACCAGCCGTCGGCGTACGCCGTCTTGGTGGTCGTGGTGAAGGGCATGGACAGGTTTGCCAGGGAGCCGGAAGTGTCGGTCACGTGCAGCTTTGTCGATTTGGTTCCGGTTTTTTTTAGGGCGGTCGAGATGGAAACCGTGCCGTTCCCGCCCACCTTTGGAACGAGGCCGCAATAACCGCCGGACTCAAAGCTCGTGTCCAATACGGTGGTACCCGGAAACGAGTTTGACGGTGAGGGCTCGCAGATTGCAGCGGTAGCCGCCGGAGCGGAACCAAAAACCAGGCTACCGGCGACTAGCAACCCGAGGGTCCCCGCCGTGCTGAGTGCTTTCAGTGTTCTCATTAATTCACTCTCAGTATCAGTTGGTGGTGTAATCCGATGTGTGCGGGCTGGCCCAGCGGCGTGGGCAGGCTGGTGCCGCTCAGAGAAGGCGCATCAGCTGCGCTACTACCGAGAGACCTATGACGGAAAGAAGAGCAGCCGTCGCATATACAGCGGCCCGCGGGAGTTGTTTCTCGGGATTCAATACCCGCAATACATCGCACGTCACGAGCGCGGTGATGGCGGCCAGCCCGGTCAGGAAGACCATCATTTCGCACCTGCCAACAAGCCCCGCGACCGCTTGGCCTCGAGTGCCAGCAGACCGAGGGTGAGAAGGGCCAGGAAGCACACGCCGGCCGGGGGTGACCAGAAGAGTGCATAGATCATTGCTGTCGAGACGAGTGTTGACATCGCGAGACTGAAGGCAATTGCCACCGCGATGGCAAGGGGAAGCGCCCCGCTGCTCTGCCCGGACGGCGGAGGGCCGAACCGGAGCAGAAGGACCAGGGCCGTTCCCGGACCGGCGAGCATCAGCAGCCCGATGACGGCCAGTCGAAGGCCCTCGGGACCGAAAAATGACAGCGGCACGGCGGCTATGGCGACGGCGGCCGTCGCATAGGTCACGTACCGGCGTTCAATTGCCATTTCTAACTCCTTCAATATGGAAGATCACGCCATCTTCGTTCTTGAAAACTGTCACCCAGCCAGGGCTGTTGCCGCACGTCGCGACAAAGTTCTGCAGGTCCCCTGCCGGTGTTGCACCGAAGAGTTCTGCCGCGTGCATCTGGCTCTCCGTGACAATGAGGTAGGCCCCGGAACGCGCGGCTATCTTGTTGGCGGCATCACACGTCAGCGGGCTTGCATCAGGCCGGGGCGCGACGGGAACCAGCGCCCTGTAGTCGTACCCGGCGTAGTGCTGGAACTTCCACGGCGTGTTGCGCACCCCTTCGATGAGCACGGAACCGGCGGGTGCGGTCTCATAGAGGTGGTTCACCAGAGCGATTTCGTTGGGAGTGAAGCTCTCCATAACTTCGTTGCCGTAGCGGGAAACGATCGTGGTTGTGGCGAGAACAGCCCCCAGCAGGAAGAGGGCAATGCCGCGTCTCAGACCCGGGCCGGTGGGTTTGTCCGACATCAGCGGAAGGACGGCCAGGCATACCGCGAACGGCAGGCTGAAGAGGAAGATCCGCAGCAGCAGCTCGCCGCCGTAGGGCTGGATCGGGATGAGGACCAATGACGCGAGTGCGCCGACCGCGGCCGTTAGCCACGGCGTCCCGCGCCGCCAGCCGACGACAGCCCCCACGACAGCCAGTATCCACAGCACCGCCACCTCGGCCAGACGCGTGTAGACGACAAACATATGGGCGTCGCTGCCGGACACCCTCGAACTCAAGCTGCCGAAGGCGTTGGCGCCGATGTCTCCGAAGGAGCCGAACAGCTTGTCATAGTGACCCGCCAGGTACGCGTATGCCGCAAACACCAGCCACCCCACCGGGAGCACCACGGCCAGCACCGGCAGGAAGCGGAGCCGCAGCCGTCCGGTCAGCAGGAACGCGGCCAGAAGGGGGATTACCGCAAAGGGAGTCAGCTGGTGGGACGCCGTCATCGCAACGAGGAGTACCGCACAGACCACGACGAGGACGGCACTATCTTGCTTGGACGGACCGGGCAGGCCTCCCTGCGGGATGGCAGTGTCCAGTTTGCCGACGATCCGCGCCAGCCCAGTGGAAAAGCGGTTCCGGTCGGTCCGCCATGCCCACCCGGTAAAAGTACTGAGGATGCAGGCAACGAGGACCAGGAGGAGTATGAAGGCGTAGGCCTGCGGCGCCAGATAGTCTTGGCCGACCCAGCTGGTCAGATAGAAGAGCCAGACGGCTGCCCAGGCCTGGCGGCGGTGGGCCGTCAGCTGTGTTGCCAAGGCCAGCAGCGGCGCCAGGAGGATCAGGTTGACTCCGATGGGCGCCCACGCCGCCACAGCCATCAGGTCCCTTACTCCGCTTGCGCCTGCGAGCATTCCCAGCAGATCGAAGAAGCCGGGCCAGTTGAAGTACGCATCCAACGTAGGGTCCAGGCGGCCGGACTGGGCAATGTGGTCGGCAATCCCGAGGTGCCGGTAGCTTGCCTCCAGCCGCGGGAGGCCGTGGATGATCGGGTCGGCCCCATGCAGGAGTACCACCGTGACCAATACCTGCCAGGTCTGGAGGGCCGCATTGAATCGAGGAAGGCTCAGCGAGGCTACGAATCCGGCGAGGCTGAGAGCAAGGGCCACGAAATAGATGGGCGGGAGCTCCAGAATCAGGCCGGAACCTCCAAATTGCAAGGGATCGACGCTGGCCAGGCCCCAGATTCCGAGGATCAGGGCTACCGCAGCGACGGCGGCGAGTGCGCCGATTTGCCACGCGGGCGTCGTCCCGGGCCCGCTGTCGGACGGTGGTTTCCCTCCGCGGTCACTCACGCTGCCCGCCAGGCTCCGCCCGGTAACTATAGGTACGGTGTCAACTGATTTGTGTGTCATGGTGTCTCCTTTCCAGTCGGCTCCTGGTTCGCCGACGAAGGAATCTGGACGGCAGCGGAGGAGGAGGCTTTTGCGTGGGTCAGTACGAGCAGGCGCCAGCTTGCGATTAGTGCCGCCGCTCCCTGCGCCAGGGACCACAGCATAGAAATACCGGTGAGGCCGTACTGGTGGGCAACGGCGGCAGCCGGCACCAGTATCAGGGCCGCAGCCACCCCGGCGACGGCTGTGGATTCAACGAGGCGCCCTTGGGCCCGGCACAGTCCGTAGTACACCTGGGTGACGCAGCTCAGGAGCAGCGCGGGAACAAGGATGGGAATGAGCACCCAGGCCGAGGCATAATCCGGTCCCAGGAAGCGGAGCAGAAAGGGGCCAATTAGGATGAGCAGGCCGCCAGCCACAACCGTCAGCAAGACGCTGGTCCGGATGGCTGAAGAGACCAGGCCGGGCCGCGAGCGCGTTCCGGCCAAGGCCGTCTGAAGGGAAAAGCCGGCCGACTGCGGCACGAAGAAAACTGCCGTCGCCATCATCCAGACGATGTACCAGGCGGCTGTCGGCGCGGGGCCCAGTGTGGCGGCGACGATGAGGGGAAGCAGGTAGCCGGGTGCGCGGTCGGCGAGCATCAGGGCGTGGTTCGGGAGCCCGGGCCTGAGGAGCTTCAGGGCGTTCGGGGGCCGCAGCCCGCGCCGCCAGTCGGGGGACGCCTTGGCGCGGCGGAGCTGGCGCAGCCCCACCACGACACTGGCCAGCGCGCCGGTTGCCACGGCACCGATGACGACCGACAGTTCGTGGATTCCGAACGCGAAGGCGAGCGCCAGTACCGAGAGCTGCACGATGCTCTGGACGATGCTGCGGAAGAGTGCCCGGTCGGCGCGCTCCTGGGCGACGCCAATGTGGTCGAGCTGATAGGCCAGGGCAGCGAGTACGGCTGTGGCGAGGAACAGGACCGTCACCAGCGGGTTGTGCCAGGCCTCGCCGACACCCGAACCGAAGTATCCGGTTAGGGCGGCGAGCCCCGCGGCAACCGCGAGAGTGAAGGTCGCGACAGTCAGCAGACTGGTCGCCATGAGGCGGCGGCCGCCGTCCGTTTCGGCGGGCAGGAGGGTCAGCGTCGCAGGTCCGACGCCGAACATGCCCAGTTGTACGGTCAGGAGCGCCGCCGACACCACTACGGACCCCAGCCCGGTTTGGGCCGGGGAAAGGACGAGCGCAACCAGGGCCCAGAAGAGGAAGCCCGTGACCATCGGGGCCACCCTGGCTGCTGCGAGCCACGCAGCGTTTCCACCAACCGAAAGGGGCCCGCCCGAAGGGCGCAGGATCTCACCGATCATGGAGCGGTAGTTGTAGATGAGGAATCCCGGCCAGTAGGGCAGGTACCGGGGTGCGCGAACAAGGGACATGCCCATTCCGCGCACCGTGGCCAGCAGGGGGAGCGCCACCATCCATCCGGCGCTGGCCGGATGTTTGCGGATTGTCCGGGCCATTCCGGCGCCGTCCTGCTCCCACTGGTCGCGGGCGCCATCGAAGGTGTCGGCAAACCGGTGGCGGACCACCGTCGTGGGTGAGACCCCCAGCCGATAGCCGGCCTTCTCCAGACGGATCCGTAACTCAACATCTTCGCCCGAGCGGAAGGAGTCATCGAAGCCCACCGACAGCAGGAGGTCCCGGCGTATGAGGGTCGCGCAGACACCGAACCAGGAACGCACCCTGCTGTGGTTGTGGTGCCAGGCCAGGGCTGATCCCCAGTATCCGGGCCCGTCAGCTTCGCTGGCCAGCCCGAACTGCAAGCCGTCGAAGTCGCCCGCTTCAAATTCGCCCAGGAGCCGCGCCAGGCTGCCCGGCGGAAGGATGACGTCGGCGTCTATCAGCGTGACAACATCGCATTGGGCGCTCCGGACCCCCATCATTCGCGCAGCAGGCAAGCCCCGCCCCTCGTCAGAGATGACCTCAGCACCGAAGGAGCGGGCGATCTTGACCGTGTCATCGGTCGAGCATCCATCGACCACAATCACTTCGCGGGGGCCCTGATCGGCGATGGATTCCAGGCATTCGCCCAGCCAGGCGGCGGCGTTTCGGGCCGGAACAACCACCGATACGTCAAGTTCGAGCACGTCCCCCACCTCACCCGTCGAGCTTTGAACGCACCACGTTCGCGACGAAGTCCGAGGTCCGGTCCGCGGACCACGTGACAGGAAGCCGAAGCAGCGAGCACGGCACGCCGTCAAGGGCGCGCCGCACCACGGCGGCCTTCTCACCGAAATGCTCTTCCAGGGGGACGAGCCCCGACGCGCCCAAGGCCTCTATGAGACGGCGGGAAACCGTCGGGAGTTCGGAATGGAAGTTCCCGATGATGCGGGAGGTCATCCACTCGGTGCTGCGGGGTTCGAGAAGTGCTTCAGCGCCGTCGAACCGCTCAAGGAAGATGGCCAGCTGCGCCGGGGCTGCCGATGAGATCCGCTCCGCGCCGAAGACCTGTTCCGGGTGCACCATCCGGTGCTCTGGACTCCAGCGCCTCGTGAACGCGGCGGTTTTGGGGTAGCGCACAATGACGGGATGGACGGCCGTGGCCAGATGCGCGACGGGGGTGGTGAGCCAGCCCGGAGCCAAGGGTTTGCGCGTTCCGTGGAAAAGTGCGGGATAGATGGCCCGGTGGTGGGGCTTGATGAACATTGGTTTCGCGTATCCCAGTAGCATGCCGCCGGCGCCCAGGAACGCCCAGTCATCTGCCATGAACCGGACGTCTCGCATGGCAACGAGTTTGGCAACGGTGCTTGTTTTTCCCACCCCGCCCCATGCCGGCAGGAGTACTCCCGCGCCGCGGAAATCGACAACTGCGGCATGGATCATGGCGGTTTCTTCCTGGACGCATAGCCGGTCCAGCAGGGGGATGACCGCGGTCAGCAGCTCACCGCTGCCCTCGATCCGGTATCCGTCCGGTGTTTCGATGATCTGGACGCGGTCCCCGGGGAGGTACAGTGACTCCGCTGTGAAGCGATATGCGTCTTCGGCGTGTGACTGGCCGGAGACCGGCGAAATCCCTTCGCTGATGTGGAGGCGCCTGGCCGCGGAGGATTTGCCCAGAAAGGGGGCGAGCATGTCCCGCAGCTGCGACTCGCCGGGCGTTCCGGGTGCCACCTCTATGCCGACCACGCCATGGACATCAAATCCGGCTCCGCTGGCGGCCCCGGACTGCTCAATGACGTCTCGTTCAGACTGGCTCATAGCGGGAACTTCCTGACGTTGGGACTGCCGGGGCAATCTGTGGGATGTGCGGCGGGTAAACCTGACTCACTGAACTTCCCTCCACGGCTCGTCCTTTGGCGGCGAGCCGGTTTCCGGTACCGCGGATCCGGAGGGCAGGCGGCGGCCGCGGACGTAGCCGGCGGCAGTGACCGCGAGTACAGCGATAATTGCTCCCGCCCGGCTCAGGCCCGCCGGGTCGTTGCCCCGGGTCCAGCCGCGGACCCCGGCGAAGACTGCCCGCGGCAGCACCTGCCGGACGTATCGCCGTTCAGGGCCGAGGGCACGCTTGTGGCCGACCACGCGGCTCACCTGTGCCTTGGAGATGCCCTCGGCCCACGAACGTGCCAGCATGTAGCGCCACGTGCCCCGCTCGGCGGGAACATGGTGGCTGACGAGCGCCGCAGGCTCGTAGACGACCCTGGAACCGGGGGCGCCCATGACCGCCCGGATGCACAGTTCGGTTTCTTCACACGCGAGGGGGACGGCATCCTGGCGGCCCAGCGAGGGGTTGAATCCGCCGACCCGTTTCAGGACTTCGGCGCGGAATGACATGTTCGCGCCGATGACGTTGCGGACCTCGGCGGCGACCCTGGGCAGGCCGCGGTAGGTGCAGCCGACGATCCAGTCCAGTTCCTTGGCGAAGTAGCCCGGCCGTCCCGCCGCCCACAGCGGTTCGACGCGGCCGCCCACTGCGAGGACGTCCGGATCGTCATACATGGCCGCCATGCGTTCGAGCCAGTCCGGGGCGGCTTGGGCGTCGTCGTCAAGGAACGCCACAATCTGGCCGTTCGCGAGCTCGGCCCCGGTATTGCGGGCGCCGGAGAGCCCCTTGGGTCCGTTGTTTTCGACAATCACATCGTCCGGCACCGTGGAGATGAGCCGTTTATACAGATCCATGTTGTAGTCCACGACCACGATCGTCTCTTGCGGGAGCTGCGTCTGGGCCCGGACCGAGTCCAGGGCGCCCATCAGCATCTCCCACCGCTCCTCCGCGTAGGTGCAGACAATTACGGAAACCGTCGGCATCCCTGAGTCGTGGGACATCTTAGGCCCCCGACCCCAGCCCCAGGACACTCTGGGGATCGGTAGGGATGTGCGGCAACATGACATTCGGATACTTGTATTTCACCCGGCGCAGGGCCTCGGGCCGGGCTCCGGCGGTAGGGGCCTCCCAACTGATGCTTTCACGGGCGAGGGTCCGCAGCACGCGCCAGCCGTCCCGGAAAGTATGGAGGTTTGACTTCCCGGAAATGCGGCACAATTCGTGGCTGGGGACCTCCGCGATCCGAAGGCCCGCCCGGGCAGCGCGCACGATCAGCTCGGTCTCGATTTCAAAGCCATCGGACCGCAGCTCCAGGATGTCGACGCACTCCCGGCGGAACGCCAGGTATCCGTAGCAGAGATCGGAGTAGTCACTGTTGAGGACGGCGTTGGCGATCCACGTCAGAACGCGGTTGCCGGAACTCCGCAGCCGGGTCAGGTCATCCGAGCCGCCGCCCGTGACGTAGCGTGAACCCTTCACGAAGTCGTATTCATGCTGGAGCGGTGTGACAAGCCATCCGATTTCCTGCGGATCCATGCTGCCGTCCCCGTCCAGCATCACGATGATGTCACCGGATGCCGCGGCGAATCCGGCCCGCACCGCGTTGCCTTTGCCGGCTCGTGGTTCGTCGACAACCACTACGTCGAGGCGCAGTGCCCGGGCGACGTCGACGGTGCTGTCCAGGGACCGGCCGTCGACAATGACAACTTCGTCAACGTACGAAGGCATCCGGCGCAGCACCCAGGGCAGGTTCATCGCCTCATTGAGCGTGGGAATCACGACGCTGACGGAGGGGCCGGACTGGGGCGACGCCGCTTGGGAGCTAATCTTGCGGTTAAGATTTGGGATGGACATCGGCCTCACCACTCAGGAACTTCTGCTGCCCCAACCACAGTTTGGCCTTAGTGCGAACCGGGAAAGTACAGCCATTTCGCTGGAAAATTGAAAGCATTGGTTAAAATTCCCCCAGCTAGATACTGGTCCGTTTACCTTCCGAAAACCTTGGGTTTACCTGAAGCTTCAACTTTGTGAGCGATGAATTCCCCCGGGCCGGCGCAGGGCACCGCGCCGAGCTACTTGCGCTGAATCCGGAAGGAGTCTGTGAGGCTGTATCCCTCGGCGGGAACAAACCGGGCACTCAAGTCGCCGGCGGTAGCCTTGACGTCCAGCGTGCCGAGGGCGGGGTTTAGGTTCTTGCCGGACCACGTCGCGAAATAGCCCATCTCAGGATCATTGTCCGTGATTTCGTAGAGTCCAACGCCGCCGACGCCGATGGTTGCGAACACCGTTCCGGCGCCCTGCACCATGCTGCTGTCGGAGTCGGTCAGGCAGTTCGCGGAGAAGGATGCCGCCACGAGTCCCGGGCAACGGCTTCCCGTTCCCAGCTGATGTGACCGCTGATAGACGTGATCATGGCCGGACAGCACCAGATCGACCTTTTTCTCGATCAGCATGTTGGTGAATTCCTCTCCCGCCTGGCAGTCATATCTACCCAGGCTGAGACAGGGGACATGCATGCCGACAACGGTCCAGGGAATGTTTTCAGACTTTGCTGCGTCAATGGCGTCCGCGGTCCAGCGCCACCGTTCGCTTCCCCTCGAGTAGTCGAGCGGCCCGTTCCGGAAGTCGATTCCGGGGGACACCAGGATAAAACGGATCACCGGGTTCTTTTCCGGGACGTCCGCGTACCACTGTGTGCCGTAGTCCCCCTGCATGCCGGGCAGCTTATTGGGCAGGCAGCGGACAAAATTTTCGATGTCGCCGTCCTGCCCGTCGCTCTCGTGGTTTCCGGTCACGAGCTGGTACGGCAACTCCGTGCCCAGTTTGCCCGTGACCATGTCGCAGAACTGTTCTTCGAGGCCGGCTTTGTACGAGAAGTCGCCGAGGGCCAGGTTCAGCTGTGGCTTGAGGCTCGCGACGACGTCGAGCACCTTCTTGGCCCCCGAGCCGACACCGATGTCCCCCTGGGCTGTGAAGTGCACTGCGGCATCACCCGGCGGCCTGGGATCGTCCGGCGGCCCGGGCACGCAGGCTGTCGTCACAAGGAGGATCAGGGCCAGAAGGCCGGCCCAGACGCTGGACCTGCCGCGTGTGCGTCGTGAACCGGGCACGATTCCTCACCTTGGATGGATCAGGCTTCCGTGAAAGCCGGGTATTTTTACAGGCCAGACTAACGCCGGGGTGGGCTGAACACCAGATGTCCAGCTGTCGCCGGCCCCTAGCCGGGTACGGTCGACCTCGTTAGCATGCTGGTTGGGGGAATACCCCGATTGCACGGCGGGTCCGTCCCGCCACCCTCGCTAAGGAGACCGTTGTGACCCTGCCCGAAGGTTTGACCGCCGGCGTCTGGACGCTGGACATGTCCCACAGCGAAGTCGGCTTCAGCGTCCGGCACGCCGGCATCAGCAAGGTCCGCGGCCGTTTCAACGAGGCCACGGCGGAGGCACATGTCGGCGATTCGCTCGCGGACTCCAGCCTGCACGCCAGCATCAAGACCGCCAGCTTCGACTCCGGCGATGCCAACCGCGACGCCCACGTCCGCGGCGCCGACTTCTTCGACGTCGACGAGTACCCGGAGATGACGTTCCGCGCCACGGGGATCAGGGGCGACGGCGAGGACTATGTGCTGACCGGCGACCTCACCATCCGCGGCGTCACCAAGCCGGTGGACCTGGAAGTCGAATTCACCGGCGTCGCGGTGGACCCGTTCGGCGCCACCCGCGCCGGGTTCAGCGCGGAGGCGGACATCAGCCGCAAGGCGTTCGGCCTGACCTGGAACGCCGCGCTCGAGGCCGGCGGGCTGCTGGTCAGCGACAAGGTCAAGATCAGTGTCGAGGCGGCCATGGTGAAGCAGGCGTAGCCGGCCGGTCAACTTTCAGAACAGCAGCAGGACGAAGCCGCCGACCGTGGAAACGATCCCCACCCCGGTGAGGATCCAGCCGAGGGTCCAGGCGGCATTGTCCTGCTTTGGCGGGGTGAGTCCCCAGCGCGACGGGTGGCACACGTCGTAGAAGAGGTCGACGTCGGACCCGACCACCAGGCCGTGCGACTCGGCCGCGGGCAGCAGCGACCGGTGGTCGGCGTCGTCGTGGTCCGTCCAGCTGTAGCCCGTGAATCCGCCGGCGCTGATCACCTTGCCGGTGGTCCCGGCCCACTCGCAGTGGCGCCGTCGGGAAATCCAGCCCCACACCAGCAGTGGCAGGCCCAGGACGAAGCCCACCCACGTCATGACTTCGAGGATGGGGCCGAGCAGGTCCCCGATGTTTGTCATCTGCGCGTGTCCCGGGCGGGCGGCGTCAGCGCGTGATGCGCGAGCGGCGCAGGAAGAACATGATGCCGGCGCCCACCAGGACCAGGAGGCCCACGTAGAGCAGGAACTGGACGGCCTCCACAACAAGCCCGACGACCAGCAGGACGAGGGCAACGATCAGGGCAATCTTCAGGAGTGCAGGCATGTTCCCAGTATTGTGCCCTTTCGCGCGTTCGCAAAGCCCGCATCCCGCTGCCCGCGTCCCCGGACACATTTCAGGAATTCTTCAGGGTGAACCCCTAGGCCGGATCGGCCTCCGGCGGGGGACAATGGAGCCATGAAGACATTGCTTAACCTCATCTGGCTGCTCTTTGGCGGGCTCTGGCTCGCGCTCGGATACTTCGCGGCCGGGGTCATCTGCTGCCTGCTGGTCGTCACCATCCCGTGGGGGCTCGCGTCGTTCCGCATCGCCAACTATGCCCTCTGGCCGTTCGGCCGCACGGTGGTGGACCGCCCGGGCGGAACCGGGTTGTTCTCCCTCCTCGGGAACGTCATCTGGCTGCTTGTCGCCGGTATCTGGATAGCGATCGCCCACGTGGTGACTGCCTTCGCCATGGCCATCACCATCATCGGCATCCCGCTGGCCATCGCCAACCTCAAGCTCATCCCGGTCTCGCTCATGCCCCTGGGCAAACAGATCGTCCCGACTGACAGGCCCTTCGTGACGACCTACAGCAAGGCATACCGCTAGCCACCATCAGAGGAGGACCGCAATGTCCGAGCATGTCACCGCTGTTCCGGCAACGTCCGGCCAGGATGTTGCCCCCGCTTCGACCGACGACCTCATGCTGGTCATCACCCGCGAATTTCAGGCCCCCATTGCCCGGGTGTGGTCCGCCCTGACGGATGCGGAGCAGGCACCGGACTGGTGGGGGCCGCGCGGTTTCCATGTTCCCCGCGAGAGCATCGACGCGGACCTGGAGATCGGCGGCCTCTACCGGGCCTGCATGGTCCGCGACAGCACGGGGGAGGAACACTGGTGGAGCGGCGTCCACACGGACATCGAACCGCCCAATCTCTTCATCTTCACCCACGCCTGGGACAAGCCCGACGGCACCCGCGGCTTCGAGACCGAGGTGACCTTCCAGCTGGAGGAGATCGACGGCGGTACCCGGATGACGTTCTTCCAGGGCCCCTTCGACACGATCGACAACCGCGACAGCCACGGCGTCGGCTGGCGGGAATCCTTCGACCGGCTGTCTGAACACCTCCGCCGCACCCCCTGACCCCGCGGTGCCTTGCTAGGCCTACCCGAGCTCGGCCTGCAGGTTCCGCCGCGCCGCGTCCAGCCACAGCTCCCGGCCCCCCGGGGTGTGGAAGAGGGGGTCCAGCTGCAGGAGCCGGCGGACGACGGCGGCGCGTCCGGCGGCGAAGTCGTCGTCGCCGATGTGCGCAAAGTCCTGCCGGACGGCGGCCAGGTACCGGGCGTAGGCTGCCGGGTCCCCGCCGAGCACGGAGAGGTCGGCGTCGCTGAGCAGGGCGGCGGCGCCGTCGCCGGCCTCCGGCTGGTGGTCGGCAGTCATCCGCACCAGCCGGGCCACCTCGTCTACCTCGGCCGCGGGAAGGCCCGCGTGGGCGAGCCGGTCCTCGGCGAGCCGGGCCGATTCCTCCTCGTCCTGGTCCGCGATGCCGTTGTAGACGGCGTCGTGGAACCAGGCGGCGAGCAGCACGGTGCGGGGAGGGTCGGCGGGCTCGGTGAGGAGGTCCAGGGCCTCCAGGACCGACAGCAGGTGGGTGCGGCCGTGGTACTTCCGGTGCTCTTCGCCCCAGCGGTCCAGCAGGTCCAGAAAGAGCGCGTCGTGGCCGGGCAGCACGGCGTTCCAGCGCGTGAGCAGGGGAAGCTTGAGTGAGCTGCTGCGCCGCCGGGCCGGGATCCGCAGGCCGCTGGCGATCAATTTGCGGACCAGCACCCGTCCCTCGACGGGGACGGCACCGGCGGCCACGAGGGCGCCGTACCGGGCTTCGGCGACGTCGTAATGGTCACCGTCGAACGCCCTGTCCGGGATGCCGGCCGCCGCAGCGAAGGCATGCAGTTCCTCCAGCGAGGTGTCCGAGATTAGGTGCGAGAAGTGCGTTCCGTGCGCCGGCCAGAGCGGAGGGTCCAGGTAAATGGCCATGGAGGAAGTCTAGTCCGGCCGCGGATCAGCCCTGGCTGGCGTCAGCGGCCGCGGTGTCGGACTGCTGCTCCTCCTGCGTCCGCGCACGGAGCGGCTTGGAGCGCACGCCCTCGCCCTTTTCGTTCAGCCGTGTCTCATGCTCAGCTTCCGCGATGTCCGCGGGAGTGATGTCGCCCCCGGAGTTCCAGGCCTTGATCGCGGCCCAGGCTACCGCCACGAGGGGGACGGCCAGGATCGCGCCGATGATGCCGGCGAGGATGGTGCCGGCCGTGAGGGCCAGCAGGATGACAAGGGCATGGACGTTGAGCGCCTGGCCCATCACCACCGGCTGCAGGAAGTTGCCCTCCAGCTGGTTGACGACGATCACGACAATGATGACGACCAGCGCCGCGAGCGGGCCGTTGGCGACCAGCGCGACGAGCGCCGCGAGGATCCCGGCAAGGGTGGCGCCGATCAGCGGGATGAAGGCTCCGATGAAGGTCAGCGCGGCGAGCGGCAGCGCGAGCGGCACCCCCATGATCACCAGCGCCAGGCCAATGAAGAACGCGTCCACGAAGGCCACGATGGAGGTTCCGCGCACATAGCCGCCGAGCACGTTGAGGCTCCGTTCCCCGGCGCGGCGTGCCTTGACAAGCTTTTCGCCCTTGAACGCCCGCAGCATGAACGCCCAGATGCTTTCGCCGTCCTTGAGGAAGAAGAACAGGATCACCGCCATGAGCAGGGCGCCGGTGATGAAGTTGCCGGCCGCGCTGAGCCCGGAAATGGCCCCCGCGCCGACGGTGCTGCTGGTGGCGAAGTCGATGGCGGCGTCGCGCGCCTGCTGGATCTGCTGGTCATCGATCGGGATAGGGCCGGTGCGGATGAAGTCGTAGACCCGGTCGAAGCCCTCCGTGGCCTTGCTACCCAGCTCGTCCGCCTGGCTCATGACGGCGAAGACGATGCCGGTGATCACGGCCCCGAAGGCGAGCAGGAGCAGCACGAACGACAGGGTGGTGGCGGCGGTGCTGGGCCAGCCGCGGCGGCGCAGCCAGTGCACGAAGGGGGCGATCGCGGCGGCGAGGATGAGGGCCAGCAGCGCCGGAATCACTACGAGCCGGACCTGGATCAGGGCGTAGACCACCACCACGGTCAGGACCAGCAGCAGGAGGACCTGCGCGGTCCTGATGCTGGCGCGGCCCAGGCTGTCGCCCCAAGGGGTTGTTTTTTCCGGACTGCCCATGCTGATTTGTCTCCCACTGTCGGATGGTCATGTTACTTACCAACCGTCTCACAGCCGGAGGCCCCAGCCCGCGGAGCCTGGCCCGTTTATCAGGAAGTGGCGGGGCGGATGTTCTGGTTGCCGTGGAAGGTGTTCTCCGGATCGAACTCCCGTTTCACGCGGGCCAGCCGGGCATAGTTCTCGTCCCCGAAGGCCGCCCGGACCCGCTCCTGGCCTTCGTCGCCGATGAAGTTAAGCCACACGCCCCCGGTCGCGTACGGCGCGATGTCCTGGCGGAACCTCTTGACCCAGGCCTTCGCCTCCAGGCCGTCCTGCGGGGTTTCGCCCAGGCCGAAGGGGTGGGTCACCCAGTTGGCGTTCCTGTTCGTCAGCGGGGTCGCCGCCGCGGCCGGACCGCCCACAGCCCCGCCCCAGCGGGCAATCAGCTGCTGCGAACTCGGCCCCGGGAGGTTGCGGGCGGAATCGACGATAACGTCCAGGGCGGCGTCGGACAGTTCGTCGTGGTAGTCCGCGCTCCAGTAGTTGTACTTGCCGGGCGGGTCGTCGAGGGAACACTGGAAGTCGGCGTAGTCGATGTCCTCCAGGAAGTCCGCGGCAGGCTTCAGCGCACGGTAGGGCCTGGCGTGTTCGGCGCCCTCCGCGGCGTCCCCGGCGTAGAGGTAGACGACGGCGACCGCCATCTTGCCGACCAGCTCCGGCGGCATGCCGGGCTCGTCCGGGACGGTCAGGTAGATGAGGGCGCCGGTTTCCTCGTTCGGCGCCGCGAGCGCCAGTTCCCGGAAGCCCCGGCTGATTTCGTCCGCCGCGTCGCCCGGCCACAGCATGAGGCCCGCGTGGACCTTCGGGCCGAGCCGGTTCAGCCCGAACGTGAAGGACGTGGCGACGCCGAAATTCCCACCGCCGCCGTGCAGGGCCCAGAACAGCTCGGGGTTCTCCGTGGCGCTGGCGGTGACCTGTTCGCCGGAAGCCGTCACCAGGTCCACGGAGCGGAGGCCGTCGCAGGCGAAGCCGAAGGCCCGCTCCAGCCAGCCAGAGCCGCCGCCCAGGGTGAAGCCGGCCAGGCCCGTGGTGGAGACCCGGCCGCCGGTGAGGGCGAGCCCGTGCTGCTGGGTGGCGCGGTCGAATTCCCCGCACGTCAGGCCGGCGCCAGCGGTGACCGTGCGGGCGTCCGGGTCCACGCTCACGGACTTCATGGGGCGCACGTCGATCACCAGGCCGCCGTCGTTCAGCGACATGCCGGCCACTGAATGACCGCCGGCGCGGACCGCGACGGCAAGGTTGTGGTCGCCTGCGTATTTCAGCGCCTCGGCGACGTCGGCCGGGGTGCTGCAGGGGGCAATCACCGCGGGGCGGCGGTCGATCATGGCGTTGAACAGCGTCCGGGACTCGTCGTAGCCCGGGTCCTCAGGTTTGATCCACTTCACGGCGGTGCTCCTCGGCGACCGCGGCTCCACCCCTCGCAGAAACTTTAAGTCCGGTGACGGCGCGGGGGCTAGAGTCCGCGGGTTGGCCCCCGACGCCGACACGGGAGGCGAGCTCCGAATTTGCGGATCAAGAGAGCATCATTAGTCGCAAACGCGGGTTAGGGTTGCCGTATGCCTAATATTCGCGTTTCCGAGGCGGCACGGTTGCTGGGTGTCAGCGACGACACCATCCGGCGCTGGACGGAGAACGGAAGCCTGACGCCGCTCAAGGACGACGCCGGACGGCTCGCCGTCGACGGGCTGGAACTGGCGCGGCTTGCCCGGGAGCAGGCCCAGCTTCCGGATGACCCGGCCAAGGCCGGCAGCTCGGCCCGCAACCGCTTCGTCGGGCTCGTCACCGCCATCACCGCCGACACCGTCATGGCCCAGGTGGAACTGCAGTGCGGGCCGTTCCGGGTGGTGTCCCTGATGAGCAGCGAGGCCGTGCGGGAACTCGGCCTGGAGCTCGGCTCGGTCGCGACCGCCGTCGTCAAAGCCACCACGGTGATCATCGAAACGCCCAAAGGCAAGGGCATCATATGAGGACTGCCATCAGGGCCGCCGCCTCGCTGGTGGCAGGAATTGTTGCCACCGGCCTGGCGGGCTGCGCCGCACCGGCCGGGGGCGCCGGCGGGACCGTCACCGTCTTCGCCGCGGCTTCCCTCAAGGCCCCCTTCACGGCGCTCGCCGAGGAGTTCGAGGCCGCGCACCCGGGAACCACCGTGACGCTCAGCTTCGCAGGGTCCTCCGACCTCGCCACCCAGATCAGCCAGGGCGCCCCGGCGGATGTCTTCGCCTCCGCCGATGCCAACACCATGGCCAAACTCAGCGGCGCAGGACTGGTGGAAGGATCACCCCGGGACTTCGCGAGCAATGTGCTGACCATCGCCGTGCCCCCGGGGAACCCCGCCTCCATCGCCACCTTTGCGGATCTCGCCAGGCCCGGCGTCAGGACGGTTATTTGCGCGGCGCAGGTCCCGTGCGGCGCGGCCACGAAGGCCCTTGAACAGGAAACCGGCACCACGCTGCAACCGGTCAGCGAGGAGTCCTCCGTGACCGACGTCCTGGGCAAGGTCGTCTCGGGGGAGGCCGACGCCGGCCTGGTCTATGTCACGGACGTCAGGACCGCAGGCGGCAAGGTGCAGGAAGTCCCCTTCCCCGAGTCGGCGCGGGCCGTCAACACCTATCCGATCGCAGCGGTGCGGACCGGCGGGAACAATGACCTCGCGGCCGCCTTCATCGAGACCGTCACAGGCTCCGACGGCCAGCAGCTCCTCCGCGGCGCCGGCTTCGGAACCCCCTAGGCCCGCATGAAACGCAGAGACAGCACCTACAACGGGATCCCGCGCTGGGTCGCGGCCATTGCCGCCGTCGGGGCGCTGTTTGTGCTGTTGCCGCTCGCGGCGATGCTGGGCCGGGTCAACTGGCCGCAGTTCATCCCGCTTGTCACCTCGGAAGCCTCGCTTACCGCTCTGGGGCTCAGCCTCCGCACGGCCGCCGCGAGCACGGTGCTGTGTGTGCTGTTCGGGGTGCCGCTGGCGCTGGTGCTGGCCCGCGGCGACTTCCCGGGCAAGCGGCTGCTGCGTTCCTTCGTCCTGCTGCCGCTCGTGCTGCCCCCCGTGGTGGGCGGCATCGCGCTGCTCTACGCCTTCGGACGCCAGGGCCTGCTGGGGCAGAGCCTCGAAATCGCCGGCATCCAGATCGCGTTCACGACGTCGGCGGTGGTGCTCGCCCAGACCTTCGTGGCCTTGCCGTTCCTGGTGGTCAGCCTCGAAGGCGCCCTCCGCTCGGCCGGCAGCCAGTACGAGGCCGTGGCCGCGACCCTCGGCGCGCGCCCCACCACCGTGCTGCGCCGGGTCACCCTGCCGCTGGTCCTGCCCGGGCTGGCGTCCGGGGCCGTGCTCTCCTTCGCCAGGAGCCTGGGCGAATTCGGCGCCACGCTCACCTTCGCCGGGAGCCTGCAGGGCGTCACCCGCACGCTGCCGCTGGAAATCTACCTGCAGCGGGAGACCGACGCCGACGCCGCCGTCGCGCTTTCCCTGCTGCTGGTCGTGGTGGCGGTTGTCGTCGTCGGGCTCTCCTACCGGGGACCGGCGCCGGCCGGGTCCGGCGGCCGGTCGGCGCGGACCGCCACCCCCGGGCGGGTGCCGGCATGACGTTCACTTTCGACGCCGTCCTCGCCGCCCGCCGCTTTGAGGTGTCGCTGAGCCTGGCGCCGGGGGAGACCGTGGCCGTGCTCGGCCCGAACGGGGCCGGAAAATCGACCCTGCTCTCGGTGGTCGCCGGGCTGCTCCGCCCGGACACGGGCCGTGCCGAAGTGAACGGGCGGGTGCTGTTCGAGCTGGGTCCCGGCGTGCACACCTGGACTCCGCCGCACCGCCGCGGAACCGCCCTGCTGGCCCAGGATCCCCTGCTGTTTCCGCACCTGAGCGCCCTCGAAAACGTCGCCTTCGGGCCGCGGAGCGCGGGGGTTCCCCGGCGGGAAGCGCGGGAGACCGCCCGGCGCTGGCTGGCCGAGGTCGACGCCGCCGGCCTCGCCGACCGCCGGCCCGGGGAGGTGTCCGGCGGGCAGGCGCAGCGCGTGGCGGCGGCCCGTGCCCTGGCCGTGGATCCTGAAGTACTGCTGCTGGACGAGCCCCTCTCCGCCCTGGACATCCATGCGGCTCCGCTGCTGCGGCGGCTGCTCAAGCGGGTGCTGGCCGGGCGGCGCGCCATCATCGTCACCCACGACGTCCTGGACGCCTACATGCTCGCGGACCGGGTGATCGTGATGGAGGACGGCCGGGTCACCGAGGATGGGCCCACCCGCGAGGTCCTCCGGCGTCCGCGCAGCCGGTTCGCCGCGGGGCTGGCCGGGCTGAACCTGGTGGCGGGGACCGTGACGCCGGCCGGGATCCGGTCCGCCGAGGGCCTGGACTTCGCGGGCCAGCACGACGCGCCGCTGGTACCCGGGCAGGCCGGTGTGGCGGCGTTCCCGCCGTCGGCCGTCTCGGTGTTCCTGGGCGAGGCGCACGGCAGCCCGCGGAACTCGTTCCGCGTCACAGTCACGGACCTGGAGCCGCACGGGGACCAGGTCCGGGTCCGCGCCGGCGAGCTGTCGGCGGATGTCACCCCGGCCGCGTCCGCGGACCTGGGCCTGGCTCCCGGCCTTGAGGTCTACTTCGTGGTCAAGGCCGCGGCGGTGTCGATCTACCCGGCCTGACGGCGGCCGGCGGCGGGCTCCCCGCGGTCCTTGCGGACGGGGTGCTGGCTGACGATCGACACCCGGTTGAAGGCGTTCATGGCGATCACGAGCCAGCTGATGGCGGAGAACTGCCCGTCCGTGAGGTGTTTCCGTGCGGCGGCGCCCTCGTGCTCGCGGGCGCGGGCGTCCGAGATGTTGGTGATCGCCTCGGCCAGGGTCAGGGCGGCGCGTTCCGTCTCGGTGAACAGGTCCGTGTCCCGCCAGGCCGGCAGGACCGCCAGTCGCTGCGCGGATTCGCCGTTCTTCACGGCGTCACCCACGTGTAGGTCCAGGCAGTAGGCGCAGCCGTTGATCTGCGAGATACGGACATTCAGCAGCTCGATCAGCGTCCGGTCCAGGCCGGCCTCATCCGCGGCCTCCTTCGCTTTCAGGCCCAGTCCGTTGAGGGCACGCCAGGCGGCCGGGTGCTCCTTGTCCAGAAAAATGGATCGGGTGGTGGGGTGCTGCGCTGCCGCTTTCTCATCCATGCTCAAAAGACTACCCACGGAAAACTTCAAAAAAGGGACGTGACAGATTTGTCATATGTGTGACAAGATGCATGAACAACTAAATCCCACGCGGGAGCGGTTCCCTCGACCGCCCCCGGAGCTGGTCCGCCGACATCGGACCAGCCCCCATCAATCGACGGTCGGCTCCTTGGGGGAGCCGACCGTCGAATGGGTTTAACGGGAATTGAATGGGGTTGGCGGGGTTGGGGGGTGGCGGGGAGTGCTGGGGGCTTCCCGAACACGGGCGCACTGGACATGTCCATTTGTGCGGCCCAGCCCCTGGGGACATGCCCAGTGTTTGGCTCCATGAGGGGGCATGTTGGGACTATGTCCAGTGGCCAGCGCGCACGGAGGGCATGTCCATTCCAGCGACCCGGTCCAAATGGACATGTCCATCGGAGGCGCCAGTTCCGGGCCCGTGGGCCAGGGGGCATGTCCATTCGCGGGCCGTCCCCACGCCACTGCGCGAGGGGCATGTCCATTCGCGCGGCTCAATCCCTGGGGACATGTCCAGTCTTTGGCTCCATGAGGGGGCATATTGGGACTATGTCCAGTGGCCAGCGCGCGCGGAGGGCATGTCCCCCGGGCGGAGAAGTGGGCCTGCGGGGGACTCCGGCCCTAGACAGCAGTTTCGCCGTCGGCAAACATGGAGCCAAAGGGACCGGATGCAAAGTTGAGCGGAGTAGACTCAACTTCAATACCAGCATGTTCCCGGAAGGAGCTCTCTTTGGACGCCAAATTCACCACCAAGAGCCAGGAGGCTCTTTCGGCAGCCGCCATGAACGCCTCAACGGCGGGCAACCCCCAGCTCGAACCCGCTCATCTGCTCAAGGCGCTCATGGACCAGCGCGAGGGTGTGGCCGTGGCGCTGCTCCGCGCCACCGGCACGGACCCGGATTCCGTCAGCGTCCAGGCCAGCACCGCGATCAAGGCGCTTCCCTCGACCTCCGGCAGCTCGGTGCAGCAGCCGCAGCTGTCCCGCACCGCCCTGCAGGCCATCAAGAACGCCCAAAACGAGGCCGAGCAGCTCGGCGACACGTTCGTCTCCACCGAGCACCTGCTGCTGGGGCTCGCGTCCGGAAGCGACGCCGTCGGCAAGCTGATGCGCGACGCCGGAGCCTCCCACGAGGCCCTGCTCGCCGCCCTCCCGGGCATCCGCGGCGACCGCAAGGTGGACTCCGCCGACCCCGAAAACACCTTCCAGGCCCTGGAGAAGTACGGCACCGACCTCACCGCGATTGCCCGCTCCGGCAAGCTGGACCCGGTGATCGGCCGCGACGCCGAGATCCGCCGCATCATCCAGGTGCTGAGCCGCCGGACCAAGAACAACCCCGTCATCATCGGCGAACCCGGCGTCGGCAAGACCGCCGTCGTCGAAGGCCTCGCCCAGCGGATCGTCGCCAACGACGTCCCCGAAAGCCTGCGCGGCAAGACCCTGATTGCCCTGGACCTGGCCTCCATGGTGGCCGGCGCCAAGTACCGTGGCGAATTCGAGGAGCGGCTCAAGGCCGTCCTGGCCGAAATCAAGGGCTCCGAAGGCCAGATCGTCACCTTCATCGACGAGCTCCATACGGTGGTCGGGGCGGGCGCGTCCGGTGACAGCTCCATGGACGCCGGCAATATGCTCAAGCCCATGCTGGCCCGCGGCGAGCTGCGGCTGATCGGCGCGACCACGCTGGACGAGTACCGCGAGAACATCGAGAAGGACCCCGCGCTGGAACGCCGCTTCCAGCAGGTCTTCGTCGGGGAGCCGAGCGTGGAGGACACCATCGGCATCCTGCGCGGCCTCAAGGAACGCTACGAGGCGCACCACAAGGTCTCCATTTCCGACTCCGCCCTCGTCGCCGCCGCCACGCTCTCCAACCGCTACATCTCCGGCCGCCAGCTCCCGGACAAGGCGATCGACCTCGTCGACGAGGCCGCGTCCCGGCTGCGCATGGAAATCGACTCCGCTCCTGAGGAGATCGACCAGCTGCGCCGCCAGGTGGACCGCCTGACCATGGAGGAGCTGGCCCTGGCCGGCGAAACCGATCCTGCGTCGGTGGAACGCCTTGCAGCCCTGCGCGCGGACATGGCGGACAAAAAAGAGGAACTCGCGGCCCTCAACGCCCGCTGGGAGGCCGAGAAAGCAGGGCTGAACCGCGCGGGCGACCTCCGGGCCAAGCTTGATGAGCTGCGCTCCAAGGAGGAAAAGGCCGAGCGTGAAGGCGATCTGGAAACGGCTTCCCGGCTGCTGTACGGCGAGATCCCCGCGCTGGAGCGTGAACTGAACGCGGCCGCCGAGGCAGAAGCGGCAGTGCCGGACAAATCCGGGCAGATGGTGGCCGAAGAGGTCACCGCCGACGACATCGCCGAGGTGATTTCCGCCTGGACCGGCATCCCCGCCGGCCGCATGCTGCAGGGCGAGAGCCAGAAGCTGCTGGAGATGGAGCATGTGCTCGGTGAGCGGCTCATCGGCCAGGCCAAGGCCGTCACTGCGGTCTCTGACGCCGTCCGCCGGGCCCGGGCCGGCATCAGCGACCCCAACCGGCCCACCGGCTCCTTCCTGTTCCTTGGCCCCACGGGCGTCGGCAAGACCGAGCTGGCGAAGGCCCTGGCCGATTTCCTGTTCGACGACGAACGCGCCATGGTGCGGATCGACATGTCCGAATATTCCGAGAAGCACTCCGTGGCCCGGCTCGTCGGGGCGCCCCCCGGCTATGTGGGCTACGAGGAGGGCGGCCAGCTCACCGAGGCCGTCCGCCGCCGCCCCTACTCGGTGCTGCTGCTGGACGAGGTGGAGAAGGCCCACCCGGAGGTGTTCGACATCCTGCTGCAGGTGCTCGACGACGGCCGGCTCACCGACGGCCAAGGCCGCACCGTGGACTTCCGCAACGTGATCCTGGTCCTCACGTCCAACCTGGGCAGCCAGTTCCTGGTCGACCCCACCCTGGATGCGAACGCCAAGCGCGAGGCCGTCATGGCCACCGTGCACGCCTCGTTCAAGCCCGAGTTCCTGAACCGGCTCGATGAGGTGGTGCTGTTCGACCCGCTGAGCGTCGAGGAGCTGTCCCGGATTGTGGAGCTGCAGGTCAAGGAACTGGGCGAACGGCTCAAGGGCCGCCGGCTCAACCTGGAAGTGACCGAGGGGGCCCGTGCCTGGCTCGCGGTGACCGGCTTCGACCCCGCGTACGGTGCGCGGCCGCTGCGCCGCCTGGTTCAGCGCGAGATCGGCGACCGGCTGGCGAAGGCCATCCTGGCCGGCGAGATCACGGACGGCGACACCGTGCTGGTGGACACCGCCCCGGACCTGACGGAGCTGGCCCTGGGCGGCGTCGCAGCGTCGGACCGGCCCAACGGCGGCGCCTCGACCGGCAGCGGGCTCTCCGTCCGCCGCAAGGAGTAACGCAGCCTTAAACAGGAACGCCGGCCGGAGCGTGCTCCGGCCGGCGTTCCTGTGCGCAGAACCTCTGCGGGAAGCCTAGGGAACCAGCGATTCCATGATGACGTTCCCGGCATCCGCGGTCACGTAGCAGTCCACACGGCGGTCGCCGTTGTCCCAGCTCGAGGAGCTCGGGTAGGCATTGCGCTGCAGCAGGTTGTAGGTGGTGGCGGCAGCGGCGGCCACCTGCGCATTGCGGCACGTCTCACGGCCCTTGTCCTTCAGCGCGGCCAGCCCGGGATAAGCGTCCGAGGCCTGGTAATGGTGGATCGCGATCAGCTGGGCCGAGTGCCCCGTCGTGCAGTCCACAATGGTGGACTGCGGCGCTTCCGGATCGAAATCCTTGAAGCAGTCGCCGAGCCGGAAGTCCAGTGGCCCGACCCCCTCCAGCGGGAGCGGTCCCCGGCTCGCGGGGGCGGCCGACGTCGCGGCAGGAGCGGGGGAGACGTCCGCCGCGGACTGCTTCGGCCCGCCACCCAGCGAGGTCAGCAACCAGATCAGCAGACCCATGACGGCGACGGCGGCCACGGCGGCGCCCGTCCTCGCGGCACCCTGGCGGCGTACCCAGCCTCCGAGCTGGGACCCTTTGTCCGACGCCATTTTGCCGGCTCCCGCCAGTGCGGCGGTGACGGAACCCGCGGAACGCGGGGGAACCGAGGTCTCCGGGGCGCCGTCCTGCCCGCCGTCGGGTCGGTTGGCCGGCTGCACAGTCGGGCGGGCGGGCGGAGCGGGTGGGGTCGCCGGCGGGGCCGCTGGCGGCACTACGGGTGTCGCGGATGTGGGCGGCGCAGACGGTTTCGGGGGTACGCCGGGCGCGGATCTCTCGCCGGGTCGGCCGGCCGGGGGGACCCCAGACGTGCCGGGGTTGCCGGGCCTTTCGTTCTCTTCGGTCACCGAGAATTCACCACTTCCGTGCATCTGCGCCGTGGCGGGACGCCCGGCGGTGGAACCCGTTTCCAGAAGTCCACTAGGGAACTCTATCTAAGATGCCGTGCGGCCGGCATGCCGCCGCAACGCCGTCCGGAGGGGTGGCGCGCCCGACACTGTCCGGGGCGGCCGTCGCGGGGAGCAGTTACCGCTGAAAGCATGTAATCTAGGTGTACGACAAATTGACCAAACATTCCGGGGCCTCACTAACGCCAATGGTGACCACCTCCGGTCCGAGTACAAAAGGGGGTCACGCCATGGGGCGCGGCCGTCAAAAGGCAAAAGCTACCAAGCAGGCTCGGGATATTAAGTACTATTCCCCGAACACTGACTACACTGCTCTTCAGCGTGAGCTCAAGAGCTCTGAAGTCCGGGCACCGAGTCGATTCTCGAGTGAGCCTGTCGAGCCGGATTATTCGGCCTACGTGGACAAGTACGCGGACGATGTGGAAGAGGACGACGACGAGGTAGATTCCCGTCGGATAGGTTAGTCGACACTTCTTTCCGGCATGCTCCTCCGTTAGCGGAATGCCGACCACATGATTTCAGGCCCGCCGGCCACTCCCAGCAATGGGGTGGACGGCGGGTTTTCTGCTACCCGAAAGGACTGCCATGACCATTCGCACGGGTTTCACCGAGGGGGAAGTCTGCTGGACGGACCTCCAGACCAGTGACGTCGCGGCGGCCAAGGCGTTCTATGCCGCGGTCTTCGGCTGGCGCTTTGAGGACCTGCCCACCCCGGACGGGCGCAGCTACGCGCAGGCATTCCTGGGCGAGGACCTGGTCACCGTAATCGCGCCGCAGAATCCGCAGCAGCAGGCCGCCGGAGCGCCCGGCCAGTGGAACGTGTACTTCGCGTCCTCCGACGCCCAGGAGCTCGCCGACGGTCTGGTCCACGCCGGCGGCACCCTGGAGTTCGGCCCCGAGGAGGTGGGCGGCACCGGCGTGATGGTCTTCTTCGCCCCGCCCGGCGGCGGCACCACCGGAGCCTGGCAGGCCGGCAGCCACTTCGGCACCGTCCGCAGCGGAGAGCCCGGCGCCCTGGCGTGGGCCGAACTGCTGACGCCCGAGCCGCAGTCCGCCGTCGGATTCTTCCAGCAGCTGTTCGGCCAGGACGTGACCGAGTACCCGCAGGACGACGGCGGCAAGTACAGCACGCTGATGGTCAACGGCGCGGAGGTGGCCGGCATCGCCGCGGTCCCGGCGGATGCCGAGGGCACGCTCAAGCCGGGGTGGCAGGTCTACTTCGGGGTGTCCAGCGTCCCCGGGGCAGTCGCGGCGGCCGAGGCAGCCGGCGGCACGGTCCTGATCGCACCGGACGGGGACGAGGAAGCCGGCACCATCGCCACCCTCGAGGATCCGCAGGGCGGCGTGTTCAGCGTCCTGGAGGTCTAAGTCCGCGGCTTAAAAACATCGAGTGCTCCACAACTGCCGTTTTGGGGGTTCTAAACGGCAGTTGTGGAGCACTCGATGGGGGTTAAGCGGGGGTCAGGCGTACGCGTTGACCAGCCGGACGGCGCCGCCGTCGACGCCCTTGGCGCCCTGGACGTAGTCCGGTCCGGTCTTGACGATCGAGTCCGAGTTTTCCTCCACGGTGCCCATGACCCAGGCCGGCAGCCCACGCTCGTTGAGCCGGTTCACGGCGGCGTCGGCGGCCTCGGGGGAAACGATCGCGACCATGCCCACGCCCAGGTTCAGGGTGCGCTCCAGGTCGGCCAGCGGGACGTTGCCCAGTTCGGCGACGAGGCGGAAGATGGCAGGCAGCTGCCAGGTGGCGCGGTCCACGGTGGCCAGCAGGCCCTGCGGCAGGACGCGGGCCAGGTTGGCGGCGAGCCCGCCGCCGGTCACGTGGCTGAAGCCGTGCACGGCCTGGCCGGCGGCGGAGCCGTTCACCGGGAAGGTGCGGGCCAGGTCCAGGCAGTCGGCGGCGTAGACGCGGGTCGGTTCCAGGAGTTCCTCGCCCAGCGTGCGGCTGAATTCGGAGACGTGGCGGTCCAGCGCCCAGCCGGCGTGGTTGATGACGCGGCGGACCAGGGAGTAGCCGTTGGAGTGCAGCCCGGAGGACGCCATGCCGATCACGACGTCACCGGCGCGGACGCGGTCCGGGCCCAGCAGGTCGGCGGCTTCGACAACACCGGTGGCGGCACCGGCGACGTCGTACTCGTGCTCGCCCAGCAGGCCCGGGTGCTCGGCGGTTTCGCCGCCCACCAGGGCGGTGCCGGCCACGGAGCAGGCGGCCGCGATGCCGCGGACGATGTCCGCGATGCGTTCCGGGACCACCTTGCCGCAGGCGATGTAGTCGGTCATGTACAGCGGCTCGGCGCCCACCACGACGATATCGTCGACCACCATGCCGACAAGGTCGAAGCCGATGGTGTCGTGGATGTCCATGGCCTGCGCGATGGCTACCTTGGTGCCGACGCCGTCGGTGGAGGTGGCCAGCAGCGGGCGCTTGTACGTGAGCAGGCGCGAGACGTCGTACAGGCCAGCGAAGCCGCCGACGCCGCCGATCACCGAGGAGTTGTGGGTCGCCTTGATGGCGTCCTTCATGAGTTCGACTGCGCGGTCGCCCGCTTCGACGTCGACGCCGGCAGAGGCGTAGGTAATGCCGACGGCGTTCTGGGCGGCGTTCATGTCAGCGGCCGGGGAGGCGGAAGTCATACGGGCTCTTTCTTGTCGGCAGCAATGGTTCGATCAACGCGATCGGCATCGGTGAGCAGTTCTTCAAATTCGGCGTCCGGACCCGGATCGCAGCCGGTGGCGCCGGACTTCTCCGCCGGATCCTCGTCGGGGCTGATCCCGGCGGCCGCTTCGGCGGCGGTTTCCGACGCTGCGGCGCCGAGCGCGGCATCTCCGCCGGCAGGGAGCCCGCCCAGGTCGGTGCGTTCGAGCAGGTTCTTCCCCAGCTTGTCGGCCCCCGGAAGCTCGATCGGGTACTGGCCCGTGAAGCATGCCGTGCACAGCCGTTCGCGCGGCTGCTGCGTGGCGCCGATCATGCCGTCTTCGGAAATGTAGGCCAGGGAGTCGGCGCCGATGGCCTGGGTGATCTCTTCGACGGTGGCGCCGTTGGCGATCAGTTCCGCCCGGGAGGCGAAGTCGATGCCGTAGAAGCACGGCCACTTCACCGGCGGGGAGGAAATCTTGATGTGGACGCTGGCGGCGCCGGCCTCCCGGAGCATCCGGACGATTGCGCGCTGGGTGTTGCCGCGGACGATCGAGTCATCCACCACCACGACGCGCTTGCCGCGGATCACGGATTCCAGCGCGTTGAGCTTGAGCCGGATGCCCAGCTGGCGCAGCGTCTGGGAGGGCTGGATGAAGGTCCGGCCAACGTAGGAGTTTTTCACGAAGCCGTGGGCGAAGGGGATGCCGGATTCCTCGGCGTAGCCGACGGCTGCGGGGGTTCCGGATTCCGGGACCGGGATGACGATGTCCGCTTCCTGGGTGTTTTCGCGGGCCAGCTGGCGGCCCATTTCCACGCGGGACTCGTACACGGAGCGGCCGGCGATGGAGGCGTCCGGGCGGGCGAGGTAGACGTACTCGAAGACGCAGCCGGCCGGCGTCGCCTCCGCGAAGCGCTGGGAGCGGACACCGTCCTCGTCGATCGCGATGAACTCGCCGGGCTCGATTTCGCGGATGAAGCTGGCGCCGACGGTGGCGAGGGCGGACTGCTCGGAGGCGACCACCCAGCCGCGCTCCAGCCGGCCCAGGCAAAGCGGGCGGATGCCGTACGTGTCGCGGGCTGCGTAGAGGGTGCCTTCGTCCATGAAGACAAAGCAGAAGCCGCCCTTGATCTTGGGCAGCAGCTCCATGGCGGTCTGTTCGAGCGACCTGCCGGCTTCGCCCTCCAGCAGGGCGGTGACGAGGGCCGTGTCCGAGGTGTTGCCCTGCTTCATTTCACCGGTGAGCTGGCCGCCGTTGCGGTCCACGATCATGGCTTTGAGCTCGGCGGTGTTGGTCAGGTTGCCGTTGTGGGCCAGGGCCACGGTGCCGGTCGCGGTGGCGCCCAGGGTGGGCTGCGCATTGGCCCAGTGGCTCGCGCCGGTGGTGGAGTAACGGCAGTGGCCAACGGCCAGGTGCCCGGTCAGGGTGTTGAGCGTGGTCTCGTCGAAGACCTGGGAGACAAGTCCCATGTCCTTGTAGACGTTGATCCGCTTGCCGTCGCTGGTGGCTATACCAGCCGACTCCTGACCGCGGTGCTGCAGTGCATACAGCCCGTAATAGGTGAGTTTTGCAACCTCTTCGCCGGGAGCCCAGACCCCGAAGACGCCACATGCGTCCTGGGGGCCTTTTTCGCCAGAGAGAAGGTCATGAGAAAGTTTTCCATCGCCGCGTGCCACTGGTCGATTATCTCACGTTGTGCGCTAGGACTTTCCCGGCGGCCGGTTTATGACCTCCGGGGGTTGGCCGCCGCCGGTCAGGCGCCCGGCCGGTCCTCGGTGTCGGGCTCGGAATCGGGAACGGATTCGACGACGGCGCGCTGGGCCCGGCGCACGCTCAGGCGGTCCAGGACGAGCGCCGCGACGCCGCCCAGGACGACGCCGCCCGCGCCGCACAGGATCAGGAAGAAACCGAAGACGGCGCCGGCGTCGAAGGCCTCATCGCCCGGGAGGCCGTAGGCGAGGAAGGCGGCCACGCCGAAGCCCAGAAGACCGCCCAGGACCAGGAAGGGCACGAACTTCGGCGCCCGGCGCACGGTGATCTCGCGCCGTTCGGGGATGTGCTGCTCGCCTGCGGTGCCGGGGTTTTCGGGGGTAGACATGCCGTTAAGCCTACTGCCCCGGCAGCCATTGCTCCCGCCGGGCGGCGGGGCCACACTAGGGGGGTGGGGGAGGGCACGGAACAGCCAAGGAGCGCCATGTCAGCCTCACCCGAGCAGATCAGGGACCAGCAGCGCAGCACCTGGGATGAATTTTCCGCAGGCTGGCAGAAATGGGACGCCGAAGTGCTCGGCTGGCACGCGCCGTTCGGTGATGCGGTCATCCAGGAGGCGTGGCTGCGCCCCGACTCCGTTGTCCTCGACGTCGCAGCCGGAACCGGGGAACCGGGTCTCACGGCGGCCGCCCTCGTCCCCCGCGGCAGCGTCACCCTGCTTGACCTCTCCGAGGGGATGCTGAGCGTGGCGGTCGAGAAGGCGTCGGGCCGGGGGCTCACCAACGTGCACACCGCCGTCGGCGACGCCGCCCAGTTGCCCTTCGGCGACGCCGCGTACGATGCGGTCCTCTGCCGCTTCGGCCTGATGTTCTTCCCCAGGATGTCCGACGCCGTGGACGAAATGGTGCGCGTCGCCAAGCCGGGCGCCCGGATCAGCGCCGCCGTCTGGGGCCGGGCCGCGGAGAACCCGTGGGCCACGCTGATCCTCGGCACGATCGCCCGCCATACCGAACTGCCGGTGCCGCCCGCTGGCGCACCCGGCCTGTTCCGGTGCGCTGCGCAGGGCTTCATGAGCCGGGTCTTTACGGAGGCCGGCCTGGTCGACGTCATCGAACGGAAAGTCAGCACGGACCTGGTGCAGGCGTCACCGGAGCTCTACTGGGAGTTCATGACCGACATTGCGACCACGGTGGCGGTGGGACTGGCCAGGGCGGACGCGGAATCCCGCGAGCTGATCCGCTCCGACGTCTTCCAGCTGCTGGGCCGCTACGAGCACAACGGCGCCATCCGGCTCCGCTCCACGGCCACCATCGTGGCGGGGACGCGGGCGTAGCCGGGTTCGCGGCACTTTCGGACTGGCGCGGCGCGGATCCGGGGCGCGCGCGTCCGAAAGCGCCGCGGAATCGCAGCGTCCCTAGACGCCGAGTTCGTCCTTCAGCGCGGCGACGTGGCCCTGCGCCTTGACCTGGTACTGCGCCAGCTTCACCTTGCCCTCGGGGTCGAGCACCACGGTGGAGCGGACGATCCCCTCGGTGACCTCGCCGTTGACCAGCTTCTCGCCCCACGCGCCGTAGGCCAGCGCCACGGCGTGGTCCTCGTCGGCGAGCAGCGGGAAGGTGAGTGCGAAGTCGCCGGTGAAGTGCGCCAGTTCCTCCGGCGCGTCGGGGGAGATGCCCAGCACCTCATACCCGGAACCCTGCAGGGACGCCAGGCTGTCGCGGAAATCGCAGGCCTCGGTGGTGCAGCCCGGGGTGGCGGCCTGCGGGTAGAAGTACACAATGACGTTCTTGCCGCGGTAGTCCGCCAGCGCGACCTTCTGTCCCGCGGCGTCCGGAAGCGTGAAGTCCGGGGCGGGGGTTCCGGGCTGGAGTTTGATGGTCAGCTGAGGGCTCATGGGGTTCCTTCGGGGTCTGTGAGGGGTCTGTCTGCGGGAATAGCGGTCTGCCGATGCACAACCACTGATTCAGATGCTGTATTCCGCGGGCCCGCGCACCTTGGTGTGGGGTCCGGGCACAAACTGGTAGCCGCCGCCGCGGACCGTGGCGATCGCGTGCCGCCCGCCCCGCAGCTTGCGCCGCACCCGGCCCACATACACGTCGATGGACCGGGACGCCGCGGCGGGGGAATCGAACGATTCGAGGAACAATCGCAGCTCCTCCCGGCCCACAGTGCGGGAGCAATGCTCCACCAGGTACCGCAGCAGTTTGAATTCGACGCCGGTCAGCGGCACCCGCTGCCCGTCCAGGTGCACGTCGCCGGCAGCCAGGTCCACGGACACGAGGCTGCCGGGGCCGGCCGACGGCGGCAGGCGGGTGGCGCCGCCGTCGTCCTCCTGCGGGGAGTCCTCCGCAGCGGACGACGACGGCACCGGGTTTCCGCTCTCCGCGGGAGTTGCAGCCCCGGCGGCGGGCCAGACCCGGACGTCCGCCTCCGGGGCAATCTTCAGGGCGTGTGCCAGGAGCAGTTGCGCGGCCCTCGCCATCACGGCGTCGTCGACGTCCAAGCCGGCGCCGGGAGCCACCCAGACGGCCAGGCCGTGGGCCTTGAGCGCCGGCCCCGACCGGGAGCGTTCCGGGTGAGTCGGCACAGCCTGAGCCGGCACCGCCTGAGCCGGCACAGCCTGCACGGGCGCCGGCTGCGTCGGGCCCGTCGCACATATGCCGCGTGGGGAATGTACCTGGACAGCCATGACTTGGGGCCTCAGACGCCGCCGCGGCGGATGAGCTTTCCGCCGGGAGTCTGGCCGTCGATCTCATGTCCGCGCAGGAAGGTCTTCCGGACCACCCCGGAGAGCGCCTTGCCGTCGTAGGGCGTGATGGGGTTCTTGTGCTTGAGCTTGGACACGTCCACCACGAAGGCCTCGTCGGGCGCGAAGACCGAGAAGTCCGCGTCGTACCCGAGAGCCAGCTGGCCCTTGTTGGAGAGCCGTGCCAGGGCGGCAGGCTTCTCGGCCATCCAGGACACCACCTGCTCCAGGGGGATGCCGCGGTGCCGGGCTTCCGTCCAGATCAGGGACAGGCCCAGCTGGAGCGAGGAGACCCCGCCCCAGGCCACGGCAAAGTCGCCGTTTTCGAGGTCCTTGAGGTCCAGGGTGCTGGGCGAGTGGTCGGAAACGATGCAGTCGATGGTCCCGTCCTCCAGGCCCTTCCACAGCAGCTCGCGGTTGGAGGCCTCGCGGATGGGCGGGCAGCACTTGTAGGCTGTGGCACCATTGGGGATTTCCTCGGCCATGAGCGTGAGGTAGTGCGGGCAGGTCTCCACGGTGAGGTGGACGCCGTCGCGTTTGGCGGTGGCGATCATCGGCAGGGCGTCGGAGGACGAGAGGTGCAGGATGTGGGCGCGGGCGCCGGTCCAGCGGGCACGCTCGATCACCTCCGCGATGGCCTTGTTCTCGGCGCCTCGGGGACGGGAGGCCAGGAAGGTCGCGTACTGGTCGCCGCCCGGGTGGGGTGCGTGGTCAATGGCGTGGGAGTCCTCCGCGTGGACGATCATGAGCGAGTCAAAGGACTTGAGCTCGGCCATGTCTTCTTCCATCTCGTCCGCTTCCAGGTGCGGGAACTCATCCACACCGGAGTGCAGCAGGAAGCACTTGAAGCCGAACACGCCCTCGTCGTGCAGGCCGCGCAGCTCTGCCTTGTTGCCCGGTACGGCACCGCCCCAGAACCCGACGTCCACAAACGCCTGGTCCTCGGCCACCTCGCGCTTGAGCTTGAGGCCTTCCACGGTGGTGGTGGGCGGGATGGAATTCAGCGGCATGTCGATGATGGTGGTGACGCCGCCGGCTGCGGCGGCGCGGGTGGCGGACGCGAAGCCCTCCCACTCGGTGCGGCCCGGCTCGTTGACGTGGACGTGCGTGTCCACCAGGCCCGGGATGAGGGTTTCGTCGTCGGCCAGTTCAATCACTTCCGTGCCGGAAAGTCCGTTGCCGAGCGGCTCGATGGCGACGATCTTGCCGCCGCGCACACCCACCTCACGGGCCGCGATGCCGGCGGTGGTGAGGATGCGCCGGCCCCGGATGACGAGGTCAAAGCTTTCTTCAGACATTGAGGGGCTCCTTTGTGCGGGCATTCTTCGCTGGCGGGGTGGCGGCCCGGGTCAGGTCTGCCAGTTCCGCGCCGATTTGCTTTCCCAATTGTTCAAGCAGGGGTCCTGCTTCGGCTATACATATTTCTACCTTGGCCTCCAGCGAGGTCAGCGGGTAGACCTGCCGGAATCCGGAATCGTTCTGCTGATCCGGCGTCAGCGTGGTGCGGCCGCAGACGGCCACCACCGGCACGCCGGCCCGCGCAGCCGCCCGCGCCACACCCATCGGGGTCTTGCCGAGCAGGCTCTGTTCGTCCAGGCTGCCTTCGCCGGTGATCACCAAGTCCGCGCCGGCCAGCCGGTCCGCCAGCCCGGTGAATTCCAGGACGACGTCGATGCCCGGCCTACGGGTCGCGGCCAGTACCGCGATCGCCGCGTAGCCCACGCCGCCGGCCGCCCCGGCGCCCGGAGCGGCGGCGGCCTTCAGCGCGCGGGGCCCGATCTCGGCCGCGAGGACGTCCACAAAGTGGGCCAGCGCGGCGTCGAGCGCCGCCACGTCCGCCGGGGTGGCACCCTTCTGCGGGCCGAAGACCGCCGCGGCGCCTTCAGCTCCGAGCAGCGGGTTGTCGACGTCGCTGGCCAGCACAAAGCGGGCGTCGTCCAGCCGGGAGTCGAAGCCGGAGAAGTCGATCCGGTCCAGCCGGGCGAGGGACGCGCCGCCGGGCGGGAGTTCGTTGCCGTCGGCGTCGAGGAGCCTGGCGCCGAGTCCCTGCAGGACGCCGGCGCCGCCGTCGGTGTTGGCGCTCCCGCCGACGCCCAGGATGACCTGCCGGCAGCCGGCGTCGAGAGCTGCCCGGATCAGTTCGCCGGTGCCCAGGCTGGTGGCGGCCTTCGCGCTGGCGGAATCGGGCCGGCCGCCGCCTTCCCCCGAACCGCCGGGCAGAACGGCCAGGCCGGACGCGGTGGCCATTTCGATGACTGCCTCCCGGCCGCGGACCGCGAACTCTGCCCGGATCCGCTGGCCGGTGGGGCCGCTGACGGAGGCGCTGCGGCGGGCGAAGCCCGAGCCGACGGCGGCATCCAGGGTGCCTTCGCCGCCGTCGGCCACCGGAATCCGGATGACTTCAAGGTTGGAGCCCGTCGCCGCCTGCAGTCCAGCCGCCAGATGCCGGGCGACGTCCGGCGCGGAGAGGGAGCCCTTGAACTTGTCCGGAGCTATGACGACCCGCATTTCCTACGCCTGCAGGGCCAGGATGGCGGTGGGGGCGTCCTCGCGGGTTTCGGCCAGTGCCTCGAACTCGTTGACCGCGTTGATTTCCACGCCCATGGAGATGTTGGTGATCTTTTCCAGGATCACTTCCACGACGACGGGAACCTGGAACTCGCCCATCAGGGCCGTGGCCTTGTCGAAGGCGGACGCCAGGTCGTTGGGGTCCTCCACCCGGATGGCCTTGCAGCCCAGGCCCTCGGCCACCTTGATGTGGTCCACGCCGTAGCCGCTGGCGGTCGCTGAGAGCTCCGTGGAGTTGATGTTCTCGAACGCCAGGGAGACGTTCTGCTCCATGTCGAAGCCGCGCTGGGACTGGCGGATCAGGCCCAGGTAGGAGTTGTTGACCACCACGTGGATGTAGGGCAGGTTGAACTGGGCGCCGACCGCCAGCTCCTCGATCATGAACTGGAAATCGTAGTCACCGGACAGGGCGACGACGGTCTCCTCCGGCTTGCCGCGCACGACGCCCAGGGCGGCCGGGGCGGTCCAGCCCAGGGGGCCGGCCTGGCCGGCGTTGATCCATTTGCGCGGCCCGAACACGTGCAGCATCTGGGCGCCGGCGATCTGGGACAGGCCGATCGTGGAGACGTAGGTGGTGTCCTTGCCGAACGCCTTGTTCATCTCCTCGTACACACGCTGCGGCTTGATGGGGATGTTCTCGAAGTGCGTCTTGCGGTGCATCGTGGCCTTGCGCTCGGCGCATTCGGCGGCCCAGCCGGAGAAGTCCGGCAGGGTGCCCGCCGTCTGGCGCTCGCGGGCCAGCTCGACCAGTCCCGCGAGGGCGGCGCCGGCGTCGGAGGCAATGCCCAGGTCCGGGGAGAACACCCGGCCGATCTGGGTGGGCTCAATGTCGATATGGACGAACTTGCGGCCGGCCGTGTAGGTGTCCAGGCCGCCGGTGTGGCGGTTGGCCCAGCGGTTGCCGATGCCGATGACGAAGTCCGAGGCCAGCATGGTCTCGTTGCCGTAGCGGTGCGAGGTCTGCAGGCCCGCCATGCCGGCCATCAGCGGGTGGTCGTCGGCGATGGCGCCCCAGCCCATCAGGGTGGGAATGACCGGCACGCCCAGCAGTTCGGCCAGTTCCACCAGGTCCGCGGACGCGCCGGCGTTGATGATGCCGCCGCCGGCCACGATCAGCGGGTGCCGGGCAGCGGTGAGCATGTCCAGCGCCTTCTCCAGCTGCCGGCGGCTGGCCCGCGGCTTCTCGATGGCCAGGGGTTCGTAGGCGTCGATGTCGAACTCGATCTCGGCCAGCTGCACGTCGATGGGCAGGTCCAGCAGCACCGGACCCGGGCGGCCGGAGCGCATCAGCTGGAAGGCCTTCTGGAAGGCGCCCGGCACCTGGCCCGGTTCCCGGACGGTCATGGCCATCTTGGTGACCGGCTTGGCGATGGACTCGATGTCCACGGCCTGGAAGTCCTCCTTGTGGAGCTTGGCCACGGGAGCCTGGCCGGTAATGCACAGCATCGGGATGGAATCGGCCCAGGCGGCGTACAGCCCGGTGATCATGTCCGTGCCGGCGGGCCCGGAGGTGCCGATGCAGAGGCCGATGTTGCCGTCCTTGGCCCGGCTGTAGCCGTCGGCCATGTGGCTGGCGCCTTCGACGTGGCGGGCCAGGGTGTGGCGGATCCCGCCGTGGTTCCGCATGGCGGAATAGAACGGGTTGATGGCCGCGCCTGGCAGGCCGAACGCCTCGGTGGCGCCCTCCTTTTCCAGGATGGCGACGGCAGCGTCTACGGTGCGCATCTTAGTCATGGTGTACTCCTCGGAAGTCTGTTTTTGGGTGTGTTGAAGGAAGGCCCGGCGGTCGCGGGGCACTTTGGGGGGAGCCGGCGTCGTAAACCACGACGGCGGCCGGCGTGTCCGTGTCGAAGTGCCCCCGGACGGCCGGGGCGGGCCGGTTGCTAGTTGCGGCCGCTGAGCTGCAGGACCTGCTTGAAGAGCCCGGAGTGGTCCAGTCCGCCGTCGCCCTGGTTGACGGCGGCGGCGACGAGCTGGGCGACGACGGCGCCGAGGGGTACGGCGACGTTGGCTTCGCGGGCGGCCGAGGTGACGATGCCGAGGTCCTTGTGGTGCAGGGCCAGGCGGAAGCCGGGGTCGAAGTTGCGGTCGAGCATCTTCTGGCCCTTCTGGTCCAGGACCTTGGAGCCGGCCAGGCCGCCGCCGAGAACCTTGAGGGCGGCGTCGGTGTCGACGCCGTAGGCCTCGAGGAAGGCGATGGCCTCGGCGAGGACCTCGATGTTGACGGCGACGATCAGCTGGTTGGCTGCCTTGACGGTCTGGCCGGAACCGGACGGGCCGACGTGGACGATGGTCTTGCCCACCGCGGTGAGGACATCCTGGGCGGCCTCGAAATCCGCCGCTTCGCCGCCCACCATGATGGACAGGGCGGCGTCGATGGCGCCCTGCTCGCCGCCGGAGACCGGGGCGTCCAGGGCCCGGAGGCCGGCGGCCCGGGCGTCGTCGGCGAGGCGCTTGGCAACGTCCGGGCGGATGCTGCTGGCATCAATCCACAGGGTGTCCGGCGTGGCGTGGGCGAAGACGCCGTCGGGGCCGGCGACGACGCCCTCGACGTCGGGGGAGTCCGGCACCATGGTGATAACGACGTCGGCGTCCTTGACGGCGTCGGCGATGCTGGTGGCACCCCGGCCGCCTTCGGAGACCAGCTTGTCGATCTTGTCCTGGCTGCGGTTGAAGCCGGTGACGGTGTGGCCGGCCTTGACGAGGTTGATGGCCATGGGCAGGCCCATGATTCCGAGTCCGATGACTGCAACGTTGCTCATGATGGTTCCTTTACTGAAGTCTTTTTAGCGCGGGTGTGCTGTTGTGCAGGTGCGGGTGCGGGTGCGGGTGCGGGTGGGGACTACCGCGAGACGCGCTGGCGGATGGCCCATGCGAAGGCGGTTTCCGCCGGTTCCTTGTACTCGAGGCCGATGTAGCCCTCGTAGCCGAGTTGGCGGCTGCGGGCGATCCAATCGCCGAGGGGCAGCTCACCGGTTCCGGGGGCCCCGCGGCCGGGGCTGTCGGCGATCTGGATGTGGCCGAAGTCCTTGGCGTGCTTTTCGATGACGGCGGCGACGTCGTCACCGTTGACCGAGAGGTGGTAGAAATCGGCGAGGAGCTTGATGTTCTCCGCGCCGGTTTCCTCGTTCACGCGGGAGATGACCCGGAGCGCGTCCTCAGCGGTGAGGAGCGGGTAGCGCGGGGCGCCGCTGACCGGCTCGAGCAGCACGGTGCCGCCGATGCCGGCCACTCCCGCGGCGGCGGCCGCGAGGTTCTGGACCGCCAGTTCATCCTGGGCCTCCGGCGTGTGCCCGTCCTGACGGTTGCCGTAGAGGGCGTTAAAGGATTTGCAGCCGAGCCGCCCGCCGATGCCGGCTACCACATCGATGTTGTCCTTGAACTCGGAGCTGCGGCCCACCCAGGACACCAGGCCGCGGTCGCCGCCCGGCATGTCGCCGGCGTTGAAGTTCAGGCCGGTGAGCTGGACTCCTGCGTCGCTGATGGCCTGCTCGAAGCGGGTGACCTCGGCGTCGGCGGGGACGGACGCCGCGAAGGGCCACCAGAACTCGACGGCGTCAAAGCCGGCGGCCTTCGCCGCGGCGGGCCGCTCAAGGAGGGGCAGTTCGGTCATCAGGATGGAGCAGTTCACGGTGTACGTCATGGTGGGTTCTTTCCGGTGTGGGCGGGAGCTGGAGGAAAAGCTTCTTTGCATTTCACAACTTCCACTTTGTGGAATAAAGATTCTGCTTTATGAAAAGTGTAGGGAAGGTAGGGCGGGTGCGTCAAGGGGTGAAAGGGGGTGGGGCGTCAGGGCCTGGGGATTTCTGGGGCGGGGGCGTCCGCTACCCCTTCGAGGGGTCTTTCCGGGCGGCCAGGCCTACCAGCGCGCCGACGGCCACGCCGATCAGAAGGCCCGTGAACGGCTTGTCGGCGGTGGCCACGCCAATGGCGAAGCCGAGGGCTGCGCCAAGGAGCATTCCGATCCACAGGGATTCGTACTTCACAGCCTCAGGCTAGCAAGCGCCGCCAAGCACTCAAGGCGCAGCAGGGGGACAGAATGCGCCAGCGGGGCGCCTCGGCGCGCATTCAGGGCGCGCATTAAAGGTGCCCGGGGCCGTAACCGCCGGTAGGCCCGCCCCGGCAGGCGGGGCGGGCCCAGTGCTTTGGACGTGCCTAGGTGAGGCGGACCTGCCGGTTGACGTCCTTGTACAGCAGGTAACGGAACGGTCCCGGTCCGCCGGCGTAGCAGGCCTGCGGGCAGAAGGCGCGGAGCCACATGAAGTCCCCGGCCTCGACCTCCACCCAGTCGTCGTTGAGCCGGTAGACGGCCTTGCCCTCGAGGACAAAGAGCCCGTGTTCCATCACATGGGTTTCGGCGAACGGGATCGACCCGCCGGGCTGGAACGTGACGATGTTGACGTGCATGTCGTGGGCCAGGTCGTCCGGGTCCACGAAACGGGTGGTCGCCCAGGCACCGTTGGTGTCCGGCATGGGCCGCGGCTCGACGTCCTGGTCGCGGGTCACGAAGGACTTCGCGGTGAAGCCGTCCAGCGGCTCATAGGCCTTGCGGATCCACTGGAAACTGGCGGCGTCCCCGGCGGAATCGTTGAAGACCTTCCAGTCCGATCCCGCGGCGAGATAGGCGTAGCCGCCGGACTCCAGGTGGTGGATCTCGCCGTCGAGCGTCAGCGTCAGTTCGCCCTTGGTGAGGAAGATGACGCCTTCGACGCCGGCCTCCGCCTCGGGCTTGTCGCTGCCGCCGCCCGGCGCCACTTCCACGATCAGCTGCGAGAAGGTGGTGGCGAAGCCGGCGATGGGGCGGGCGATGATCCACGCGCGGGTCTTGCTCCAGCCGGGGAGGTTGCTGGTGACGATGTCGCGCAGCACCCCCTTGGGGATGACCGTGTAGGCCTCTTTGACCACGGCGCGGTCGGTGAGGAGCTGGGTCTGCGGCGGCAGGCCGCCCTCGGGGGAAAAGTAGGTGCTCATGGGGTTACTCCTGTTGAACGGGATCAGTGGTTGTGGGAGGCGGCAGGCTGGGCCAGCCGGGGGTGGGCCAGGGCGGTCAGCCGGGGCAGTCCCAGGCCGGTCAGCCCGTGGACTTCGTCGGCGCCGGCGGCACCGCACTGGACGCCGCGCAGCACGAAGGCCGCGAGGGCCCTGGCCGTGGCCGGTTCGTCCATGACGCCGCCCTCGGTGCGCTCCACATAGTTGCGGAGCCGCGCGGCGGCGGCGGGAAGGCCCTGCCGGTAGAACGCGTAGGTGGCGGCGAAGCGGCTCGGCAGCTGTGCGGGGTGGAGGTCCCAGCCCTGGTAGTAGCCGCGTTCCAGCGAGCGGCGGACCAGCCGGCCGTGGAGCCGCCAGGCGTCCTGCACCCCGTCGCCGACCGGGATCACGTTGGTGGACCCGTCGGAGAGCCGGATGCCGGTTCCGGCCACGGCCAGCTGCATCACTTCCTTGGCATAGTCCGCCACCGGGTGTTCCATGGACTGGTATTCCGCGGCGATCTGCAGCGAGGCCGAGTAGTCATAGGTGCCGTAGTGCAGGGCGCTGATCCGGCCGGGGACGGCGTGCGGCAGCTGCGCCACCGGGGAGGTGCCGTCCGGGCCCAGGATCAGCTGCGGCGTTTCCACCTGGACCTCGAACCGCAGCCGGCCGGCGGGCAGCGAGTGGGCTTCCTCCAGCCGGGACACGGCGTAGTCCATGGCCTGCACCTGGGCCACGGTGGTGACCTTGGGCAGGGTAAGGATGAGCCCGTCAGGGAGCTCGCCGGCGGCGGCCAGGCCGGAGACGAACAGGTCCAGGGTGCGCAGCCCGCGGGCGCGGGTGGGCGCCTCGAAGCACTTGAACCGGATCCCGATGAACGGCGGGGCACTGCCGTCCGCCACAGCGGCGGCCACGGCGGCGGCGGCAGCGACGGCGTCGGCGTCCTCGGCGTCGTCCCCCCGGTCCCCGTAGCCGTCCTCGAAGTCCAGCCGGAGGTCCTCGATCGGCTCACTGCCGAGCTTCGCGGCCACACGGGACGCGACGGCGGCGGCCAGCTCCGGGTCCTGGCCCAGCAGGGTGCCGAGCTGTTCCAGCCCGCCGTGGGCGTCGGCCGCGGCCAGGGCCTGGGCGCCCCAGCCGGCGGCGAACCCCGGAGTGAAGCGGTCGGCCGGGACGTAGACGGTGTGCACCGGCTGGCGGGTGCCGTCGTCGCCCGGGTAGTTCCGTTCCAGCAGCTCATCCGTCGCCGCGAGCTGGGCATCGATCCGGCCCAGGTCTGCGGAAGAGAGCGCCCCGGAGGACGGCCCGGAGGGAGATAGGGCCACGGCTCAGCCCACCAGTTCGTAGGCGGGCGTGGTGAGGAAGTCCGTGTAGTCCTCGGAGAGGCAGATGTCGCCGATGAGCTTGCTGGCGGGCAGGTAGTGCTTGGCGAACGCGTCCTCGCCCACCTCGCCGCGTAGCTTTTCGGTTTCCTCGGCCAGGATCGCGGACACCAGCTCGCGGGTCACGGTCCGGCCGGTGTCGGCGAGGACCACCTGGTTGCGGATCTGCTGCCACACCTGCGAGCGGGAGATCTCGGCCGTCGCGGCGTCCTCCATCAGGTTGTGGATGGCGACGGCGCCGTTTCCCGAGATCCATACGGCGGTGTAGGCGACGGCGACGTAGAGGTTCAGGCGCATGCCCGCCTCGGTGACCGTGCCGTTCGCGGAGGCGATGTCCAGGAGCTGGTCCGCGGTGACCGAAACTTCCGGGCGCTGCTTGCCCAGCTGGTTCGGCCGCTGGCCCAGGACGGCATCGAAGACGTCGCGGCAGACCGGGACCAGGTCCGGGTGCGCCACCCAGGAGCCGTCAAAACCGTCGTTCGCCTCGCGGGTCTTGTCCGCGCGCACCTTCTCGAAGGCCTGGGCCGTCACCTCGGGCTCGCGGCGGTTGGGAATGACGGCCGCCATGCCGCCCATCGCGAAGGCGCCGCGGTGGTGGCAGGTCTTGACCAGCAGTTCGGTGTAGGCGCGCATGAACGGCGCGGTCATGGCCACGGTGGCGCGGTCCGGCAGCACAAAGCGCGGGCCGGCGTCGCGGAAATACTTGATGATGCTGAACAGGTAGTCCCAGCGCCCGGCGTTCAGTCCGGAGGCGTGGTCGCGGAGTTCGTAGAGGATCTCGTCCATCTCGAACGCGGCCGGGATGGTCTCGATCAGGACGGTGGCGCGGATGGTGCCCTGCGGGATCCCGAGGTAGTCCTGCGCGAAAACGAAAATCTCGTTCCAGAGGCGGGCCTCGAGGTGGCTCTCCATCTTGGGCAGGTAGTAGTAGGGGCCCTGGCCGTTTTCCAGCAGCTGCTTGGCGGTGTGGAAGAAGTGCAGGCCGAAGTCCACGAGGGCGCCCACGGTGTGCTCGCCGCCGATCAGCAGATGGCGCTCGCTCATGTGCCAGCCGCGCGGGCGTGCCACGACGACGGCGAGCGGGGCATCGGTCCGGAGCTTGTATTCCTTGCCCTCCGGGGAGGTGTACGCCAGGGTGCCCGCCGCGGCGTCGCGGAGGTTCAGGATCGATTCGATCACGTTGGACCAGGTGGGGGTGCTGGCGTCCTCGAGGTCGGCGAGCCAGACTTTGGCGCCGGAGTTCAGGGCATTGATGGCCATCTTGGCCGGCGCGGCCGGGCCCGTCATTTCCACCCGGCGGTCCTGCAGGGCTGCCGGGGCGGCGGCAACGCTCCAGTCGCCCTCGCGGACGTCGCGGGTCTCCGGCAGGAAATCGAGCCGGCCGGTGCGTGCCACCTCCTCGCGCTTGGCCGCGCGGGCCTTGAGCAGATCCCCGCGGGTGGCGGCGAAACGCTGGTGCAGTTCCTCGATGAACGCCAGGGCCTCGGGGGTGAGGATCTCCTCCGCACGGTCAACGGGGCGCTGGGCTGAAATGGTGAGGGCCATTGTGGTCCTTCCTGTTCGGTGAATCAGGGCTGCAAATGAGGATCAGGCGTGGGCGGGCGCGGCGGCCGGGACCGCTGCATGGGCCGCTGCGTGGGCCGCCGCGGCGACGGCGGCCGCGACGTCGGAGGCCACGTGGGGGTCGAAGACGCTGGGAATGATGTAGCTGGCATTGAGCTCATCGTCGGCCACCCGGTTCGCGATCGCCTCGGCGGCGGCCACGAGCATCTCGGGGGTGATGTCCGAGGCCCCCGCGTCCAGCAGCCCGCGGAAGAAACCGGGGAAGGCCAGGACGTTGTTGATCTGGTTGGGGAAGTCGCTGCGGCCGGTCGCCACCACAGCGGCGTGCCGTGAAGCGACCACCGGGTCGATTTCCGGCGTGGGGTTGGCCATGGCGAACACAATAGCGTCCTTGGCCATGGATGCCACCTGTTCTTCGCCGATCACGTGCGGTGCGCTGACGCCGATGAAGACGTCGGCTCCCTTGAGCGCTTCGTGCAGGGTGCCGGAGAAACCCTGTTCGTTGGTGTTCTCGGCGATCCAGGTGCGGTGCTCGTCGTCGTACTGTTCGCCGAAGTGGATCGCTCCCGAGCGGCCAGCGGCGATGATGTTGCGCGCCCCCTGCGCCTTGAGCAGCTGGATGATGGCGGAGCCGGCCGCGCCGACGCCCGACACGACGATCCGGACGTCGGGGAGCTTCTTGTCCACCACGCGCAGGGCGTTGGCGAGGGCCGCGAGCGTGACGATGGCGGTCCCGTGCTGGTCGTCGTGGAAGACCGGGATGTCGAGTTCCTCGCGGAGCCGGTTTTCGATCTCGAAGCAGCGCGGTGCGGCGATGTCCTCGAGGTTGACGCCGCCGTAGACCGGGGCGAGTGCCTTGACGATCCGGATGATTTCCTCGGTGTCCTGGGTGTCCAGGCACACCGGCCACGCATCGACATTGGCGAACTGCTTGAACAGCGCCGCCTTGCCCTCCATGACCGGCAGTGCGGCGGCGGGGCCGATGTTGCCCAGGCCCAGGACGGCGGAGCCGTCGGTGACGACGGCGATCGTGTTGCGTTTGATGGTGAGGTTCCGGGCGGCCTCGGGGTTCTCCGCGATGGCAAGGCATACGCGCGCCACGCCGGGAGTGTAGGCGCGGGAGAGATCGTCACGGTTGCGCAGGGCGACCTTCGGGACGACCTCCAGCTTGCCGCCGAGGTGCATGAGGAAGGTACGGTCCGAGACGTTGCGGACGGTGACGCCGTCGAGCGCGTTCAGCGCGTCCTTGACGCGGGCGGCGTGGGCGTCATCCGTGGTGTTGCAGGTGACGTCGACCACCAGGGTCTCGTGGTGGGACTCGGTGACGTCCAGGGCGGTGATCGCGGCGCCGGCGGCACCGACGGCGGCGGCCAGTTCGCTGGTGGCGGTGAAGCTGGACGGTGCCTCCACGCGCAGGGTGATCGAATTTCCGGGGCTCGGATTCGCCATTGAATTTTCCTCCTGGTCGGCCCGCTGGCGGGCGTTCGCTGTTCTTACTTATTTCGTATTATGGATATTATTATCTACTTTGTGGAAATACAAGCCCGGAGCGGTGGCGCTTCCGGCGTGTTGGCGCCGCGTCGACGGCGCGCGGGCGGTGCTGTATCTTGGGTCTACTAAGCACTTTTTTCACGATGTGGATAAAAGTTGTCGCAAGCGATCCCTCAGGAGACCCAAGTTATGGCGGAAAAAGCCCCCGGAGGCGTGCAGTCCGTTGAGCGCGTTTTCGAACTGCTGGAGCTGATCACTGATGCCGGCGGGGACGTCACGCTCAGTGAACTGTCCTCCTCCACCGATCTGCCGCTGCCCACCATCCACCGGCTGCTCCGCACCCTGGTCACGCTGGGCTACATCCGGCAGCTGCCGAACCGCCGCTACGCACTGGGCCCGCGCCTGATCCGCCTGGGCGAGGCAGCGAACAAGCAGCTGGGGGCGCTCGCGCGGCCGCAGCTCCAGTCGCTCGTGGAGCGGCTCGGGGAAACCGCCAACATGGCGGTGCTGGATTCGGACATGGTGATGTACGTGGCCCAGGTCCCGTCCCTGCACTCCATGCGGATGATCACCGAGGTGGGCCGCCGCGGATACATGCACGCCACCGGCATGGGCAAGGCGATCCTGGCGCAGCTGGACGACGAGACGGTGCGCGGCATCGTCACCCGGAAGGGCATGCCAACCCCCACCCCGAAGAGCATCGGCGACGTCGAGTCCCTGTTCGCGGACCTGAAGCTGATCCGGGACCGCGGCTACTCCATCGACGAGGAGGAGCAGGAGATCGGTGTCCGCTGCTTCGCGATCGCCATCCCCAATGCGCCGACCCCCGCGGCGATTTCCGTCTCCGGCCCCGTGTCCCGGGTGGACAAGTCCTTCGCGGACCGGGCCGTTCCACTGCTGCGCGAGGCGGCCCGGGCGATTTCCCAGGACCTGAACAAGAGCTGACCCCCGGCCCTCATGCGGCAGCCGGCGAGGCCACAGCGCGGCCCCTTTTCCTTCCGGGAAAGGGGCCGCACTTGTCATCTGGACGGTATCGCCGTCGGTCAGTGTTCGGACTTCGACGCCGACTCCACGGTGACTTCCTTGCCGTCGCAGTCGATCAGCTTGCCGCCCTCGAAGCGGTCGCCGTCGGCCAGGCACTTGAGGTCCTGTTCCCGCACGATCCGCTCCGTGCCGGCCACAAACACCGACTGGTTCTCCGAGTTGCCCGCCTTGAGGTGGTTGAAGAGCAGGTTCAGCAGGATGGCCATCACGGCGGCGGAGCTGATGCCGGAGTGGAAGATGGTGGCGAACCAGGACGGGAACTGGTCGTAGAAGGTCGGCGCAGCGATCGGGATCATACCGAAGCCGATCGACGCGGCCACGATGACCAGGTTCATGTTGTTCTTGTATTCCACCTTGGCCAGGGTCCGGATGCCGCTGGCCGCCACCGTGCCGAACAGGACGACGCCGGCGCCGCCCAGGACCGGTGTCGGTACCGCGGCCACCACCCGGCCCAGGACCGGAAGGAGGCCCAGGATCACCAGGATGGCGCCGCCGGCGCTGACCACGAAGCGGCTCTTGACGCCCGTGATGGCGACCAGTCCCACGTTCTGGGCGAAGGCGCTCTGGGTGAAGGAGTTGAACAGCGGCGAGATGGCGCTGGACAGCATGTCGGCGCGCAGGCCGTCGCCGATGCGCCGGGCGTCCACCTTGGTGCCCACGATTTCGCCGACGGCGATGATGTCCGCGGACGTCTCCGTCAGGGTCACCAGGATCACGATCAGCATCGAGATGATCGCGGCAAGGTGGAACGTGGGCGGGCCGAAGGCGAACGGGGTGGGGAATGCCACGATGTCGCCCTGCGCGACCTTGGAGAAGTCGGTCATGCCGGCGATGAAGGCGATGACCGTGCCCAGCACCATGGCCAGGAGGATGGAGAGCCGCGAGATGGTGGCGCTGCCGACCTTGCTGAGCAGCAGCACGATGGCCATGGTGGCGGCCGCCAGCCCGATGTTGGCCACGGAGCCGTAGTTGGGCGCCGCCTTGTTGCCGCCCATGGCCCAGTTGGCGGCCACCGGCATCAGGGTCAGCCCGATGACGGTAATGACCGTTCCGGTGACCACGGGCGGGAAGAAGCGGATGATCTTGGAGAACAGCGGCGTGATGAGCAGGCCGATCAGGGACGCGGCAATCACGGAGCCGAACACCGACTGGATGCCGCCGCCCTCGTCCACGATCGCCACCATGGTGGAAACGCCGGCGAAGGAGACGCCCTGGACCAGGGGAAGCCGGGAACCGAAGAACGGGATGCCGATGGTCTGCAGGATGGTGGCCAGGCCTCCCACAAACAGGCAGGCCGCGATCAGGAGCCCGATTTCCTCCGACGGCATTCCGGCCGCCGCGCCAATGATGAGCGGGGGTGCGATGATGCCGCCGTACATCGTCAGGACGTGCTGGAGGCCGTAGGCGAAGGTGCTTCCGATCGGAAGCCGTTCGTCTTCTGGCCGGTCGGACGGTGTGCGGCCGGCGCGGGACTTGACCGCTGACGGCTTCTTTTTCATGTTCATGGCAGACTTTCTTGGTTCATGGCAGACGTCTTTGTCTGGCTAACGGTGTCTGGCTAACAGATGTGGCTTGTTGGGGTGGTGCTTGCCTGTTCCAGGGCCGGCACTGGTGCTGGCCGGTGCTGGCCCTGGAACAGAACTGGCGGCGGCTTGTAAGCCGGCGGGGTCCAGGTCCTAGCAGAAGCCGGCGATGCCGGACCACGCGGCGTCGGCCGGTGCTGCGTCCTCGCGCTGGACCGTCGCCTCGATCAGGCCGTACGGGCGGTCGGCGGCAAAGAACACCTCGTTGGGGTTGTCGAGGCCAAACGGCGAGAGGTCCACCAGGAAGTGGTGCTTGTTGGGCATCGAGAACTTGATTTCATCGATCTCGCTGTGCGCTTCCAGGACCTTGGTGCCCATGTCGAACAGGGTCTGCTGAAGGGCGTGGGAGTACTTTTCGGTGAAGCCTTCCAGCAGGAGGGCCTTGACGTCGTCGTAGCTCTTGTTGAAGTCGAGGGTGCTGAAGTCCGTCCCGGTGTTGTAGCGCCAGCGGGCGGAAACGTCCGTGGCGAGGATCCGGTCCGTGGTCTCCGGCAGGGTGGTGTACTTGTCCCGCGGGTAGCCGACGAAGCCCGACTGTGTGGACTTGAGGACCGTCAGGTCCTTGAGCCCCGAGATCAGGTGCCGGTCCGCGCCGTCGCGGACCAATACGGCGGTTCGGATTTCCTGGCCGTTGCGCACAAAGGAGTGGTCATGCGCCGCGCCGTGGGCCTGGATGCGGTCCCAGCTGTAGGACTCTGCCTCCCAGCGGCCACCGGTCACCCAATCGAAGCTCGAGGTGAAGTGGTCTCCGAGCCGGAGCAGGAACGCCTCCGGGGAGCCGATGCCCTCCCGGGCGAAGGCGTAGATGGTGTTCTTCTGCGTGTCCGTGGCCACGACGTGGCTGTTGTCGCCTGCCAGGTGGGCCGCCGCGAAGTCGCCGCGGAGCTGTGAGGTGACGTTGAGGTCTTCGATCTCGTGGCGGTCCGTATCGCGGGTGATCTTGACGACGCGGACTTCGGCCTTACCGTACTGGTTCTGTCCGAGGACGATCTTGTTGTTCATGGTGGGTTTCCCAACTTCCGGTATGTGGGATCAAAGTCCCACATAGAAATGTCGTACGCGTTTCGCGTTCGTTTCTTTTCCCGCCGGCCCACAAAAAAGAGCCGACGTCAGTTGACGCCAGCTCATTACAACCCTGCCTGCTGCTCCCAGGTTACGTGACCTGCGCCACGAATTACCTTCAAGGCTAGCCCAGTCCGGCGGTGGTGTACATCACAAACTGAATTTTCCGATTGTGACCGGGCGGAGCCCGCGGCAGCACGCGGGGTCTTGACCGGGCGCGGGGCCGAGGCTTACAGTTTCCACAAGGCAATAAATATTTTCCGAATTACGGAAACACCTGCAAGAATGAGGAGGAACAGATGGACCCCCAGGAGCAAGACATCGTCGCTGACTTTCCGGCACCCGGCCAGGAGCTGTACCTGCCCTTCGGCGCCACCGACCCCGACTTCTACATCCCGGCCGACTGCGACCGCACCGGCCGCGGGTTCTCCCGCTGGCTGCGTGCACTCCCGGTCTTCGGCCGCTAACACAGGTAGCGGCGCGCCGCCTCAGCGGCGCTCGCCTTCAGGCCCCGGGACGCCCCGGCCAGTCCCTGCCGGCCCAGGGGTCGTAGTCGGCGATGAGCTCCTCCTGCGGCGGACGCTCCGCTTCGGGGACATGCTGCAGGTTCACCCGCACCCTGTACCAGAGCGAGCTCGAGCCGCGCATTCCGTCGACGAGCACGTCGGCGGGGTGCAGGGCCGGGACGATGTCCGCATGCCGGGTCTTCCAGTCATCGAGGGCCGCGAGCGCCTCGGGCTTGGTCCTGGTGCGGGCCACCTCAATAAGCGGCATCACCGACTGCCGGCGGCCGGAGCCGTCGACGCCGCGCGGGGGCTTTTCGGCGGGGCCCAGCTCGGAAGCCAGGGCGAGGAGCCTGTCGAGTGAGCCGGCCGCATCGTCGATGCCGGCGTGGGGGTCGCCCCCGTCCGCGAAGCGCCCGGGCACGGTGCGCACCGTGAACATTTCCGGCCGCGCGGAGCGGACCTCCTCCCAGGCCAGCGGCGTCGAGACCCGGGCGTCAGGCAAGGGCCGGATCGAGTAGGCCGATGCCACGGTGCGGTCCTTGGCGTTCTGGTTGAAGTCGACGAACACACTCTCGCCGCGTTCCTCCTTCCACCACCGGGCGGTGGCGAGGCCCGGCGCGCGGTTTTCGACCTCGCGGGCGAGGGTCTCGGCGGCAAGCCGCACATCGCGGTATGACCACTGAGGCGCGATGCGCACCAGGATGTGGAGTCCGCGCGACCCGCTCGTCTTCGGCCACCCCACGAGCCCGACGTCGTCGAGCACGTCCCGCGCGACATACGCGACGTCGATGATCTGGGACCAGCCGACTCCCGGCATCGGATCCAGGTCGACCCGCAGCTCGTCGGGGTGATCGAGGTCCTCGGCGCGCACCGGATGCGGGTTGAGGTCCAGGCATCCAAGGTTCACCACCCACGCCAGGCCCGCGGCATCCCGGATGACAGTCTCCTCGGCTGAGGTCCCCGACGCGTAGTGCAGGGTCGCCGTGTCGATGAAGTCCGGGTGGTTTTCGGGCACTCGCTTCTGGAAGAACGGCTCAGTGTCAATGCCCTTCGGGAAGCGCTTGAGCACCATGGGCCGGCCGCCGGCGCCGCGCAGCGCACCATCCGCGACAGCGAGGTAGTAGTGCACCAGGTCGAGCTTCGTCAGCCCGGGTTCGGGGAACACCACCTTGTCCGGACTCGAAATCCGGACCTCGGTGCCGGCGATGTTGAGGACCTCGGCCGGGGCCTTCGACGGGTTCATTCCGTCACGCTAGCAACGATCGGATGCGGCGGCCAGACCGGCTGCGCGGCCGGCGGAGGCGGCCGGAAATGGCTCAGCCGTTCACCAGCCTCCGCGCTGCGGCCGAGTGCTCCGCCATGAGCCCGGCAACGTCCAGCCCCGGAATCTGGCCGTCCACCACGCGCCATCGTCCGCCCACCATGACGCGGTCCGCCCGGTCGGCCGCGCACAGCAGCAGGGCCGCGACGGGGTCATGGCTGCCGGAGAAACGCAGTTCATCGAGGGTGAAGAGGGCCAAGTCGGCCTGCATCCCGGGGGCCAGCTGGCCCAGGTCCGGCCGGCCCAGGACCGCGGCGGATCCCCGCGTCGCCCAGCCCAGCGCCCGTTCCACCGGAACCTGCGCGCCGTAGCGCAGCCGCTGAAGGTACAGCGCCTGCCGCGCCTCCAGGATCATGTTGGAGGCATCATTCGACGCCGAACCGTCCACACCCAGCCCCACGGGGACCCCGGCGTCCTCCAGTTCCAGCACCCTCGCGGTTCCGGAGGCCAGGCGCATGTTGGAGGTGGGGCAGTGCGCGACGGCGGTGCCGGCGGCCCCCAGCGCGGCGATCTCGCCGTCGGTGAAGTGGATGCCGTGGCCCAGCCACGTCCGGCCGCCCAGCCAGCCCACGCTGTCGAGGTACTCCACGGTCCGCAGGCCGAACATCTCCCGGCAGAAGTCCTCCTCGTCCAGGGTCTCGGCGAGGTGGGTGTGCAGCCGGACATCGTGCCGCTCCGCCAGGGCCGCGCTTTCCGCCATGATCTCCCGGGTGACCGAAAACGGTGAGCACGGCGCCAGCGCAATCTGGACCGTGGCGCCGTCGCCGCGCTCGTGATACTCGCCAATGAGCCGTTCGCTGTCCGCCAGGATCACGTCCGGTGATTGCACCGTGGACTGCGGCGGCAGGCCGCCGTCGTCCGTGCCGAGGCTCATGGAGCCCCGGGTGAGGGTGGCGCGCATGCCGAGTTCGCGCACCGCCCGGACCTCGATGTCGATGGCGTCCTCCAGGCCGTCCGGGAACAGGTAGTGGTGGTCCGCCGCGGTGGTGCAGCCGGACAGGAGCAGCTCCGCGAGCGCCACTGTCGTGGCCAGCTCGAGGTCGCGGGGCGTAAGGCGCGCCCACACCGGGTATAGGTTCTGCAGCCAGGGGAAGAGCGGCGCGTTGGCCACCGGCCCCCAGGCCCGGGTGAGGGTCTGGTAGAAGTGGTGGTGCGTGTTGATGAGCCCCGGCAGCATCACGTGGCTGCCGGCGTCGAACGTCTCCTGGCACGGTGCCGCGGGCAGCTGCCCGGCAGCCAGCACTTCGACGATGACGCCGCCGCTCACCACGACGCCGCCGGAGGCGTCGAGGCTGTTGGCGGTGAAGGCGCCGAGGGGGTTCTTGATCCAGAGCCGGGTTTCGGGGGACGGTGCGGGCATCGGGGTTTCCTGTCTGAGCGTGGGGAGGTTATGCCAGCTCAGTGATGCCCTGTCTGCTGATCCAGGGTGCCGGCGGCGGTGCGCCGGTTCGAACAGGTTAGGGTGGCCGTGGACGGTCCGTCAATGTCGGGCGGGCGTGAGAGTCCGGAAACCTAGATTTCACATCACGAAACTTAAATTCCACAAAACTATGGCGCGGGCCCCGGTTCCACTGCTAGTCTCGCTGGTGTCAAAGGCGGGCACCCGGGACCGGGAGGCTATCTACCAGGCGCAACTGAACCTTCATCGCACACGCTGAAGCCTGGTCACCGACGCAACTGGCCTATTACGTTCCGGCACGGTACCGGCTTCCACAGCACAAGGGAGTCGCATCATGACCGTCACCGTCACGGCCCAGGCGTATCTTGCCCGGTCCATCGAGCTGGCCACGGCCAATGTCATGAACAGCGGAGGGCCTTTCGGCGCCGTCATTGTCACCGCGGACGGCCAGGCATTCGACGGCGTCAACCGCGTCACCGCCACCAACGATCCCACCGCCCACGCCGAGGTCACGGCCATCCGGCGGGCGTGCGCCGACCTGGGCCGGTTCGAACTCAGCGGGGCCACGCTCTACACCAGCTGCGAGCCGTGCCCCATGTGCCTGGCCTCCGCCCTCTGGGCGCGCGTGGACCGCGTCGTCTATGCCGCCGACCGGCACGACGCCGCCTCGGTCGGGTTCGACGACGCCGTGTTCTACGAGTACTTCGAGAACAACCAGCCCGAGGCCGTCCTGCCCGTGCGCAAGCTGGAGCTTGAGGGGCCGGGGGCGCCGCCCGTGCTGCAGCCCTTCACCACCTGGAACACGCTCCAGACGCGGATCGACTACTAGGACCCGTGGCTGAAGTGCGGATTTCGCTGCGCATTCGGACAGCCGCGGCGCGGATCCCGGGCGCGGGCGTCCGGAACCGCAGCGGAATTCCGGCGCTTCCCCTGGCCGCAGTTACGAACGAGAATGTGCACACCGTCGCCGCACGGGACAAGGGGGTGCAGCAATGTTGGATCTGATGCCTGCGCTGGCAGCCTGGCCGCCGGCCGCCACCGGCGGGCGCTGCGCCGTGGCGACCGTGGTGGGGGCTGGCGGTTCCGTACCGCGCCCGGTCGGAACCTCCATGCTGGTGTCCGAGTCCGGTGATGTGCTGGGCAGCCTCTCCGGCGGCTGCGTGGAGGGCGCCGTCGTCGCAGTCGCCCTGGAGGTGATGGCCGACGGCGGCACCCGCCGCGAGTTCTTCGGCTACAGCGCCGAGGACGCATTCGCCGTCGGGCTCACCTGCGGGGGTGAGCTGGAAGTCCACATCGAACTGCTGGCGGACACCCTCGGCGGCCTCCGGCCGGAGGGCCTGGCCACCCTGGACGCCCACGATCCCGGCCCGGGCCTTGCGCTCATCCGCCGGATCGATGCCGCCTCCCCGGAAGATGCCTTGTCCCCGCGGGGCGCACGTTTCGGGCGGGGCACTGGGTCCCCGCGGGGCGCCGGCGCCGTCGTCATCCCGGATCCCGCCCGCTACCAGGTGGCGCAGTCCGACGCCGTGGCCGCCCTGCTGGGGGTTGCGGGGGACGGGGCCCGGTCCCTGCTGCGGGCGGCCGCCGCGCAGATCGAGCCCCTGCTGAGAACCGGGACCACCGGGGTGGTGCGGCTGGCGGCGGAATCCGGCTGCTCCGGCGACGCGGCAGCGGGCCGGCCCGCCGCCGAGCCCCTCACCCTGCTGGTGGAGAGCAGGCTGCCGCCGGCCCGGATGCTGGTGTTCGGCGCCAACGATTTTGGCGCGGCCCTGGTGCCGGCCGCCCGGCTGCTCGGCTACCACGTGACCCTGTGCGACGCCCGGCCGGCCTTCGCCCGGCAGGAGCGCTTCGCCGCGGCCGAGGAGGTGGTCACGGACTGGCCGCACCGCTACCTGGCCGCCGAAGCCGCGGCCGGCCGGCTCGATGCCCGGACCGTCGTCTGTGTACTCACCCACGATCCCAAGTTCGACATCCCGCTGCTGCAGACGGCGCTCGGCCTGGACCTGGCGTATGTCGGGGCGATGGGATCGCGGCGGAGCCACGCCCAGCGGCTGGAGTCGCTGCTCGCCGCCGGGGTGGCGCCGGGAGAGTTGGAGCGGCTGCATTCCCCGATCGGGCTGGATCTGGGCGCGGTCACCCCGGCCGAGGTGGCCGTCTCCATCACCGCGGAGCTGGTGGCAGGCCGGAGCCGGTCCGCCCAGGGGCTGTCCCTGAAACACGGGAGCGGACCGATCCACCGGTACCCCACCCCGGAAGCCCTGACTCCGCCAGCACCCACCCCGCACCACACCCCGCACTACCAGGAGATGCCATGGACATGAACACCATAGAGGCCGTGGTCCGCACCGCGGATCCGGCCGACTGGCAGGCCGGCGACGCCTGGCTGGCCGGCGGCACCGTGCTGTTTTCCTACGGCAGCTTCGCCTTTGGCAAGGAACCGCTCCGGCGGCTGCTGGACCTCGGCTCCACGGGCTGGCCGGCGGTCACGGTGTCCGACTCCGGGATCGAACTCGCGGCCACCTGCAGCATCGCCGAGCTTTACGCGCTGCCCGCCGGGGAAACCGGCCAGGCGCAGGCCGCTGCCTGGCCTGCACTGGAGCTGATCCGCCCGTGCTGCGATTCGTTCGTGGCGTCCTTCAAGGTCTGGAACATGTCCACCGTGGGCGGCAACCTCTGCACTTCCCTGCCGGCCGGACCCATGACCTCGCTCTGCGCGGCGCTGGACGGCGTGGCCACGGTGCTCGGCCCGGGCGGGGCCAGCCGCACCGTCCCGGTGGCGGAGTTCGTGACCGGTGACGGCCGCAACTGCCTGGCACCCGGCGAGCTGCTCCGCAGCGTCCACCTCCCGGCGTCGGCCCTGGCCTCCCGGGTGGCGTTCCGCCGGCTGTCGCTGAGCAACCTGGGACGGTCGGGGGTGCTGCTGATCGGAAGGCTCGACGCCGACGGCGGGCTGGTCCTCACGGTCACGGCGGCCACCAAGCGCCCCGTGCAGCTGCGCCTCGGCAACTCCCTTGGTGACGCGGCCGGTGCTGAGCCGTCGCCGGCCGCCCTCGCTGAGGCGCTCGACGCCGCCATCCCGGACGGGCTCTACCACGACGACATCCACGGCCTGCCTGCCTGGCGCAGGGACATGACCTACCGGCTCGCGGAGGAAATCCGCGCCGAGCTGGCGGCCCCGGCAGGCACGCCAGCAACCCACGTGTCCGGCGATTTCTGGCCTCCGCGGCGCACGTCACCGCAGGCCTCGCCGCAGCAGGAAGGGGCCTGAGCATGGCCATCGAAATCAACGGCGCTCCGGCGCAGGCCGAACCGCGGCCGGGGCAGTGCCTGCGGACGTTCCTGCGGGAGCAGGGCAACTTCGGCGTCAAGAAGGGCTGCGACGGCGGCGACTGCGGGGCCTGCACCGTCCACGTGGACGGCACCCCCGTGCACAGCTGCATCTACCCGGCCGTCCGCGCGGACGGGCGGGCGGTGACCACCATTGAGGGGCTCGCCCGCACCTGCGGACCGTCCGACAGGACTGGCGCGAACGGGACTGCGTCCGACAGCGGAGCCCTGCATCCGATGCAGCAGCAGTTCATGGAACGGCAGGGCTTCCAGTGCGGGTTCTGCACCGCCGGCATGGTGATGACGGCGGCCACCTTCGACGACGAGCAGAAGGCCGACCTGCCGCGGAACCTCAAGGGGAACCTGTGCCGCTGCACCGGCTACCGGGCCATCGCGGACGCGGTCTGCGGCTGCGAAGGACACCCGCACGGCGAATCCGGACACCCGGACCCCGCGGGGCCGGGGTCCGGGACCGCCGGCGGGGGCCAGCCCGGGCCGCATCCCGGCCAGCTCGGCGACGACGTCCCGGCGCCCGCCAGCCAGGCGATCGTCACCGGCACGGCGCGCTACACCCTGGACGTGCCGGCGTCGGAGCTTCCGGGGCTCCTGCACGTGAAGCTCCTGCGCTCGCCGCACGCCCACGCCCGCGTGCTGTCCATCGACGCCGCGGACGCGCTGCGGATTCCCGGCGTCGAGGCCGTCTTCACCCACGAGGACTCACCCGCGCAGCTGTTTTCCACGGCGCAGCACGAGATCTACACCGACGATCCGGACGACACCCGGGTGCTTGACGACGTGGTCCGGTTCGTCGGGCAGCGGATCGCCGCCGTCGTCGCCGATACCGTCGCCGCAGCGGAAGCCGGCGTCCGGGCGCTGAAGGTGGAGTACCAGCTGCTGGACGCCGTGTTCACCCCGCAGGCCGCGCTGCTCCCCGGCGCGCCGCTGGTCCACGGGGACAAGGACGCCGCCACGGCCCGCATCGGCCGGCCGGAGCGCAACGTAGTTGCCGAGCTGCACTCCGAACTGGGCGACGTCGCGGCGGCCTTTGCCACCGCGGACTCCATCCACGAGCAGACCTACCGCACCCAGCGGGTGCAGCACACCGCGCTGGAGACCCACGCCGCCATCGCCTCGATCGACGACGACGGCCGGCTCCAGGTCCGCACCTCCAGCCAGGTGCCGTTTCTGGTCCGGCGCACCCTGGGCCGGGTCTTCGGCCTGCCGGAGGACCGGATCCGGGTGGTCGCGGGACGGGTGGGCGGCGGCTTCGGCGGCAAGCAGGAAGTCCTCACCGAGGACATCGTGGCGCTCGCCGCGCTGAAACTGCGGCGCCCGGTGCAGCTGGAATTCACCCGCACCGAGCAGTTCACGGCATCCACCACCCGGCACCCGTTTACCATCCACCTCAGGGCCGCCGCCAGTAATGAGGGCAAGCTGACGGCCCTGCAGCTGGAGGTGCTGACCAACGCCGGCGCCTACGGCAACCACTCCGTCGGCGTGATGTTCCACGGCTGCGGCGAGTCCCTGGCCGTCTACAACTGCGCCAACAAGAAGGTGGATGCGCAGGCGGTGTACACCAACACCGTGCCCTCGGGTGCCTTCCGCGGCTACGGGCTGAGCCAGATGATCTTCGCGATAGAGTCCGCCGTCGACGAGCTCGCCGCCGGGATCGGCATGGACCCGATGGAATTCCGCCGCCGCAACATGGTCCGCGAGGGCGACGACATGCTCTCCACGCACCCCGACCCGGAAGAGGACGTGCTCTACGGCAGCTACGGGCTGGACCAGTGCACGCGGCTGGTGCAGGACGCCCTGGACCGGGGGCGGGAACGCTACCGGGACGCCGGACTCGAGGACCTCGGCCCGGACTGGGTCACCGGGGAAGGCTCGGCGCTGTCCATGATCGACACCGTCCCTCCGCGCGGACACTTCGCGCATTCCAGGATCCGGCTGCTGCCCGGCGGGACGTACCAGGTGGATGTGGGGACCGCGGAGTTCGGCAACGGAACCACCACCGTGCACGCCCAGCTCGCCGCCACCGCCCTGTCCACCACCGCCGGCCGGATCGCGGTGCGGCAGTCCGACACGGACCTCGTGGACCACGATTCCGGCGCGTTCGGCTCGGCCGGGACGGTGGTGGCCGGGAAGGCCACCCTCGCCGCGGCCGAGGAACTCGCGGTGCGGATCCGCGCCTTCGCCGCCGGCATCCGGCACGTCCAGGCCTCCGGGTGCGTGCTGGACGGCGACGCCGTTGTCTGCGAGGGAACCCGGGTGGAGCTGACGGAACTGTTCGACGCCGCCGCAGCGGCCGGCGTCGACCTTTCCGGCGAGGGGCGCTGGGGCGGGACCCCGCGGTCCGTGGCGTTCAACGTCCACGGCTTCCGGGTGGCCGTGAACACCGGCACGGGGGAGCTGCGGATCCTGCAGAGTGTCCAGGCCGCCGACGCCGGTGTGGTGGTCAACCCGCGGCAGTGCCGCGGGCAGATCGAAGGCGGGATTGCGCAGGCGCTGGGTGCCGCGCTGTATGAGGAGGTCAGGGTGGACGACGCCGGCTGGGTCACCACGGACATCCTCCGGCAGTACCACATCCCGTCCTTCGCGGACGTGCCGCGCAGCGAGGTCTACTTCGCCGACACGTCCGACAAGCTGGGCCCGCTGGGCGCGAAGTCCATGAGCGAGAGCCCGTTCAACCCGGTGGCGCCGGCGCTGGCCAACGCCATCCGGAACGCCACAGGGGTCCGGTTCGCGGAGCTGCCGATCGCCCGCGACAAGATCTACCTCGGCCTGAAGGAAGCGGGGCTGGCCTCGTCCTCCCACTAGATGCCCGGGTCCCGATTAGATGCCGGGTCCCGATCCAACCGTTTGTGACTGGCGATGAACCGTCACCCCCTTGACGCCGACGTGACACAGGTCATACCGTTATTTCACTACTCGATACCCATCTTCCGCATTGTGGAATATAAGCAACGACGCTCCTGCCGGTATTTCCGGCACAGATCCCGGTGCGGAATGGATGGAAGACATCTTCAAGAAGTGAGATCACGATGCAGACGACCCCGTTGACCGGCGTCGACCCGGATCCCGGGACCGCTGGTGACATGAGCAAAGCAGCCCACCCCTCCATGGGTGTCGACGCGCTTTGCGATGCAGCCAGCGCCACCTCCGGCCGGACGATCAGCCCCACCCTCTACAACATCGACCTGGCCCCGACGAAGCGGGAAGGCCGCCGCTGGACCAGCTACAGCATTTTCACCCTCTGGGCCAACGATGTCCACAGCCTTGGAAACTATGCCTTCGCCATCGGACTCTTCGCCCTCGGGCTGGGCGGCTGGCAGATCCTTCTCGCCCTGGGAGTCGGGGCCGTCCTCCTCTTTGCGCTGCTCAGCTTCTCCGGCTTCATGGGCGTCAAGACCGGTGTCCCGTTCCCCGTCATGAGCCGGATCAGCTTCGGCATCCGGGGAGCCCAGATTGCCAGCCTCCTGCGCGGGGCAGTGGCCGTGGCATGGTTCGGCATCCAGACCTACCTCGCGTCGGTGGTGCTCCGCGTCATGCTCGTGGCCGTGGTTCCCTCGCTGCGGGAGCTGGACGCCAACTCCATCCTCGGCCTCTCCACGCTGGGCTGGGTCTCCTTCGTGTTCCTCTGGATCGTCCAGCTGGTCATCGTCAGCTTCGGCATGGAAATGATCCGCAAGTATGAGGCCTTCGCCGGCCCCATCATCCTGGTGACCATGGCGGCCATTGCCGTCTGGATCTTCGTGGAAGCCGGCGGCTCCATCGCCTGGGCCGCGGACAACGCCCTCGAAGGCGCCGACATGTGGCGCACCATCTTTGCCGGCGGCGCACTGTGGGTGGCCATTTACGGAACGTTCGTCCTGAACTTCTGTGACTTCACCCGGTCCGCCGTCTCCAAGAAGGCCGTGGTGCGCGGCAACTTCTGGGGCATCCCCATCAACATGCTCCTTTTCGGGGCGATCGTGGTGGTCATGGCCGGCGGACAGTTCAAGATCAACGGCACGGTCATCGAGAGCCCGTCGGACATTGTCCAGACCATCCCAAACACGCTGTTCCTGGTGCTGGCCTGCCTCGCGCTGCTGATCCTGACCATCGCCGTGAACCTGATGGCCAACTTTGTGGCCCCCGTCTATGCCCTGACCAACCTCTTCCCGAAGCACCTGAACTTCCGGAAGGCTGCCTGGGTCAGCGGCACCATTGGGCTCATCATCCTGCCGTGGAACCTGTACAACAACCCGCTCGTGATCGTGTACTTCCTGGGTGGACTCGGAGCGCTGCTCGGCCCGCTGTTCGGCGTCGTGATGGCCGACTACTGGCTGCTGCGCCGCGGCAAGGTCAACGTGATTGAGCTCTACACCGAGGACCCGGCGGGGGCCTACTACTACAAAAAGGGCTTCAACCCCCGCGCGATCATCGCCATGGTGCCCGCCGCCTGCGTTGCGCTCCTGATCGCCTTTGTTCCGGCGCTGGAAGCCGCCGCCCCGTTCGCCTGGTTCGTCGCGGCCGGCATCGCCGCGGTGGTCTACTACGCCATCTCGGACCGCTCCCAGCGGCTCGACGACGTCGACGGCGAGGCCATCGCCGTCGCCAGCACCCACTGACCAGCTGCCCTGGAAGGGAAAGCCCATGCGCATCCTTGTCGCCAACGTCAACACCACACAGTCCATGACCGACTCCATCGCCGCGCAGGCACGCCAGACCGCGCTTGCGGATACGGAGATCGTGGGACTCACTCCCCGCTTCGGCGCGGACTCCTGCGAGGGAAACTTTGAGAGTTACCTCGCGGCGATCGCCGTGATGGACCGGGTCCTGTCCTATCCGGAGCCGTTCGACGCCGTCATCCAGGCCGGCTACGGCGAACACGGCCGCGAGGGGCTCCAGGAGCTCCTCGACGTTCCGGTCGTGGACATCACCGAAGCGGCCGCGAGCACCGCAATGTTCCTGGGCCACAAGTACTCCGTGGTCACCACCCTGGACCGGGCCGTTCCGCTGATCGAGGACCGGCTGAAGCTGGCCGGCCTCGACGCCCGGTGCGCCTCGGTGCGGGCCAGCGGACTCGCCGTCCTGGAACTGGAAGAGGACCCGGAACGCGCAGTGGAAGCCATCATCGAACAGGCGCTGCTCGCCGTCCGGGACGACAAAGCGGAAGTCATTGTCCTGGGGTGCGGCGGCATGGCCGGCCTGGACGAAGAGATCCGCAAGCGAGCCGGCGTTCCGGTGGTGGACGGCGTGGCCGCTGCCGTCACCATCGCCGAATCGCTGGTCCGGCTGCGGCTGAGCACCTCGAAAGTACGGACCTACGCCACCCCGCGCCCCAAGACGGTCATCGGCTGGCCGCTGGCCACTGCCCCCGCGACGGCCACCCCGTGAGCCCGGCCTCCTCCCGCTAAGACCAATGCGGGTTCAGATCCGGCCCATGGGCGGGGGGCAAAATGGCCGGATCTGACCCCGCGTTTCTGTTCCCGCCTATAGTCAGATGATGGAACAGCGAATCTTGGGCAAAACCGGACGGAACGTCTCCATTGTGGGCCTGGGGACCTGGCAGCTTGGCGCGGACTGGGGCACCGTGGACCCCGCGCAGGCGCAGGCCATCCTGGCCGCCTCCGCGGAGGCCGGTGTCACGTTCTTCGACACCGCGGACGTGTACGGCGACGGCCGCAGCGAACAGGCCATCGGCAAATTCCTGGCCGACAACCCGGGCCTGGACATCACGGTGGCCACCAAGATGGGCCGCCGGGCGGAGCAACTGCCGGAGAACTACAACCTGGCCAACTTCCGCGAGTGGACGGACCGGTCCCGCCGCAACCTGGGCATGGAGCAGCTGGACCTGGTCCAGCTGCACTGCCCGCCCACCGCCGTGTACAGCAGCGCCGAAGTCTACGACGCGCTCGACACCCTGGTGGCCGAGGGGGCCATCCGGAACTACGGCGTCAGCGTGGAGCGCACCGACGAAGCCCTCGAGGCCATGCGGCACGAGGGCACGGCCACCGTCCAGATCATCCTCAACGCGTTCCGGCTCAAGCCGCTGGATGAGGTGCTGCCCGCGGCGGAGGCTGCCGGCGTCGGCATCATCGCCCGCGTGCCGCTCGCCTCGGGCCTGCTCTCGGGCAAATACACCGAGGACACGTCCTTCGCGGCGGACGACCACCGGAACTACAACCGCACCGGCTCGGCGTTCGACGTCGGGGAAACCTTCTCCGGCGTGGACTTCGGGCGGGGCCTGCAGGCAGTGGCCGAGTTCGAGGAACTGGTGCCCGACGGCGTGAGCACCGCCCAGGCGGCCATCGCCTGGATCGCGGCGCAGGACGGCGTGAGCACGGTGATCCCCGGCGCGCGGAACGTGGACCAGGCCCGCGCCAACGCCGAAGCGGCCGGGGTCAGCGGGATCGACGCCACGTTCGACGTCGGCGTCCGGGAAATCTACGACAAGTACTTCCGCGCATCGATCCATCCGCGCTGGTAGCACCCTCCGCATTGGGGTTGGGTTACCGGCCGTCAGCCCTCCGGGTACCAGAGCCGCTCTCCGTCAACGCGTGCGAAGGAGGTCAGGGTGTGGGGTTTGGCGGACTTCTCCGTCATGATGTCCAGGACCCGGACGTTCCGGACCAGGAGCGCGTCGCCGATCAGCGAGCGGTGGCAGCGCCACGGGACGGCTTCCGCGCACATGATCGCAGCATCGTTGGTCCGCCCGCGTTCCAGCAGCTGGCCGATGGCGGTGGCAAATTCCTCGGTCTGCATGTAGTCCGCATATCCCCGGAACGACGCGTTTCGCCAGGCGGCATTGGGGCTGTCCTTCCGGGCGTGCCGCAGTCCGCCGAGGGATTCCATCCGCCGGTACGTGATCCCGCTGGCCCGCACGCTCGCCGCGAGGGCATCCCCATTGAACTGCGGATTGTGCCGCGATTTCGGGACGGTGCGCACATCGATGAGCTTCCTGACGCCGTGGGCCTTCAGGATGCCGATGAACGCGTCGATGGGATGAGTGGAGTGCCCCACCGTGAAGATGGTCATGTCCGCCATGCCCCAATGCTAAGGCGGCCTGGGCCGGCGGCGAAGCGACCCGGATATTCTGATGGACCTACGAGATGCCAAGGGAACGGGCAGGAATGACTTCATCCTCCATCGACGCCTTTGTTGACCTGCTCGCGGCCGCGCCGACAGGGCCTGGGTGCACCAACTTCTTCGACCACACTGTGCCGGAGAATGCGCAGCGCCGGCGGAACCTGGCGATCTACCTGCAGGAAATGCTGGAACGCTCCCCGTCGGTGCTGCTGGTGGGAGAAGCCCCCGGCTTCCGGGGCATGAGGATCACTGGAGTTCCCTTCACCAACCGTGCGATGTTCGAGGGCCCCGCCAACGCGTTTGGGCTCTTCGGGCCCGATAAGGGCTACGTGCTGCCGGCGGAAGCTGCGGGCGTTGCGGCGGAACCGACGGCGACGGTGATGTGGGAGGTGCTGGCCGAGCTGGACTTCCTTCCCCTGCTCTGGAGTGCTTGCCCGTGGCATACCCACGTCCCCGGGCGGCCGCTGTCCAACCGCACTCCAACGGCCGCCGAAGCAACACTGGGAACCCCGTTTTGGCAGGCGCTGACGGCGATGTATCCCATCGAAAGGGTGGTGGCGGTGGGAAATGTGGCGCACCGCAGCCTGCAGCGGAGCGGCTTGGACGTGCCCAAAATCAGGCATCCCGCCCATGGCGGCCGGTCCGGTTTCAAGCGCGGTCTTCAGGAGCTCCTTCCCTAGCCCAGGAGGTGCAGCTGGTCCGGGGTGTCGAGGTCTTCGCCGGCGGAGAGATCGCTGCAGTCCACGAGGTCGATCAGCTCCCGGTGGGCCTGGAGGAAGACGCGCGCCCCGGCGTCGCCGGTTGCCGTATCCACAGCCTCAGCACGGAGGCTGGCATCCAGGAGCAGCGGATGGCCCCGCTGCAGCGTCCCCTCCGGGGTGCGGTAGGCGGCCGCCGTCACCCGGCCGGGCCGGTGGGATGCCAGCAGCCGGGCGACGGTCTCGGGTGTCAGCCCCGGCTGGTCCACCAGCGCCATGAGCACATGGTCCTCCGGCGCTGCCGCGGTGACGCCCAGCCGGAAGGAGCCGCCCATTCCGGTGGCCCAGTCCGGGTTGTCGATGACCCGGTGCCGGCTCAGGTCGGTGGCGGCGCGGACCGCTGCCGCGTCCGCGCCGAGCACCGCCACGACTTCCCGGCAGCCGCCCGCGAGCAGCACGTCGGCCAGCACTTCCACGAGGGTGCGGCCGCGGAACCGGAGCAGCGCTTTGGGCCCGAGGCCCAGCCGGGTCCCGGCGCCGGCGGCCAGCAGCACCGCCGTCGTTGATCCCGGCGTCCTGAGCGGTTCCGATGAGTCAGCCATGGTCCCCAGCCTATGCACCCAGATGGCAGGTGACGGCAGTCCCGGGGCGGAACACTGCCGTCACCTGCGCATTCGATGGCGTCAGGCGTCGCCGCCCGCTCCGCCGGTGGTCCCGGCGTTGACGTCCAGGAGCTTGTAGCGGTCCATCGCGTAGGCGGGCACGCCGCCGTCGACCTCCCCGCGCGAGGCCAGCAGCTGCAGGGTCTTCACGACAATCGAGTGCGTGTCGTTCTTGAAGAAGCGGCGGGCTGCGGCGCGGGTGTCGGAGAAGCCGAAGCCGTCGGCGCCGAGCGAGGCGAACTGGTGCGGGAGGAACTGGCGGATCTGGTCCGGGACGGCCTTCATGTAGTCGGTGACGGCCACGATCGGTCCGGCCGCGCCGGCGAGCTGTTCGGTGACGAACGGGACGCGGGCGGGCTGGCCGGGGTTGAGGAAGGCTTCTTCCTCGGCGGCGAGTCCGTCCCGGCGGAGCTCGGTCCAGGACGTCACGGACCAGACGTCGGCGGAAACGCCCCAGTCCTCGGCAAGGATCCGCTGGGCCTCCAGGGCCCACGGGACGGAGACGCCGGAGGCCAGGATCTGGCTCTTGGGCCCTTCCAGGTCCGACGCCGACACCCGGTGGATGCCTTTCAGCACCCCCTCGACGTCGAGGTTCCCGGGTTCGGCAGGCTGGAAGATCGGCTCGTTGTAGACCGTGAGGTAGTACATCAGGTTCCGGTCTTCGGATTCCGGGCCGTACATCCGTTCCAGGCCGTCCCGGATGATGTGGCCCATTTCGTACCCGAACGCGGGATCGTAGGTCAGGACGGCGGGGTTGGTGGCGGCCAGGATGGGGGAGTGGCCGTCGGCGTGCTGCAGGCCCTCGCCGGTCAGGGTGGTGCGGCCGGCGGTGGCGCCGATGATGAACCCGCGGGTCATCTGGTCCGCGGCGGCCCAGAAGGAGTCGCCCGTGCGCTGGAAACCGAACATCGAGTAGAAGACGTAGATCGGGATCAGCGGTTCGCCGTGGGTGGCGTAGGACGTGCCCGCGGCGGTGAACGCCGCCACGGCGCCCGCCTCGTTGATGCCCGGGTGGATCAGCTGGCCCTGGGCCGATTCCTTATAGGCAAGGACCAGGTCCCGGTCCACGGAGAGATAGCCCTGCCCGTCCGGGTTGTAGATCTTCGCCGAGGGGAAGAAGGCGTCCATGCCGAAGGTGCGGGATTCATCCGGGACGATCGGGACGATGCGGTGCCCGAACTTCTTGTCCCGCAGCAGGTCCTTGAGCAGGCGCACGAACGTCATGGTGGTGGCGGCCTGCTGTTTCCCGGAACCGCGCTTGGCCACCTCATAGGTTTTGGGGTCAGGCAGCTCTATGGGAGCGTGGTTTGACCGGCGTTCGGGGACGAAGCCGCCGAGGGCGCGGCGGCGTTCCATGAGGTACTGGATCTCGGGGGAGTCCATGCCGGGGTGGTAGTACGGGGGCCGGTAGAGGTCCGCTTCGAGCTGGTCGTCGGTGATGGGGATGCGCAGGTGGTCGCGGAAGGCTTTCAGGTCCGCGAGGGTGAGCTTCTTCATCTGGTGCGTGGCGTTGCGGCCCTCGAAGTGGGTGCCCAGGCCGTAGCCCTTGACCGTGTGGGCCAGGATGACGGTGGGTTTGCCCTTGAACTCGGTCGCGGCCTTGTACGCGGCGTAGACCTTGTTGTAGTCGTGGCCGCCGCGCTTGAGGTTCCAGATCTGGTCATCGGTGAGGTCCTGGACCATTTCCTTGGTCTGCGGGGTCTGTCCGAAGAAGTGTTCGCGGACGAACGCGCCGGACTCGGCCTTGTAGGTCTGGTAGTCGCCGTCGACGGTTTCGTTCATGATCTTCACGAGCGAGCCGTCCTCGTCCTTGGCCAGCAGGTCATCCCACTCCCGGCCCCAGACGACCTTGATGACGTTCCAGCCCGCGCCGCGGAAGAACGCCTCGAGTTCCTGCATGATCTTGCCGTTGCCCCGGACCGGCCCGTCGAGGCGCTGGAGGTTGCAGTTGATCACGAAGTTGAGGTTGTCGAGCTTGTCGTTCGCGGCGAGCTGGAGCAGGCCGCGGGACTCGGGCTCGTCCATTTCACCGTCGCCCAGGAACGCCCAGACCTGCTGGTCGGAGGTGTCCTTGATGCCGCGGTTGGCCAGGTACCGGTTGGACTGCGCCTGGTAGATCGCGTTCATCGGCCCGATGCCCATCGAGACCGTGGGGAACTCCCAGAACTCCGGCATCAGGCGCGGGTGCGGGTAGGAGGAGAGGGCATGTCCTTCCTTGGACTTCTCCTGCCGGAACCCGTCCAGGTCCTCCTCGGTCAGCCGGCCTTCCATGAAGGCCCGGGCGTACATGCCGGGGGAGGCGTGGCCCTGGAAGAAGACCTGGTCCCCGCCGCCGGGGTGGTCCTTGCCGCGGAAGAAGTGGTTGAACCCGACCTCGTACAGGGTCGCGGCCCCGGCATAGGTCGAGATGTGGCCGCCGACGCCGATATCGGCCCGCTGCGCCCGGTGCACCATGACCGCCGCGTTCCACCGCAGCCACGCCCGGTACTTCCGCTCGATCTCCTCGTCCCCCGGGAACGCCGCTTCCTGGTCCACCGGAATCGTGTTGACGTAATCCGTGGTCGTGACCATCGGAACACCCACGGACTGCGCGCCGGCCCGCTGGAGCAGGCTGCGCATTATGTACTGGGCACGCTCGGTGCCCTGTTCCTGAATCAGCGTATCCAGGGACTCCAGCCACTCGGCGGTCTCTTCCGGATCACGATCAGGCAGCTGGTTAGTCAACCCGCTGAGGATATGGGAGGTCTCTTCTCCTGCAGCCACGTCCAACCTCTTTTCGTCGTTGAATGGTCGGCTCAAGTTTTCATTGTGTGAGAAAACTTTCTTGCAATTCGAGAATACTCAGGCGATTGCGGGCAGTCAAACAGGGCGGCGGCCAGCCGCCAGCAAGGCCTCCCCGAGAGCCTGTGGGCGGATTGTGACTGCGGACCGGAAGCCCCGGAAGGCCATTCCAGCCGTGCCTGCCTGCCCCGGTTAGGCCTGGATGAATTCCTGGCGCTGGCGTCCAAGGCCGGACACCTCTGTCTCCACGACGTCCCCGGCTTTTAGATAAGGGAAGCGTCCGGACAGGGCCACGCCCTCCGGAGTCCCGGTGCAGATCAGGTCGCCCGGTTCCAGGACCAGGTACTGGCTGAGGTCATGGACAAGGGTGGCCACGTCGAAGATCAGGTCTTGCGTCGTGGAGTCCTGGCGCGGTTCGCCATTGACCCAGCTGCGCAGCCGGAGGTGGCCCGGGTCCACGTCCTCGGGGGTGACCAGGTATGGGCCGGTGGGGCAGAACCCGGCGCAGCTCTTGCCCTTGGACCACTGACCGCCGGGACCTTCCAGCTGGAAGGTCCGCTCGGACAGGTCGTTGACGGTGACGAAGCCGGCGATGTGGCTGAGCGCATCCGACGGTGATTCAAGGTAGGAGGCGCGGGTGCCGATGACTACGCCCAGTTCGACTTCCCAGTCCGTTGTGGTGGAGCCGCGGGGGATGGCGACGGCGTCGTTGGGTCCCACGACAGTGTTGGCAGCCTTCTGGAACAGGACCGGTGCCGTGGGTGGTTCGGAACCCGACTCGGCGGCGTGTGCGGCGTAGTTCAAGCCGATGCCGAACACGGAAGACGGCCGGGTGATGGGTGCACCGATGCGGAGGCCCGCGGCATCCATTTCCGGCAGGTCCCCGGCCGCCAGGGCGGCTGCCGCCCGGGCGGGACCGCCCGAGGACCAGAAGTCCGCGTCCAGGTCCGGGGTGAGCCCGGCCAGGGAATAGAACGTTTCACCGTCCACGATGGCGGGAGTTTCGGCGCCGACGGCGCCGAGGCGTGCAAATTTCATGCGGTTAATTCCTTCTTGAGGTCTGGATCAGGTTCCCGGGGCGTCTCAGTTCCCCAGGAGCCTGCCCCAGCGCGGCTCCAGCAGCGGTGCGCCCGCCATCCTGAGGCAGTGCCACAGCGTGACGGCCACCGAGTCCAGGACGGGAACGCCCGTCTCGGCCTCGATTTCGGCGGTGATGTTGGCGCCGTAGAGGTTGGTGCAGAGGTAGATGATGGCGTCCGGCCGGGCCGCGGCCAGCTCCAGCGAGCCCGGGCGCATCTCCTCGTCCGCCACGCGGGCGAACGATTCGTTGTCGCTCAGGCCCAGGAACCGGTGGTCCAGGGTCTTGATGCCGTCCCGTTGGTAGGACGCCATGATCTGTTCGTTGACATCCCCGGTGTACGGGGTGAACAGCCCGATGCGCTCGGTGCCGAAGGTCCGGAACGCCTCCATGTACGCCAGGGTGGACGTGGTGGCCGGGATGCCCGTGGCGTCCGTGATGTCCTCCACCAGCCTGCGGTCATGGTCGGCGCCGAGCCAGGAGCCGGACGTGCCGTTCCAGGCGATGACGTCCACGTCGGCGGTGGCGAGGAGTTCGGCGGCCGAGCGCATGACGGCGGCATCGAATTGCCGGTCCGAGGATTTGTCCAGGGCAATCCGGGTGACCGGGATCCGGGCGAAGTGGATGGTGACGTCGTTGCGGTCGCCCAGGATCCGGTAGCTCTGCGGTTCCAGGCAGGTGTTGGACGACGGCACAATCATGCCGATGCGGGTGGGGCGGGTTGCGGAAGGCATGGGGGTCTCCTAGCGGGTGGCCTGGTCGGCGGGCACGACGGCGGCCGCGGCGGGAACGGGGGCGGACGGCGCGGCGGACTGGTGCTTGCGGAAACCGGCCCGGGGCACGAAGCGGCCCACGGCACCGGGGTCGTGGAACCCGCCGCTGTCCAGCACCACACGTCCGGCGGAGACGACGACGGCGGGCCAGCCCGTGAGCGTCCGGCCGTCGAACGGGGAGAAATCGGTGCCCATGTGCAGGGCGCCGCCGTCGACGACGCGTTCCTCGGCCGGATCGAAGATGACCAGGTCGGCGTCGAACCCGGGCGCGATGGTTCCCTTGCGGGGCAGGGCGTTGATGCGGGCCGGGCCCGCGGAGAAGACTTCAACGAAGTCCTCGACCCGTGCCCCGCCGTCGCCGGCCGCCTCCATCAGGGCGGTGAAGGTGACGGGCATCCGGGTTTCGACGCCCGGGAGTCCGTGTGGCATTTCGCGGATGTCGTCCGTGCGCTCCCGCTTTTGCGTGAGGTCGTAGCAGGAGTGGTCGGACGCGACGGTGTGGATGGCGCCGTCGGCAAGCCGTTCCCGGAGGGCGGCGACGGTCTGCGGGCTGCGCATGGGCGGGCAACAGGCGTACCACTCCGGCATCACCGAGCCGTAGACGCTGTTGTCGAGGGTGAGGTAGTGGGGGCAGGTCTCGGAGTAGGCCTCCTGGCCGCGGGCGCGGGCCTCGCTGACCAGATCCACGGCGCCGGGGGTGGACTGGTGCACAAAGTACACGGGGGCGCCGGTGTACTCGGCCATGGCCAGGGTCTCCTTGACCGAGACCTCCTCGGCCAGCTCGGGGCGGGTGCGGTGTAGGTGTTCGATGCCGATCCGGCCGTCGTCCGCGTGCTGCTGCGTGCAGTCCGCGATGATGGGGTCGTGCTCGGCATGGATGTAGGTGAGGCCGTCCAGGCGGACCATCTCGCGCATGACCTTCAGGATGGTGTCCCCGTCCGCCATGGTGGTGTCGCGGTTGGTGGTGTACATCTTGACGGACCGGACGCCCTCGGCGGCGAGCTGCTCCAGCTGCCACGGCACCGTTTCGTCCCAGCTGACCACGGAGCCGTGCAGCGCGACGTCGCACCGGGACTCCCGGGCCAGTTCCTTCTTGTGCAGGACGGCCGCGAGCGGGGTTTCGCGGGCATCGCGGGGGATGCCGAAGTCGATGATGGTGGTGGTGCCGCCCCACAAAGAGGCCGTCGACGTCGTCCGGTAGTCATCGAGGGTGCGGAACCTTCCGGTGATCTGGGCAACGTGGCAGTGCCCGTCGACCCCGCCGGGAATGACCAGCTGTCCGGCGGCATCGACGACGCGATGGGCGGCCGGGACCGGCTCGGCCGCATCCACAAGCTGGTCGATGCGGCCCTCGCGGACCACAACATGGGCGTGCCGGCGGCCGAAACTGTTGACCACGGTGCCGTTGGCGATGACGAGTTCTGGGGTGTCGGACATCGGTGTCCTCCTAGGTTGAAGTGGCTAGTTGGCCGGTGCGGGCGTGGCCGGCCGGGCGGTGCTCGGCGCGGCGTCGTGAGTGGCGTCGCGCGTGGCGGCGTTCTGCGCGGTGGTGAGGGCGGCGTCCAGGTGCGCGGAGAGGCCGCGGCGGGCCTTGGCCGGGGGAGCCGCGAAGGCGCCGGCTCGGTGCGGACCGGAGTCGAGGCCGACGACGGCTTCCGCCATCCGGATGCCCGCGGAGATGCCGTCCACGACGGGGACGCCGATCTGTCCGCGGAGTTCGCGGGCCAGCCCGGCGAGCGGCGCTCCGGCGAGCATGACGACGTCGGCCCCGTCCTCGGTGACGGCCTGGTGGCTGAGGGCCAGCAGGGTTGCCTTGAAGTCCTGCTGCACGGAGGCGATGCCGTAGAGGGCCTCGTTGATGGAGCGGATCGACGCGAGCCGGCCGCCGAGCCCGAAGCGCTCCACGCAGTCCTGGTACCAGGGCCTGATCCGGTCGGAAATGGCGATGATGGAGAACCGGTGCCCCTGCAGGGCGGCGGCGCAGAGGGCAGCCTCGGTGATCCCGATGACGGGGATGTCGGTGAGTTCCTTCAGCGCCGGCATCCCGGGGTCCCCGAAGGCGGCGACGACGACGCCGTCGACGCTGTTGTCGGATCCGGGCCCTTCGCGGGTGTACTCGGCGATGATTTCGGCGACGGCTCCCGCCGCGATCAGGGACTCAAAGCGGGTTTCGATGTATTCGACGCCGTAGCCGGCGGTCCGGACCAGCAGTTCGGTTCCGGGGGACGCGGAGCGGCGGGCCTCCGCTTCGATCAGGGCGGTGACGTCGTCGCTGATGTTGGGGTTGATGACAAGAAGTTTCATAAGTTCTTCCGATGCAGGGAGGGTTCGGTCCGGCTGAGATCCTCCGGGAACTGGTCACGGTATTTGCCGATGTGCGACGCCGACTGGGCGGCTGCCCGGTCCGGGTCGCCGCTGGCGATGGCGGCGTAGAGGGCCCGGTGTTCCTCGATGAGCTCCGGCAGGTCGCTGACGTGGCGGAAGAGCCAGTGCATGCGGCCCTGGAGCGGTTCCAGTGCCGATTTGAGGAAGCCGTTGTCCGCGATCCGGGTGATGGCATCGTGGAATTCGCTGTTGGCGCGGTGGGCTTCCATGATGGCGCCCTTGGCCAGGCAGCGGTCCGCCTCGTCCAGCAGGCCTTGGAGGCCGCCGAGGTCTTCGGGCGTGGCGCGGGTGGCGGCCAGTCGGCAGGCAAGCACCTCGAGGGACTGCCGGACGTCGAACAGGTCCTCGACGTCCTTGGGGCTCAGGGTGCTGACCTCGGCTCCGCGGGCGCCCCGGTCGCTGATGAGCCCTTCCTGGCGCAGCATGCGGAGCGCCTCGCGGACGGGCAGCCGGGACACGTTGAATTCGGCGGCGAGGTCGCGTTCCACCAGCCTGGTGCCGGGAACGTAATGCCCTTCGAAGATCCGGTTGCGGAGAGTGTCCCGGACAGCCTCGCGGAGGGGGCGTTCCTTGTCCTGGGTTTCTTCTGCGGTCTGCATGTTTCTCCACTTTCGGTTCTTGTCCGGCATTGCGTTCCCGGCTTCAGGAACAGGTGCGTGTGGCTAGCTTAGACAGGTAGCCGCTTGTTGTAGTTCAGGGTCAGGACGGAGGCACCCATGATGATCGCGGAGCCCACGAAGTACAGCAGCGCCCAGGTGTAGGAGCCGGTGGCGCCCACGATCAGACCGACCGCAATCGGCGTCACGAAGCCGGAGATGTTGCCGCTGAAGTTCATCGCGCCGCCCAGGACGCCGGCGTTGGTCCGGCCGCCCAGGATGGAGGGGATGCTCCAGAACAGGCCCACCCAGCGGAGGAAGAACATCACGACGGACAGGAGGACGACGGCGGTGGTGGGGTCGGCGACGACGGTGACGCCGATCAGGCCGCCGATCACGACGACGCTGGAGGTGCCCAGGAGCGTGCGCATCACGCGGTTGGCGGAGGCTCCGGTGGACTGCCACTTGTCGGCGATGGCGCCGCCCAGGATTTCGCCGACGAAGCCGGCGCCGAAGATCACAAACGTGGACCAGCCGATGGTCTTGAGGTCGAAGCCCTTGTCCTGGGCGAGGTAGAGCGGTCCCCAGGTCAGCAGTCCGTAGAAGACGCCGTTGAAGCCCAGCCAGCCGAAGCACATGGCCCAGAAGGAGCGGAACTTCAGGTAGGGCAGCAGGGCGCGCTTGCCCTTGCTGCCGTCGAGCTCGGCCGCAGCGTCCTCGGCGGCGTGGGAGGCCTCGATGTACTCGGCCTCAGCGTCGTTGACCCCGCGGTGCTGGCGGGGGTTGTCGCGGACGTACCACCAGACGGCCAGGCCCATCAGGACGGTGGCGGCGCCGGCGATGATGAAGGCGGTGCGCCAGCTGCCGGTGGAGGCGATCAGGCCGGCAATGAGAATGCCGCCCAGGCCTGCTCCGAGAGGTGCGCCGGCGTCGAGGATGGTGGCGCCGCGTCCGCGCTCTGACTTGTGCATCCAGATCGCGTTGAGCTTGCCGCCGGCTGGCATCACACCGGCTTCGGTGACGCCGATGCCGAGCCGGGCAATGAACATGCTGAGGAAGCCGCCGGCCAGGCCGGAGGCCGCCGTGGCCGCGCCCCAGCCGACGCAGGACGCCGTCATGACCTTGCGGGGACCGAACTTGTCGATCAGGAGGCCGACCGGGACCTGCATCAGTGCGTAGGTCCAGAAGAAGGCCGAGAGCAGGAGGCCCACGAGCTCCGGGGGCAGGTTGAATTCCTTCTGGATGATCGGCAGGGCCACCGAGATGGAGCCCCGGTCGATGTAGTTGACGGCGACGAGGACCAGCAGGAGCAGGAACATCTTCCAGCGGACGTTGGTGCGACGCTGCACGCCGTCCTTGCCGGTCTTGTCGTCGGGGAGCGGAACTGCGGTTTCAGTGTTTTGAACAGACACAACTTCTCCTTTACAGAGAGGAAAATTGCAGACGGGGAAAGACTTTGGTGTTCGCGGGGCAGGAGGCCGGCTGGTGGGGCGTCCTGCGTCCGGATCCTGAAGCGCCGGGCAATGACTTGCGGCTCGGGATCCGGATCGCGATCTTTTGGGATCCCATTTTGGGATCCCAAAATTTAGAATAGAAGTGACCCGGGCCACTGTCAAGGAATCCGTCCCGTTGTGGCCCACCCGGGCCAAATAACCGATTGTGACTGCGTTGGGCGGGCGCCGGTGCCGGCCTGCTGCCGTCGGGGAAGTAGGTGTGGGGCTGGATGGAGGAGCTGCTGGACACAGGAAAGGCCCCGCGGCATCGCCGCGGGGCCTTTCCGTCACGTCCGGTCAGGGCCGGGTCAGCTGCCCCGGTACGTGGAGTACGCGAACGGGCTCAGCAGGAGCGGAACATGGTAGTGGGCCTCCGACTCCACCACACCAAAGGTGAGGATCACTTCCGGGAAGAACGTTTCGGTGCCGCCGGCGGCGAAGTACTTCCCCGTGTCGAAGGCCAGGCGGTAGGTCCCCGTCGGCAGCCGGTCCGGCCCGAGTTGCTTGATGCGACCGTCCGCGTCGGTTACGCCCCCGGCGATCTGGACCCAGCGCTCGCCGTCGAGCATGTGCAGGGTGACCGGGACGTCCGCCGCCGGCTTGCCGGAGCCGGTATCGAGTACGTGGGTGGTGACGTGGGACATGCTCATTTGCCGATCAGTCCTTCGAGTCGGAGCACTGCGATTTCCCGCAGCTGCTGGCCAATAATTTCCTGTTCTTCTGCGGGGGAGTGGCCGAGCCGGGTGTTGAGCGCGGCGAGGATCTCCTCGCGGCTGCGGCCGGCCGCGCGGATCAGGAACACCTGCCCGAACTTCTCTTCGTAGGCCCGGTTGCCGTCCGCCAGGGCCTCCGCGACGGCCGCGTCGGCCTCCCCAAGTCCGGCCTGTTCTGACTGGGATAGCCTGGCCTCCGCACTGTTTCCCTGGGCACGCTCGCCAATCCGCGGGTGGTGGGCGAGGGCCGCGTCGATCTCCGCCGGAGTGAACGGGTCGGCTGCGAGGCGGCCTGCTGCAAGAAGTGCTTCGAGGTCGGAGTAGGGCCGCGCATCGGCCAGATCGTCGATCCAGCGCTGGATGTCCAGGCAGGGCCGCAAGGCATCGGCGGCCTCGGTGCGGCCGGCCGCGTTGAACTGTTCAAGGTGCATGAGGCAGGTCCTCGTGTTCGATGCTGGCATCCACGGTGTAGGGCTATGCGGATAATTCTTTCCGCATCATGGAACTGTTATTTCAGCATATGCAAAAAGTGAACCGCACCCTCCTGCCGGTGTCAACTTCCGGGCCGGTAGTTGACGAGCTGCAGCAGAGTGCCGTGGTGCCAGAGGGTGCAGGCGCCGCCCGGCGGCTGATCCGGTGTCCACGTTAGTCTGGGAAGGACTCGATTAGCGGATGAAAGGCAGTGTCATGAGTGATCCGAATGGACCCAGCACCGATCCGGCTGGCCTGCGGGGGCCGGGCGATCCGGACGCCGTCGAAGCCCGCCAGCCGCACGCCGAACCCGGCCGGGCCGGCAACATCCGCGCGGAACAACTGACCCAGGCCGCAGGAACGGTGCCCGCAGCCTACATCGGATCCGGCGACCCGGACGCGGAGGACAAGCCGGAAGACGCCGCGGAAACCGGCACGTGGGACGACGAGACCTAGACTTCGGGCTCTGTTGGGCGGGGTGACTGCTGGTTCACAGCTCCGGCATAACTGGTGTGGCTAGCGTGGAACCTATGTATGAACACACGCCGCGGCCCAGTGACCCTCCCGGCAGCACGGGCTCCCGGCAGCGCCCGCGGGCGTTCCGGCGCACGCGCGCAGTCATCGTGGCGGTGTGCGCTGCTTCGCTGGCGGTGGTTGTTGGGCTCGGTGTCCACTCCGCCGCGCAGGCCCGGTCGACGGCGGCCGTCCAGTCCGGGAGCCAGTCGGCCGGCCAGGTGTCAGCGCCGCCGTCGGACGGCCAGGCAGTGGCGCCGGCTGCCGCCTTACCGGCCACGCCCGCCGCGGAAGCCATCGACGCCGAACTGGACGCCGGGATCAACGCCATCATCGACTCGCATCCTGAATATCAGCTCGGTGTCGCCCTTGTTGACCTGTCGGACGGCGCCGCGTCCCAGAAGGTCCACGAGTACGGCGTCGAGGAAGCATTCGTCGCCGCCAGCACGGCCAAGGTCCTGGCCGCCGAGGCGTATTACCATCTCGTCGAAACCGGGGAGGCCTCGCTCGACGACCCGCTGGGCGCCCATACCGCGGAATTCCAGCTGCAGGCAATGATCCAGCAGAGCGACAACGACTCCTGGTCTCTGATCATGGACGCTGTGGGGCACGCGGAGCTGACGGACTATGCGGCCTCGATCGGGGTGGACTACGTCCCCACCAGCAATACGCTGACGCCCGCGGAGATGGCCCGCATCCTGGGCGGGCTCTACGACGGGACGCTGCTGGAGCCCGACAACACCGCGCAGCTGCTGGCCTACATGCAGGACACCAACTACGAAACGCTCATCCCGGCCGCCGTCCCTCCCGGTATCACTGTCTTCCACAAGTACGGGCTGCTGGGCGGCGAACTGCACGACGCCGGCATCCTCGCCAAGGACGGCCGCGCCTACGCCCTCGTCATCTACACCAAGGGCGATGACCTCAGCAGCGTCCCCGAGCGGACCGAAGTCATCCACCAGGTGACGGCGGCCGTGGCGGACGCCCTGTTTTAGGGGTAGTCCCGCCGGGGCGGCTTCGCCCGCAGGGCGGCGTTGCCCGCAGGACGGAGTCACTTCGCGGCCGGGCCTTCCCTCGGCGGTCCGGGGGCACTTCGCGGCGTCCAGCGTCGAAATTGCCGACGGCGGCCCGGCGTTTCGTGTCAATGTGCCCCCGGACGGCAGGGAGCTCCGCGATGTCGGCCCGGCGCTGTGTCAAAATCCCCAGCAGAAGGGGTCAGGGAACGGGTTCCCTGGCTCCCGATGAGTGGTCGCGTGGGCCGCTGGATGATCACTAGTGGATTCTGGCCACGTCGCTCTTTTCCCAGCGGGTCCAATCGGACCAATGGTCGCTGTTGCCGCTCTGGACGCGGAAGGAAACGAGCTGGTAGACCTCCTCGCTGCCTGGGCCGTTCGGCACGCTGTCGTAGCTGTGGATCGTCACGGCGTCGTCACGGGGATCGAAGGACTTCCAGAACCTGTCCTTCCCCAGGAAATCGTCATTCCGTCCGCGGTCGTCTTCGAAGCGCAGCTGGCGGATCTCCACATTCTTGTTGCCCTTGCAGTCCACATAGATCCGGAAGTCCACTCTGAATTTGCTGTTGTCCTTGTGGTCGCGCTTGACGGGCTTCAGCGGTTCCACTGTGCAGCCGCGTTCGGAGGTTGATGCAACGGCCGGCCCGGCCGCTACAACGGGCCCCCCGATGAGCCCCACGGCGACAGCCGGGATCAGTGCGATCCGGGCCACCCGGAGGCGGGATGTTCTTGGTGAGTTGATGATGGACATTGACTTGGTTCTTCTGCCTGAAAATGCGAATCTGTGGCTTTGGACGGCGTCTGCCCGCCAGATCACACCGCTGTGACAGTCCAATCAGGGCGGTGGCATTCGCGTCCAGCTTCAACGAGCTCGCCCGTGCTCGGCGGGGAGCCGAACCGGCATCCGCTCGCGGCATGTGAGGGACCCGGTGCTTTAATCCTCCGCCGGCTGCGGCTCTGATCAATAGGCGCCGGGACAGTGCTGCCCGGCGTGGGCAGCCCTGCGGTCCGGGGGCACTTTGGGGCGGCCCGGCGTCGAAATCCGCGACGTCTGGCCGGCGTTCATGTCAAAGTGCCCCTGGACCGCAGGGGCCGGGTCCGGACTGAGCCCGGGTTGCCCCCGGACGGCGAGGGCCGGCCCGGGGGTTGAGCCCAGGTTGCCCGAGCCGGCGGCCGGTCACGGGAGCCCCAAGCCGGCCTGGGCTAAGCCCGCTACTTCCCGAGGAACCGGAGCAGCACGTCGTTGACCTCGGCGGCGTGGGTCCAGAGCATGCCGTGCGGGGCGCCGTCGATCTCCACGTATTCGGCGCTGGGAAGGGCCTTGGTGAACCGCCGGCCCGTAACGTCGATCGGCAGGATCCTGTCCGCCGTGCCGTGCACGATCAGCACGGGGACATCGATCTTCGGGATGTCTGCGCGGAAGTCGGTGAGCCAGGTGGGCTGCGCTGCTGCGGACGCGGTGGGACCGCCCGAGGTCGCGAGGTTCCAGCCCGCGCGCATGACTTCCTCGCTGAGCCGGGGCGTGCCGAGGAAGGTGTCGCTGTTGTAGAAATTCTTGAAGAACTCCGTGAAGAAGGCGTAGCGGTCGGTGGTGACAGCCTCCATCAGGCCGTCGAACACGGACTGCGGGACGCCGTCGGGGTTGTCCTCGGTCTGCAGGACGTAGGGCTCCAGCGAGCCGAGGAACACAGCCTTCGCCACCCGGGCCGACCCGTAGGTGCCGAGGTACCGGCCCACCTCGCCGGTCCCCATCGAGAAGCCCACCAGCACGGCGTCGTTCAGGTCCAGGCTGGTGAGCAGGGTGTTGAGGTCGGCGGCGAAGGTGTCGTAGTCATAGCCGACCGTGGGCTTGCTGGACTGGCCGAAGCCGCGGCGGTCGTAGGTGATGACCCGGTAGCCGGCGCCCAGCAGGGCCGTGGTCTGCTTCTCCCAGGAGGATCCGTCCAGCGGGTAGCCGTGGATCAGGACCACCGGCTGCCCGCTCCCGTGGTCTTCGTAGTAGAGCTCGATGTCGGTGCTGTTCTCGGTTCCAACCTTGATGTAGGCCATATCGGCAGTCCTCTCGGTACGGTTCGGAAGTCAGTTCGTGTGCGGCGCGGCGTTGGTGCCACTGTACGGAACCAACGCCGGTGGGCAACAGGGTGTTCCCCGCGGTCGCATTTTGACGGCGCGCATTTCGACAGTGCACATTTTGACCAGTTATACCCCTGGGGGTATAGTAATCACGACAGACCTACCAACAAGGAGAACCAGATGTGCCGACAGGTTGCATGCAAGAAGTGCGGTAAGACCACTTGGGCCGGCTGCGGCCAGCACGTTGACACGGTCATGCGGGGCGTCAAGAGCGCCGACCGCTGCAAGGGCCACGAGGGTGAAGTCAGCACCAAGACCGGCTTCTTCGCCAAGCTCTTCGGCCGCTAAACCGGTTCTCCAGCTGGATCGCAGGGCCCCGTTGCACACCGTGCAGCGGGGCTCCGCGCTTTAATGCAGACGTGACGCTCGCAGCCGGCCCACCCAAGCAGCGCCCCGCGCGTGACAGACCTACCCCAGCACGGCCTTCGTGACAGCATCGGTCAGCTCGTGGATCACGGCCAGGCGCTTCTCGCCCCCGCCGTCCTCGCCCCAGGTGTAGATGGCCAGGGCGTAGGACCGCTCGCCGGAGCTCAGGATCGCCGCGTCGTGGAGGTAGCCCTCCAGCTGGCCGTACTTGTGCTGCACCGTGATGCCCGGGCCGACGGCGGCCGGAATGAGCCGTTCGTTGTTGGTCTGCTGCATGTAGCCGAGCAGCTCCTGCGTGTGCTCCGCGTTCAGCAGCGTGCCGGTGGAGAGCCGTTTGAGCAGCTCCGCCATCTCGGCCGGGGTCAGCAGGTTCTGTTCCGGGTCGTAGCTGATCCCGATCGACGCGGCGTACTCGATCAGCCGGGGGTAGCCGATGTCCTGCATCAGCAGCAGCCAGGCGTCGTTGCTGCTGGCGTTGACCATCGCCTTGACCTGGAACGCTGCGTCGTAGCTCCCCAGCGGCACGTCCAGCGACTTCTCGCCGGTCTCCACCAGATGGTAGTAGGCGGCCGCCGTGATGATCTTGGCGGTGCTGGCCGCCACGAACTCGGACCCGTCACCGTAGCCGCGCGGCTCCCCGCCGTGGGTGTCCGCGAGGACGACGCCGATCCGGTAGCCGGGGTTTTCGGCCAGGACCCGCCGCACCTCGGCGTCGAGGGCATCAAGGTCGACGGCGGCCTTCGGGGCCTCCGCCGCCGGGGCCTCGGCCGCCGGCTGCTCCTCCCACAGCTCCTGCGGGCCGGCGAGGAAGTCCGTCCCTGGAACCGGCCCGGTGCGGACGACGGCGACGGCCACCATGCCCAGCAACACAAGGACTGTGGCCGCCCAGACCACGAGCAGTTTCCCGCGGGTTGTGAGGGCTTTGGCGGCCGGACGCGATGGTCCCGAGGTGTTCATGGCGCAGGACCTTCCAGGTCAGTCAAGGGGAGGGGTTTCCTGCAATGTATGCCGGGCCGCGGGGCATGTCCAAATGCCGCGCGGGGCGGCGCGAAGGTGAGGGCAAACTCCCAGCTGGGACGGGACCGGACGTGTGACACGGCCCGCGCTGGAAGCACCCCCGTGCTGCCCCGCACGATTAGGCTGGCAATCATGCCGAGGAAAATCACTGTGAGCCTGCCGGACCCCACCCTGCGCGAGTACCTGACGCCCCACCCCGACGTCACCGTCCTCGACTGGGACCTGACCGGGGAACCGCCGCTGCCGCACCTCGACATCGTGGTCCAGCCCTACATGGGCAGCACGGAGATCCTGCGCAACCTGGAAGCCGTGGACACCGGGCTCGTGCAGAGCACCTCGATCGGCTACGACGGCGTCGCGGAGCAGCTGCCGCCGGGCCGCGTGTTCGCCAACGCCGCCGGCGTCCACGAAACCTCCACCGCGGAACTCACCCTTGCCCTGATCCTGGCCAGCCAGCGCGAGTTCCCGCGGCTGCTGGCCAACCAGCGGGAGGGCCGCTGGGAGACCCGGCCCACCGCCAGCCTCGCGGACCGGCGGGTGCTGATCGTCGGCTACGGCGGCGTGGGCAAGGCGATCGAGGACCGGCTCCTGCCGTTCGAAACCACTGTGACCCGGGTGGCCAGCAAGGCGCGGGACGACGAGCGCGGCCACGTGCACGGCATCGCGGAGCTGCACACCCTGCTGCCGGAACACGACATCGTTGTGGTGGGCGTGCCGCTCAGCGATGCCACCCGCCACCTCATCGACGACGCCTTCCTCGCGGCCATGCCCGACGGCGCCCTGCTGGTCAACGTGGCCCGCGGACCGGTCGCGGACACCGACGCCCTGGTCCGGCACACTGCCAGCGGCCGGATCCGCGCCGCCCTGGATGTCACCGATCCCGAACCGCTGCCGCAGGACCACCCGCTGTGGCGGACCCCCGGCGTCATCATTAGCCCGCATGTGGGCGGGGCCAGCTCGGCCATGCGCCCGCGGATGGGGAAGCTCGTCCAGCGGCAGATCGAGCTGATGCTGGCCGGCGAACCGCCGGTGAACGTGGTGCTGGGCGGCTAAGAGCCGGACCAGTCCCGCCGGTGGGCTGCCCGCCACCATATAATCCCAGTATGCCAATCACGCGCCCCGACCGAGGCAACCTCGCCCAGCCGTCCGCCCTCAAGCAGCACGGGAGCGAGCTGTGAGCGGCGGTCTCGTCGCCCTGCTGGACGACATCGCCGCCCTGGCCCGCATCGCGGCCGCCTCGGTGGACGACGTCGCAGCCGGAGCGGCCAAGGCGGGGGCCAAGGCAGCCGGCGTCGTTATTGACGACGCCGCCGTCACCCCTCAGTACGTGTCCGGGGCGGACCCGTCCCGCGAACTGCCGATGATCAAGAAGATCTTCTGGGGCTCGCTGCGGAACAAGCTGCTGATCATCCTGCCGGCGCTGCTGCTCATCAGCGCCTTCATCCCGGGCGTCATTCCGTTCATCCTCATGCTGGGCGGCACCTACCTCTGCTACGAGGGTGCCGAGAAGGTCTGGCACAAGCTCCGCGGCCAGCACGAGGCCGAAGAGGACACGCCGGCGGTCGACCGGGGCCCGGAGGCGGAGGCCAAAGTCACCAAGGGCGCCATCACCACCGACTTCATCCTCTCCTGCGAGATCATGGTCATCGCGATGAACGAGATCTCCGCCGAGTCCATTTGGGCCCGGGCGGCCATCCTGGTTGTTGTGGCGCTCGCGATCACGGTGGCCGTGTACGGCGCCGTCGCACTCATCGTCAAGATGGACGACATCGGCCTGCACCTGACCACCAAGGACTCTGCGGGATCCAAGCGTTTCGGCGAGCTGCTCGTCAAGGGGATGCCCGCCGTGCTGACCACGATCACCGTGATCGGGACGGTCGCCATGCTGTGGGTGGGCGGCCACATCATGCTGCAGGGCGCCTACGACCTCGGCTGGCACCTGCCGTATGACCTGGTGCACGTCCTCGAGGCACCGTTCGCCGGGATCGCGGTGGCGGGCGGCTTCCTGGCCTGGCTCGTGAACACCCTGTGCTCGGCCGTCCTCGGTCTCGCCTGGGGCCTTGTCGTTATGGCCGTCCTGCAGCCGCTGCTCAAGGTGCTGCCGTTTGGCAAGAAGCAAGGCGGGCATGAAGAAGGCGACGTCCGCGCCGCCGTCGACGACCATCAGCCGGCAAAGCACGACGCCGATCCCGCCTCTTAGGGATACGGCAGCCCCCGCCCGTGCCGGAATAAATGTCGCCCCCGTCGTAGCACGCAGAAACAGAGCGCAAATGTTTCGGGCCCCGCCGTAGGCTGTTTAGATGCCTCGTTTTGCGCTTGATATTGAGTCCGTCCCCCGTCCCGTCCGTTCGCAGGAGCTCCTGGATGCGGTGAACCACCGGGTGGTCATTGCCGATGGGGCGATGGGCACCATGCTGCAGGGGCGGGACCTGTCGCTCGAGGACGACTTCCTGGGGCTGGAAGGCTGCAACGAGATCCTCAATGCCACACGCCCGGATGTCCTCGCGGACATCCATGACGCGTACTTCGCGGTGGGAATCGACGCTGTCGAAACCAACACCTTCGGTGCCAACTGGTCCAACCTCTCCGATTACGGCATCGACGACCGGATCGAGGAACTCGCCCGCAAAGGCGCGGAGATCGCCCGCGAGCGCGCCGAAGCGGCAGAAAAAACAGACGGACGGATGCGGTGGGTCCTGGGCTCGATGGGGCCGGGTACCAAGCTCCCCAGCCTCGGACACACCAGCTACGACTACCTCAAACAGACCTTCGCCCTGCAAGCCGAGGGCCTCATCGACGGGGGAGCGGATGCCTTCCTCATCGAGACCAGCCAGGACCTCCTGCAGACCAAAGCCGCGGTCAACGGCTGCAAGCAGGCCATCGTGACCCGCGGCATCCGGCTCCCCATCTTCGTCGAGGTGACCGTCGAGACCACCGGAACCATGCTGATGGGATCCGAGATCGGCGCCGCGCTCACCGCGCTCGAGCCGCTCGGCGTCGACGCCATCGGCCTGAACTGCGCCACCGGGCCGGATGAGATGAGCGAGCACCTGCGCCACCTCTCCAAGCAGTCCTCCGTGGCCATTGCCTGCATGCCCAACGCCGGCCTCCCTGTGCTTGGCCCCAACGGCGCGCACTATCCGCTGTCACCCAGCGAACTCGCCACCGCGCACGAGCAGTTCGTGCGGGAATTCGGTCTGGGCCTCGTGGGCGGATGTTGCGGTACGACGCCGGAGCACATGGCCGCCGTCGTCGAACGTCTTGCGCCCTTCCGCACCACCGCCGCCGTCACCAGCGGCGGGAGGGGCGCCGACGGCGCCCGCGTTCCCACCGAGCGTGAAGCCGGCATCGCTTCCCTCTACCATCATGTGAATTTCGACCAGGAGTCCGCGTACCTCGCCATTGGTGAGCGCACCAACGCGAACGGTTCGAAGGCGTTCCGCCAGGCGATGCTGGACGAGCGTTGGGACGACTGCGTCGATATTGCCCGCGGGCAGGTCCGTGTCGGTGCGCACCTGCTCGATGTCTGCATTGACTATGTGGGGCGCGACGGCGTGGCCGACATGAAGGAGATCGTCTCGCGTTTCGCGTCGGCCTCCACGCTCCCGCTCGTCATCGACTCCACCGAACCTCAGGTGCTGCAGGCCGGGCTCGAACACATCGGCGGCCGCCCGGTGATCAACTCCGTCAACTATGAGGACGGCGACGGCCCGGACAGCCGCTTCGGGCGCATCATGCCGCTCGTGAAGGAACACGGTACCGCCGTGATCGCCCTGACCATCGACGAGCACGGCCAGGCACGCACCACCGAGGGCAAGGTGGCCATCGCCTCGCGCCTGATCGATTCCCTGGTGGGTGAATGGGGGATGCGCGTCGAAGACATCATCGTCGACGCCCTGACCTTCCCCATCGCCACCGGCCAGGAAGAAACCCGCCGGGACGGCATCGAAACCATCGAGGCCATCCGCCAGATCACCGCGAAGTACCCCGGCATCCACACCACCCTCGGCGTCTCCAACGTGTCCTTCGGCCTGAACCCGGCAGCGCGCATGGCCCTGAACTCGGTGTTCCTGCATGAGGCAGTGCAGGCGGGCCTGTCCAGCGGCATCATCGACGCCGCCAAGATCGTGCCGCTCGCGTCACTGCCGGAGGAGCAGCGCAAAGTGGCCTTGGACCTCGTCTGGGACCGCCGGGAATACGACGCCGACGGCAACGTCACGTACGACCCCCTGAACAGCATGCTGGACCTGTTCGCCGGCGTCGACACCGCAGCGCTCAAGGACCAGCGCGCGGCGGAACTGGCGGCGCTGCCCACCGGCGAACGCCTGGCGCGGCGCATCATCGACGGCGAAGGCAAGGGTCTCGAAGGGGACCTCGACCTTGCCCGGAGCGAAGGCATGTCACCGCTGGCCATCATCAACGATCAGCTGCTCGAGGGTATGAAAGTGGTGGGTGAGCGCTTCGGTGCCGGCGAGATGCAGTTGCCGTTCGTGCTGCAGTCCGCCGAGGTAATGAAGAACGCGGTGGCACTGCTCGAGCCGCACATGGAGAAGTCGGATTCCTCGGGCAAGGGCACCATGGTGATCGCCACCGTGCGCGGCGATGTGCACGACATCGGCAAGAACCTGGTGGACATCATCCTCACCAACAACGGCTACAAAGTGATCAACATCGGCATCAAGCAGGGGATCGCCGAGATCATGGCCGCAGCGGAGGAGCACAACGCCGACGTGATCGGCATGTCCGGCCTGCTGGTGAAGTCCACCGTGGTGATGAAGGAAAACCTCGCCGAACTCCAGTCCCGGGGGCTCGCGAAGAAGTGGCCCATCATCCTCGGCGGCGCAGCCCTGACCCGCGCCTACGTGGAGCAGGACCTGGCGGAGCAGTTCGAAGGAACCGTCAGATACGCCAAGGACGCCTTTGAGGGCCTGGCACTGATGGAACCGCTGGTGCAGGTGGCCCGCGGCGCCGACCCGGACGCCGTCGGCCTTCCGCCGCTGAAGAAGCGGATCCACAAAGGCGGCCCGAAGTTCACGGTGACCGAGCCGGAGGCAATGCCCGGCCGGTCCGACGTCGCCGCCGACAATCACGTGCCGTCGCCGCCGTTCTGGGGCACCCGCGTTGTGCGCGGCGTGGCACTCCACGACTACGCGGCCATGCTCGACGAGCGCGCCACGTTCATGGGGCAGTGGGGGCTCAAGCCCGGCCGCGGCGATGACGGCGCCTCCTACGAGGAACTGGTGGAACGCGAGGGCCGGCCGCGGCTGCGGTACTGGCTGGACCGTATCCTCGGCGAAGGCATGCTCGACGCGTCCGTCGCGTACGGCTACTTCCCGGTGGTCTCCGAGGGGGAACAGGTGGTGGTGCTGCACCACGGGGAGGATCGCGACGGCGTCCTCGGCACCGCGGGACTGCTCGCCCCCGACGGCGGCTCCGGCGGCCCGATCGGCACCGAGCGGCTGCGGTTCGACTTCCCGCGCCAGCGCCGCGACCGGCACCTGTGCCTCGCCGACTTTGTGCGCTCGCGCGAATCGGGGCAGATCGACGTCCTTCCCGTGCAGCTGGTCACCGCCGGCTCCAAGATCGATGAGGTGACTTCCGAGCTGTTCGCCGGAAACCACTACCGCGACTACTACGAGCTCAACGGCCTGGTCATGCAGCTCACTGAGGCGCTCGCGGAATTCTGGCACGCGCGCATCCGCTCCGAGCTGGGCTTCGCGGCCGAGGAGCCCAAGGACAAGGCCGGGTACTTCAAGCTCGACTACCGCGGTGCGCGGTTCTCGCTCGGATACCCCGCGTGCCCGGACATGGAGGACCGCCGCAAGGTCACGGAGCTGCTGCGTCCCGAGCGGATGGGCGTGGTCCTGAGCGATGAGCTGATGCTGCACCCCGAACAGTCCACCGACGCATTCGTGTTCCATCACCCGGAGGCGAAGTACTTCAAGGTGTGAGTTGCAGCCGGTCCCCGGCCTGGGCGGGTTGGGCCTGCGCGGCCTGCCCGCCGACGCTTCCGCGCGCGCTGGAGACCGGCTTCACCCGCCGGAGCGCGGCGAGAATGGCCCGCCCCACCACCGCGATTCCGATGACCGTGGTGATGGCACGCAGGGTGTCCCAGCCCGCCGTCGACGTCACCAGCGAATAGAGCAGGAAGCTGCTGAAGTTGGTGGCCAGCGGCGCGCCGGGCATGTAGGAGATGCCGGTGCCGGCACCCACCGCGAAAGGCCAGAACCACAGGTTGGTCAGCAGGCCGAACAGGTAGGACGCCACGGCGCCGTAGCCGCACAGCATCCACAGTTCTGCCCGCCCGCGCACCCGGCGGGGGAGCAGCCCTGCGCCCGCGCCCACCCACGCACAGGCGAAGACCTGGAACGGTGTCCAGGGCCCGATGCCACCCCACAAAGCACTCGAAAGGGCGATGGTTGCGGCGCCGAGGAGCATGCCAAAACGGGGACCGAAGGCCCGTCCGGCCAGGATCAGCAGGATAAACACCGCCTCAACACCTCCGACGCCGGTGCTTGCCACCCGCACCGCGGAACCTACGGCGGCCAGGACGCCGAGCAGCGCCACCATGTGTGCGGAGCGGACCGAACCGTCGAGGGACACGACGACGGCGACTGCTGCGAGCGGCGCAACGGCCAGCGCCGCGTAGGGGAGGGCCGCGGCGGCATCCTCCGGGAAGGCCGCGGCGAGCAGCGGCCAGCAGAACGCTGCGAGGGCCAGAACGTTTGCGGCCGCGAGCACTGCGAGCTCGACGCCCCGCGGCATCCGGATGCGGCGCTGCCTTGCCGGGCTCTGGGTGTCTGGTTGTTCAATGACCCGTGGCCTCGGTCCGGCACCTGCTTGCCTGGTAAGCGGGAGGGACGGTTCAGGTGCCGTGGCCGGCGCGGAAGAGGGCGCGACGCCGTCACGCATCGGGAGGATCCGGGCGCCGAGGCCGTGGGCAAAATCGAGGTCGTGCGTGGCGATCAGGACCGCCGCCCCTGAGTCCGCTGCCTCCCGCAACGCCGCCGAAACTGCTGCGCTCGCCGCAGGATCCAGCCCGCGGGTGGGCTCATCGATCAGGAGTACCGGGGGATCGTCCATGGTCTGCAGCGCGATGGCGAGGATTCTGCGCTCGCCTGCAGAGAGATCCCGGGGATGCTCGTGCCCGATGGGAATGCTGACGTCTCCCCGCAACCGGGCAAGGTGTGACTCCGCAGAGCGTGGGGGAAGCTGGTCACCGCGCCGGTCTGAGCGGCGCGCGGCACGCGCCTGGCGTCGCTCGGCCGCGCGGAGCTCTCCCGCGACGGTATCCCTCGTGAAGAGGTCGTCCGAGGCGTCCGGCACAAGGGCGACCCGGCCGCCGTCGACCGTGCGGCCGTTGACGGTTCCTTCGCCGAGGGCGAGCGCCACCAGGAGGGACGACTTCCCGGCGCCGTTCGGCCCCACCAGGGCCACCACCTCACCTCGGTGCAGGGTCAGCGATGCCTCGCGCACCAGCGGCGTGCCCTTGCGGTGCACCGCGAGATTTGCCGCAGTGAGCACGGGCGCGGGCTTCGCGGGCTTCGCCGGCTCCGCCGGCGTTGGACGGGCAACGGCAGGGGATGAATGCGCGGATGGCGCAGCACCCGGCACCAGGGCGACGTTGTCGATGGTCCACCACGAGTCGGCAACGGGTACCAGCGGCTCCGCCCGGTGCTCTGCCACGATGACGCAGACGCCGTCATCGCGGGCGAGGGCGTCAAGGACGGCGATGACGTGCCCGCGTGCTGCGGTGTCAAGATCGGCCAGGGGTTCGTCCACCAGGAGCATTGCCGGTTGCTCCACCACCGCGGCGGCGATGGCTACGAGCGTTGCCTCACCCGCCGAGAGCGTGCTGACATTCCGGTCCAGCAGCGCCGACACTCCGATCCGATCCGCGACCTCCAGCACACGGGCCTTGGCGGTCCCGGAGGCCACGCCGCGCAGCTCAAGTGCGAGGGAGATTTCGTCCCGGACCCGGGTGCTGGCGAAGGCTGCGCGGGGATTCTGCAGGACGACGCCGATAAGGCGGGCGGTATCGCGCGGCGGCGTGGTGGCACGGTCCGCTCCGGCGATGCACACGGTGCCGGAGATTTCTCCACCGTCAACGTGGGAGAGGAGGCCGGCGATACCCCGCAGGATGGTGGATTTGCCGGAGCCCGTCGGCCCGGTAATGACCGTGATGGACCCGCTCGACGGCGTGAATCCGGCGACGCGGACCTGCGCGTCGCCGATACGGAATTGTGCGTCCCGGACGATAACCGGTGATTCGGTCCCTTGGCCGGGTTGGTGTGCTGCCCGGCTCCCGAAGCCGCGCAGCTCCAGGGCCGCGGCGACCCGGCCCGCGTGCTCAAGGGTGCGCTCGAGCACCGGCACCAGGGCGCGGGGTCCGAAGCGTTCGCCCCGCAACCGGAACGCCAGGCGGACGGAGGTCACGGCGTCGGCAAGCGCCGGAAGCGCTGCCCACGCCACCACAAGCGTCCGGGCAACGCCCTGCATGGGGCCGCGCCGGGCCAGGTGCACGAAGCCGCGGGCCACGTCCACCCAGGCGTTGAGTAGGCCGAAACCGAGGAACATTACGGCAATCGGAAGTGCGGACAGGACTGCCGCCCACAGCCCGGGTCCCGTAACCGGACCGAGGAGGACAACGTGGGCGTACGGGGCAGGCAGCCGGATGGCTGGCAGGTCGAGCAGAACCGGTTCGCCGATGCCCGCCCCGTTGAAGAGGATGCGGTAGATGACCCGCGCCGCGATGAAGACGACGGCGAGGACCGCCGCGGCGCGTAACGGCGCGGGTCGAAAGGTCATACCGCGGGGGCGGCCGGTTCGCCGTCGACGGTGTAGAGCAGTTCCAGGCTCTCGCCCGGGCTCACCTGCAGGGTGGCGAGGCCCTCCTGGGCGTACGCCCAGTCACCGGAAGCCGGCTTCACCCAGAGCGCCCAGTAGGCAAAGGCAGCGGGCATGCTGCTGCATTCTTCCTTGTACGTGCCGCCCTTGTGGGTGATGTCCAGGTCTGCGGCGGGCACGCCGTTGACGCGGCACACCAGTTCGTTGGGGTATTGGGTGGTGCCTTCGGTTTTTACCTTGGCCTCGTCGAGCACCTTGGAGGCGGGAGTGGCCGCATCCACGGGCACGCAGACGGACGTATCAGCGGCAGACGGCTTCAGGGCGCCCGAATCGACGATGACCTTCACGCCGGCGCAGGGCCCGGCGGCGCTGGATGAAGACGTTGTCGGGGAAACCGGCGCGGAGGTGGTTGGCTGCGTAGCGGCCGGCGTGGAACAGGCGGCGAGGGTCAACAGGAGGCCTGCGGCGGCGAGGGAGCTCGCGGCGGCGGTGCGGATCTTAGTCAAAGTCACCTGTCAAGGGTAGGACGTGCTTGTCCGGATCAGGATGCTGTCTCGTTGTGTGACGTCAGGACCGGAATGGGGTCAGCGGCCCCCGCCAGTTGGCACCACAGCAAAGCGGCCGACGGCGGGAGATCCCGCCGTCGACCGCTTTGCTTTTTGTACTGCGTCCGCAGGCCCGTCGTGCCATAGCCGTTGTTCTTCTTCCCCGGAACAAAGCGCCACATCGGGTTCTATCCGACTTCAGACGCGATCGCGCATTTCTCGACAGAGCTGGCCGCAAATGGAACCACCGAGTACGCTATCCAGCTGCGCCATGATGCCCCGCTCCCGACCGAGCTCATCCGCGAGATAATCGCGTGGCGGCTACAGCAGCTGCCTTCAGACAGGGTTTGAATCGGTCTCCTCGGCGCACCGCACCGTTCCGCCGCCGGCTTCCTTTCGGGTTGCGGACGAACCCAGCGCCCGTGGTCCCAACCACCAGGCTCCGGCGAAACGCTGTTCTCAGGGGTGCATCTGACAGAATGGCCGGCATGATCGAGATGCCGCCGCCTGAACCGCCTGACCTGGAGCCGGATAAGATCCGGGCACTGATCGACTACGCGGACAGGATGGCTGCGTTCATGGAGGCTGAGATGCAACTGCTCCGTGAACTTGGCAAGGCAACTCCCGAGAACGACCTGAGCGAACTCGTAGAAGGCTGGAGGTTCACCGCGCAGGGCCTGCGGGACAGCTACGACGGACGGTTCTGAGACAGAACCACACCAGCGATATTCGGCGGCCGAGGTCAGCCTTGCGAAGTCTCGCTGGGTGGACGCTCATCTTTGCCTGCGGGCTTCTGCATCCCGAGGATGAGGAAGGTGATGCCCATAGTGAAGAACGCAATCCAAGCCGTGGTGCCCAGAAATATCATTGCGATCGCAACGGCAAGGAAAACGATCCCGATCGGCAGGAAGGCGGTGCCCCCGTTTCTCTTCGCTCGGCCGTTCGACTCCGACGTGGGCTTTCCTTCACGGTTCATCTGGCCGAGGCTACGTCGGTGAACGGAGACCCGCAAATGCTCCCGCGACTGAGCGCTGCTGCCGAACGGATAGGCGGAGGCTGCGAGGTGTCCAATTTGCCGTGCCTCCCTACCTTTTAGCTGAACGCCGGGAACGCCCGGATGGTCGTGTCAGTTGCAGAAGAGGTCCTGTCCACCCGGCCGTGCCCGGGCCGCCCTTGAACGGACCGACGATTTTCGAGGTGATCCAACCGCCGTAGAAGTCACCGTCCTGGGAGGTCACCTGCTCGCCGTCGACGGAGAGCACTGCCCCGTGAGGGCACCCGTTGTTGCAGAATCGGTCCCCGGGCACGAAAGTCGTCAACGGCTCACGGATGGTGGCTCCAGCCGCCTCGGCTGTTCACTCTCAAGATGATGGAGTGGAAATATCTCCGAAATAGCTCTTGCGGTGTTTCAGCATGATAGCTATCCTTCAATCACAGGCTAAATCAGCCATCGGGCAATGCTTCGGAGGTAGTTATGAAGGAAGTCACAGTCTTTGTCCCGGAACATCGTGTTATTGAGTTTTATCGACGATTCGGAGAGTTCATGTCACAGGAGGAAGAGTTCACCGCAGCTGATGGACCGCTGAGCGGGGGCCGGGTGCCGGCTTGGGCAACCGATGCAGGTGCAGTGGAGCTAGCTGCAAGAATCTGGTCGAACCTGAGCGCCGCAGGCCAGAAGGCTCTGGGGTTGCTGGTCGATGGAGCGTTGGAGGAGCGCCCCAAGAAATTCACGCCGCAGGAACTCGTCGAGCACCTCGACCACCCGAACGGCGTGAGTGGAGTGGCGGGCGTATTCGGATCTGCCGGCCGCGCAGTGAGAAAGGCGCGTGCGCCGCGCTACCCCTCAAACAACGGTAAGCAGTGGCATTTCGTCTGGGACTGGGATGGATCCCACTACTGGATGGTTCCTGAAGTCGCCGCGCTTTTCCGTGAGGCCCAAGCGCTGTAGCTCGCCCTGCCTTAAGAGGCGGCAGCAGTCTTCGGAGACTGCTGCCGCTTTCGTTGGCCATCGCCGAGCCGTAAGCCGGTCCCTCACCGGCAAACTCGCCAACTTCATGATTTCCTTCGAGAACGCCGTTATGCAGGCGCTCTCTGCTTCCCATGTGACCCGCCCGATTACCAACTGCCCCGCAAACGAATGGCTGCCCACTGCACGCACCCCGGTCCGCCCTGAGAGGAACCAGTTCCCCTCCCGGCCTCCGGACGTAAACTGACCTTCGGATCACTCGGCGGAACGCGTGGCTGGGAGTACGGATGCTCTGGAAACTGCTCGTTGAATACCTGACACCGCAACGCTGGCTGCTGCTCGCCGTCGTCGTCTTCCAGCTGGCGCAGTCCATCGCCTCGCTGTACCTGCCCACCCTGAACGCGGACATCATCGACCAGGGCGTGGCGAAGGGGGACACGGAGTACATCCTGCGTACCGGCGCCGTGATGCTGCTGGTGACCCTGTTGCAGATCGCCTGCGCCATCGCGGCCGTGTACTTCGGGGCGAAGGCGGCGATGGCGCTGGGCCGGGACGTGCGCGGGGCGATCTTCAGTAAGGTGGCGGCGTTCTCCGAGCAGGAGGTCACCCGCTTCGGCGCGCCGAGCCTCATCACCCGCTCCACCAACGACGTCCAGCAGGTCCAGCAGCTGGTGCTGGTCTCCGCCACGCTGATGGTGGCCGCGCCCATGCTGAGTGTCGGCGGGGTGATCATGGCGATCAGGCAGGACGTGCAGCTGTCCTGGCTGATCGCGGTCAGCGTGCCGGTGCTGCTGGGTGCGGTGGGGCTGATCATCACCCGGATGGTGCCGCTGTTCCGGCTGATGCAGACCCGGATCGACACCGTGAACCGGGTGCTGCGCGAGCAGCTCACCGGCATCCGCGTGGTCCGCGCGTTCGTCCGGGAGGACGTGGAGACCGCCCGCTTCGCCCGGGCCAACGAGGACGTCACGGACACCGCCCTGCGTGCCGGCCGGCTGATGGCGCTCGCATTCCCCACCGTGATGCTGGTCCTGAACGTCTCGTCCGTGGCCGTGATCTGGTTCGGCGCCTTTCGGATCCAGGACGGCTCCATGCAGGTGGGCACCATGATCGCGTTCCTGAGCTACCTCATGCAGATCCTGATGTCCGTCATGATGGCCACGTTCATGGCCATCATGATCCCGCGCGCGGCGGTCTCCGCGGACCGGATCGGGCAGGTGCTGGGCACCGAATCCAGCGTCAGGCCGCCGGAGCACCCGCTGGACTTCTCCGGCCGGACCGGCCGCGGCGAGCTTCAGATGCGCGACGTCGGGTTTGCCTACCCGGGTGCCGAGCAGCCGGTCCTGTCCGGGATCAGCTTCACCGCCCGGGCGGGGCAGACGACGGCGATCATCGGCGCCACCGGTTCCGGCAAGACCACCCTGGTGAACCTGATGCCGCGGCTCTTCGACGCCACGTCCGGTGCGGTAATGATCGACGGCGTGGACGTCCGGGAGCTGCACCCGGACCTGCTGTGGGGGCACATCGGCCTGGTCCCGCAGAAGCCGTACCTGTTCTCCGGCACGGTGCGCAGCAACCTGCTGTACGGCAAACCCGACGCCACCGAGGACGAACTCTGGCGGGCGCTCGCCATCGCGCAGGCGGAGGACTTCGTCCGCGAGATGGAGGGCGGGCTGGACGCGCCGATCTCCCAGGGCGGCACCAACGTCTCCGGCGGGCAGCGGCAGCGGATCGCGATCGCCCGGGCGCTGGTGAAACGGCCCGAGCTCTACATCTTCGACGACTCCTTCTCCTCGCTGGACACCGCCACCGACGCCCGGCTGCGGCAAGCCCTCCGGCAGCACACCGCCGGCGCCACCCTGGTGATCATCGCCCAGCGGGTCTCCAGCATTGTCGACGCGGACCAGATCCTGGTGCTCGACGGCGGCCGGCTGGTCGCGCACGGCACGCACGCGGAGCTGCTGGAGACCTCGGACACCTACCAGGAGATTGTGAACTCCCAGCTCGCGGCGGAGGAGACGGCATGAGCGCCACGAACCGCACCGGGCCTGCCGCACCGGCCGGCGGGCCGGGACGCGGCGGGGGAGCCGGGGCACCCGGCGCCGCTCCCGCCGTCGAACGCATCCCCCGCCCGCGCGGCGGCCCCGGCCACGGCGGGCCGTTCGCCGGGATGAACGTGCCGGCGGAGAAGGCGATGAACTTCTGGCCGTCCGCCAAGCGGCTGCTGGGCCAGCTGCGGCCGGAGCGGCTGTGGCTGGTGCTGGTCCTGATGCTCGCGGTGGTGAGTGTGACGTTCTCGGTGATCGGGCCGCGGCTCCTGGGGGAGGGCACCAACCTGATCTTCGCCGGCGTCGTGTCCAAGGAGCTGCCGGCCGGGGTGAGCCAGGAGCAGCTGATCGCGCAGCTGCGCGCGGAGGGGCAGGACCAGCAGGCGGACATGCTCAGTGCCATGACGCTGACCCCGGGCGAGGGGATCGACTTCGCGGCGCTGGCGAATGTGCTGCTGTGGGCGCTGGTGCTGTACGTGCTGGCGTCGGCCTTTATGTGGATGCAGGCATATATCCTCAACGGCGTGGTGCAGCGCACCATGTTCCGGCTGCGCGAGCGGGTCGAGGCCAAGATCAACCGGCTGCCGCTGCGCTACTTCGATACGGTCCAGCGCGGGGAGCTGCTCAGCCGGGTCACCAACGACGTGGACAACATCTCACAGAGCCTGCAGCAGTCCATCAGCCAGGCGGTCACCTCGCTGCTGACCGTGCTGGGCGTGCTGGTGATGATGTTCATCCTCTCGCCCACCCTGGCGCTGATTGCGCTGGTCACCGTGCCGCTGACGCTGGTGACGACGGCGCTGATCGCCAAGAGATCGCAGAAACTGTTTGTGGCGCAGTGGAAGCACACCGGGGAGCTGAACGGGCAGATCGAGGAGACCTACACCGGGCACGCGCTGGTGAAGGTGTTCGGCCGGCAGCGGGAGGTGGAGGAGCGGTTCCGGCAGAAGAACGCGGAGCTGTATGAGGCCAGCTTCGGCGCGCAGTTCGTGTCCGGGCTGATCATGCCGGCCATGACGTTCATCGGGAACCTGGTCTATGTGGGGATCGCCGTGGTGGGCGGCCTGCAGGTGGCCGCCGGGGCGATGCAGCTGGGTGACGTGCAGGCGTTCATCCAGTACTCGCGGCAGTTCACCCAGCCCCTAGCCCAGCTGGGGTCGATGGCGAACCTGCTGCAGTCCGGGGTGGCGTCGGCCGAGCGGGTGTTCGAGCTGCTGGACACCGAGGAGCAGTCCCCGGATCCGTCTCCCGGGGTGGCTCCGGCGGCGACACGCGGGAAGCTGGTGTTCGAGAACGTCTCCTTCGCGTACTCACCGGACAAGCCGCTGATCGCGGACCTGAGCCTGGTCGCCGAGCCGGGGCAGACCGTGGCGATCGTCGGGCCGACTGGGGCCGGGAAGACCACGCTGGTGAACCTGATGATGCGGTTCTATGAGCTAGACGCCGGCCGGATCACGCTCGACGGCGTGGACGTCACCGCGATGACCCGGGACGAGCTGCGCTCGCGGATGGGCATGGTGCTGCAGGACACCTGGCTGTTCGGCGGGACCATCCGGGACAACATCGCCTACGGCCGGCCCGGCGCCTCGGAGGAGGAGATCCTGGAGGCGGCGAAGGCGACGTACGTGGACCGGTTCGTCCGGTCCCTGCCGGAGGGGTACGACACCGTGCTCGACGATGAGGGCTCCAATGTCTCGGCCGGGGAGAAGCAGCTGCTGACGATCGCCCGGGCGTTCCTGGCCCGCCCGTCCGTGCTGATCCTGGACGAGGCGACGAGCTCCGTTGACACCCGCACCGAGGTGCTGGTGCAGAAGGCCATGAGTGCGCTGCGCTCCGACCGGACCAGCTTCGTGATCGCGCACCGGCTCTCCACCATCCGCGACGCCGACCTCATCCTGGTGATGGAAGCCGGGCAGATCGTGGAGCAGGGGACGCACTCTGAGCTGCTGGCCGCCGGCGGGGCGTACGCCGCTCTGTACGCGGCGCAGTTCGCGGCTCCGGTGGCCGAGGTCTAAGCAGTGCCGGTCGTGGTGAAGACCAGTTCGGTATGCCGGCAGTTGGTTGTGCTGACCGGTTGGCCATAGCCGGATGCACAGGTTGCAGCCGACATCGTTGGCGAGGATGCTCAGATTGTTCGCTTCGGCTTCGGTCCAGTGGTCATGATCAGGTCCTTGCTGACCCAGGTGGCCAGCGAGGCGGCGAAATCGGATGGTCCATCAAGGGGGCCGAATCAGCCCGGATCGTGGGTGTTATAGGCGAGGCCGATCTGGTGTCAGCGTGTCCTTTGCGGCGACGACGGGGACGCTGTCTTGGGGCGTGTCGTGTACGTCCTGTGATCGATGCCTGCGTGCGCTTTTGGCCGATTTGACGTAATGCGAGCTTAAGGTAAAGATCGAGTCCGTAGCGACTAGCACATGGTCGAATTGCGCTCCGAATCCAAAGGACAATAAATGCCCGGCCCTCACAACGTCGTTGAACCACAGGAATTCACAGAAGAGATGTATTCCTCCCCAGAGGTCGGTGGCCTGAATGACTTTCTGACGCTGGTCAAGAAAGGTGCTCCGTGGCGCATTTCTACTGAGCGCCTCATTCGCCTGAACGGCAACAGCAGACGTGGGAAGATTGTCAATCAGGACATAAACGAGAAACTTAAGAGTCGCGGCCTGGTGTGCAAGCCGGCAGTTGAAAACGCGGACTATTACGGACATGTGTTCATCTCAGACCCGAGGGATGAACTGCCGGAACCTGAAACGGTGGCCTCGTTGCCCATTTCCGCATTCCGCGGCGATTGGCCGAACCTGGTTTCTTGCGGACCTGACATGCCTGCGAAAAAGACGCAAACTTTCATGATCAGCGATGATCTCTCGCAGATTCCCGTCCTGTCTCAGGATAAAAAGACATTGTACGGCGTGGTGACGTGGAGAAGCATCGCTCAGTATCGAGGCAACCTGGACTCTGCGAGGGCAAGGGATGTGATGGGCCCGGTAAGCCACGTGGCGTCCTCGTCTGATGACTTTTTGGAGCTTGTCGAAACAATCATCGCTCAGGAGTTTGTGCTGTACAGAGCCCCCGACGGTTGCGTCGACGGCATCGTGACTGCCAGTGACCTCGCGGAAGCTTTTAATGGAACCGCCGGTATCTACATCCAACTCCAAGAGTTGGAAAGTCGGCTGCGGATTCTCTTGGATAAGTCTCCCATTCCGAAGCTCAGGGAATTCCTCGAATCAAGACGCAGAGACATGGTTAATTTCCGCGGTGCCACTGACATGATGTTCGGGGAGTATCTCGCCGCGCTTAATGACAAGCAAATTTGGAATGCCACTGGCATCGAACTCGATCAGGGTGTCTGCCTCAGTCTGCTCAAGAAGGTCAAGGACGTTCGGAATGGGGTTATGCACTTCAGTGCAGGCCCAGGCGACGAAACCGATGTGGAGTCGAGTAACAAGCATGCTGTGACGCGAGCACTACGCATTCTGAGGGCAACGCCCCTTAGCTGAACAAAAGGGACGCCTTTATCGCAGGTGCAGTGCATGCGTTGACATGGTAAGTGAAGTTCCCACTGACGCTGTAAACGGCACGGGGTGGAGATTTCCGTTGAACTCGGGTCTGCGGACCGTCGCCACCCCACAGACGTTTACTCCTGTTGCAGCCGGAAAGATTGAAGAATCCGGCTAAAGTTTTCAAGCACGATCGGCTTTCGTTCATGGAGTGTGGGCCGGTGGTCGAACCGGGGCAAAGTCGCGGAGGGAGCAGCGGGGATCAGGGAATCACCCAACTCTTCGGCGACCCGTTCAATGCCCAGGATGGTGTCGATGCTTTCGGCCTCCAATTCACCAACGCTCGACCACTCGTCCCGACCGTCGCTGCCCCGCCCAATAGGGGAAATAGCGGCGAGTACATTGGATACGTCCCACCTACCCCCCGATCCGATGAGCCCCCAAAGAAAATCTTGAGCGTGCGCGTTCGAAGTAAGATCGCGCAGGGCCCAGACGGTCCGGAGCGCTGCTTCGAATTCGGCATCTGTCGTGGTTGCGTTCAAACTCTTCAACTGAGCCTCGATACGATCGGCCACGATCGGCCTGGCGTTTTGGATCCAATCCGGTCGTTGTTCATTGTCCGCTCCCGAGCGGAACTGCTGTCGCATCAAGTCGCTTACAAGCGCGAGGCCTGATTGCGTTTCGCAAGTTGTCTTTATGATCGAGAGGGCATCTTCCGGGGCTGACAAAAGCAGGTGCTCTGCGAATCCCAAGACTGGCCAAGACGGACGCGACAGGAACCCTGTTTCCTTCGCGGCTATGGCTTCGTAATTCGATCCGAGTATTTGCATTAGGCTCGCGACCGGCAATGCAGAGTCAACTCCATGCCGCATAATTTTCGAAACAACTAATGGGGCGTTCTCTACAAGTTTGGATTCGACAGCCGCCGTCGCAGCTTCTGGACGAGATGCTCGGAGTTCCCGAAGGGACTCAAGGATAGTACTTTCGGCTATATCGGTCCGGGGCACTCCCGTCTGGGTGTACCGGTAGAAATAGTCCGGGTGTCCAACGCCCTTGCGGTTGGAGATGTCCGTCTTGGCTGCAGCCCCGTACTGCATGTTGTCTCTCGCGCTTCGGAGCGGGACAAACAAGTCCGCGAGAAGCTCTGCTATCGCGACAGGATGTCGGGCTTCCGCATCCTCGATGTACCCGAGCCAGCGTTCCCAACGCTGCTGATGTGTCTCCTTCCGATCGGACGGCCATTGGCCCCCGCCGGATGAAAGTAGTTCGTCGGAGCGCTCTTCGACGAGGTCGTATACAGAAGGCTCAAAAGTCCGGAGGAAAGTCATTAGGACAAACTCCACGAAATCGACTTCGCCGGCGACGTCGTGCCAGGTCGCGTCGACCTGAGTAAAAAGCCTCTTAGCTGCTCGAGGTTGAATAATGTAGCGGTCAAGGCACTTCCCCCACGACCGGCTCAATCTTTCCTCGTCCTGATTGCTGAGCTGCAAACCATGGCTGGTGAGTACTTCCTGAAGCACCACGTTGACCAGCTCCAGCCGGTCCTCCGGGAGCATCGAGGGTATGTCCAGCCGCAGTTGGATCATCTTTTCCATGTATTCGCGCGCCCGGCTCTTCTCGTTGGCGACCAATCCCGTCCTCATTAGGACGTCCTGAAGAGTCCTTTCGTCGTATGACAGCAAGTAGTACACGTTGGGCAGTCGCCCGAGAAGGCGCACAAGCTTGAAAGTCATGAGCAGCTCATCGGGGCCGAGGCGGTCAAGGTCGTCCATCAGCACAAGGATGGGCGTATCCAGCTCTTGGAGAAGGTCCGCGGCCTGCGCCCGAAGCTTTTCCGGGCTGCGGTCCCCGCTGACCAAATCCGCGAAGAGCTGCATCGGACCAGAAAGATCTGCCCCCGCTACACTGGCGATGCTGCCTAAGGGCGCGAACCGTGAGATCCATCCGCCTATTGCCGCTCTCGCCCCTTCGCCCCCGGAACCGTCTGGAAGTGCGGCTCTGATTTCTGAGAAGAAGGCGGGCACGGCTGTATCCATCGATGCATACGACCATGGGTTGTACTTCGCCACTCGCCATTCGGTGTTCGTCGCCAAGGCTGCCTCCACCTGATTCAGGAGCGTGGTTTTCCCGCTTCCCCACGGGCCCACAAGTGCGGCTACGGCGCTAGGTGTTCGGTGGCGGAGAATGTTCAGTGAGGACACAACGCGGTCGACGATCTTTCCCCTGCCGAAGCTGTCCAAATGATCACCGGTAAGGGGGTCGTCTCCGTAAAGTATCGACAAGGCGTTTCTCCTCGCTAACTGATGGCTGAACGTAATCTGGGACAAAGCGCACAATGATTGCACAGTATCGCAGCCAAGTGCACCGTGCGGCGGTACCCTGGCCAGCGGTGTCGCTAGACCCGCTCGATACGGGCACATTTATCAACTCATGGGGCAGCGGCGGGGGAGTTCAAGCTGCGACATATAGCGTGCTCGTTAGCCCGTGAGCACACTGAGATTAAGATGATCGATATCTCTAGGGCTTTAATTGGGCCGCTGCGCGCCCATCCCGATCATGGCTCCACCGCCAGGTCGACCCTATTGCGACGCAACGTCGGCGAAGGCGGCCACACCACAAAGTCTTCGCCCGACGCGAGAACTTCTCACAAGCAGAGCTAATCGTTGTAGCCCCAAGCAGATTATCGAGACGCCCGACAGCCATAGGCTCCAATTGCGCAGTAGGGGCCTGGGCCGTGGCCTGAAGGAGACAGCTCAGCGGCAACGTCTAGTCGCTGACCCGAGCGCTAAGCCAATATGCCGTCTCGTAGCCAGCGTCACATTTCCAACTGCTCACCTTTTTGCATGTTCAGATGACGGGGAGACCTAACTGTCGGTTTTGGAAGCCGTCTGGGCCGAATGTCCGGAGGTACCTGCACCAGCCAAACCCCGTGAGTCGAGGGCGGCTGATGTCGAAGCAAATCAAATGTCACAGCCTCAAACTAGTCTTCGAGCTATGACCACAGATTCAGCAGTTGCCAGCCTCCTCGAATGGGGCAATTCCCAACTCGGCATCGCAGTGCTCACGGCTCTTATATTGGGAGTTCTGAAGAACATTCCTAAGCTTCTGCGTGGCTTCATCCGTGGACTCCACAACGCGCCCGACCGAATACTCATGCGCGTGTTCGATGCCATAGATAGGAGGACTTCCTCTAAGTCAAGCGGTCTTCTTTAGGTTCCGGCCGCTCGGACCCTTGCCCGGGAAAACAAGCTCTAATGATGAGCGTCCTGAGCGCTTGGCTCCATCCGGGGGATGGCATTATGCCTGCGGAAACGGACTAAACAGGGAAGGTACTCGTTCCAGTTCTGGTGCATACGGCCGGTCACGCGCGAGTACCCGTAAGCCGCCCCGATGTGCGCCAGAATGGACGCGGCCGCGCGGTCTGCGGCCGGTCGTGGTCGGATGCCGAGAGCAGGGCCAAGTGGTTACTGTCCGGTTCCTTATCGATGAAGGTTCGGCGGAGTCGATCGACCCGTGTTGAGTTCGTCCTTCAGCGCAGCGGGCACAGGTAGCCTGTCGGAACAAGCTCCGAGGTGGAGCACAAAACAACGCGCAGGATTTGATCCAGCGTCGACTGCTGGAGGAAGGTCGAATGGGCGCTCCGTACGTATCTATGAGGCGTTTGGTGGATAACTCGCTGTCTGCAATCTTGGGGGCAGTTGAGGTCTACAACAAGCCGCGTATGACTTATCGAGATGAAGTCACCGTGATGCTTGTGGTGAACGCGTGGGAGCTCGCGCTGAAGGCGACATTGAGAAAGAACGGTAAAACGATCTTCTACCCAAAGCACCGAGGTGAGCAGTACCGATCGCTCACGCTCGACGACTGTTTAGGAAGAGTCTCAGCACAGAATCTATGGCCCCCGCACATTGACGGCCCCGCCGTCGTGGCAAACGTGAGGGCACTTTCGGAGTACCGGGATCGTGCCATTCATCTCTATAATGCCCAAGGCCTGGGGGCGATCATCTACCCGTTCCTGCAACAAAATGTCCTGAACTACCGTGACTTCATGCTGGCCAAGTTCAACAAGGATCTCGCTGACTCCATGACATGGCAGCTCCTGCCGCTTGGAGCGACAGCTCCGGCGGACGCCGTGAGGTTCATGCGCACCGACGGAAACGCAACGATGGTTACCGAAGTGCGGCAGTTCATCGAAGCCCTGCGAGGTTACATGGATGAGGCGGAGGCGGCGGGTAGCGAAATGTCACGTGTTGCCACGATCTACGACATCAATATGCAGTCTGTAAAGAAGATGACGAGCGCAGACCTCGTTGTGGCCATCTCCCCGACGGGAGACGGACAAGTTGTGGTGCGGAAGACCGACCCCAATAAGACTCATCCCTACAGCATGAAAGAGCTGCTTGAAAGGGTCAATGACCGGCGCGAAGGACGTCCTTTGAATACCTACGACTATCAAGTCGTTTGCTGGAAGGAAAACCTTAAAGACGAGCCGAAATACGCGTGGAAGCATAGCAACGCGGCAAGCTACGTCTGGTCCGGTGATGCCGTCCATTTACTAGCATCATTCGATGACGACTACTACGACAAGTGCCGAGCAGAGTACCTTGCGCGGGTATAAGACCGCGTGAGCGGACAGGCGCCTCTGGTTACTAAGCGGCGTGCGTACCTCTGCCGAGAACCCGCCCTGGGAACGGTAGTCGGTCCTTCACACAAGTGGCCACGGGTAGCGCATGCCGGTGCGGTCAACCGGCAGCGCCCGTGCGCGCAGCAGGCGCTGGACGCGGTGCTGCAGGGCAGTGACCTCGTCGTCGTCGAGGAGCTCGGCCACCTCGGGAGGGACGGCCTCGGCGAGCGGCGCAATGTCCTCGAGCAAGGCTTCGGGGGTGGGGTCGCCGGCGAAGTCCCAGATGACGGTGCGCAGTTTGAAAGCGGCAGAGAAGCACAGCCCGTGGTCGATGCCCCAGATCCGGCCGTCGTCGCCGCGGAGGACGTGCCCGCTTTTGCGGTCCGTATTGTTGGCGACGAAGTCGAACAGGGCGATCCGGGCCAGCTCGGCGTGGGTTTCGGGGGCGTCCTCGAACAGGGTGAAGTAGTGCTCTTGGAAGTCGCACTCGATGAACCACTGCAGCGAACCGACCCCTAAGGGTGCCTCCTCGCGGATCACTGTCGGCGGGATGAAGCCCCAGCCCAGGGATTCGCTGAGCAGGTAGGCGGCGCGTTCCCGCTTGAAGAGGCCGGCCTCGAAGTCGGACAGCGGACGTTCGCCGGCTTCCGGCTTGTAGACCGCGTACGCGACGTCGTCCCCGCAGGTGACCTGGACGAGGAACGTCTGGTTGCTGCTGCGCGGGATGAGCCCGAGCAGTTCGATGCTGCCCTCGGTCAGCAGGGTCAGCTCGCGGCCGGACACCCTGGACCCCGCTTCATGACGCCCTCAGCCCGCTGAACGGTTCGGAGGTCGAATTCACCATGTGCACCGCGGGATCCTGGCCCTCCACGAATGAAATAGCAGACACCGAGCCCGGGCTGATGACGAGCCGCTGGAACAGATCCAACGGCGTGCCGAGAGCGTGGGCGACGGCGGCCTTGATGGGATCAGCGTGCGAGAAGCACACCACCACGCCGCCGGCGTGGGCAGTACACAGCGCCTCCAACGCCCCGACAATCCGTGTCTGCATCTCCGGAAAGCTCTCACCGTCCGGGAAGCGGAACTGGGACGGGCGGTGCTGCACGGTCTGCCACTCGGGCAGGGCAGCCAGGTCGGCGATCGCTGACCCGGTCCACCCGCCCAAATCACACTCCAGCAGCCCGTCGTCGTACTTCACTGCCAGCCCGGTACGGGCCGCCGTCGGCTCGGCCGTCTCGCAGGCGCGCTCCAGTGGCGAGGAATAGAGGGCATCGACCGGTAAACCGGAGAGCCGTTCCGCGACGCGCTCGGCCTGGGCGCGGCCGCGGTCGGACAGGTGCAGGCCCGGCGCCCGGCCCGGCAGCACCGTGCCCGTCGTCGGCGTCTCCCCGTGGCGGACCAGAAGGAGGAGCGTGCCCTGCTGCGGGGGCTCCGCTAAAGGTCCGGGCGTTGTTGAAGTCATCAGCATCCAGCGTATTCCGCACTCCACCCCAGTGCGCAGGAATCTCAGGAAATTCCTCGATTCCCCGCCGGGTACAGGTCTACGGTGGAGGAGTGAGTGATCGCCCCGATATCTTCACTGCTGGTGAACTGCGTGCCTCCGGCCACGTCCACAAGGACCTGCGCCGCGAAATCCGCGACAACCTGCTGGCCGCGCTCGCCGCCGGCCGCGACCCCTGGCCCGGAATGTACGGCTTCAGCCGCACCGTCCTGCCCCAGCTCGAGCGCGCCCTGCTCGCCGGGCACGACGTCGTCCTGCTCGGCGAACGGGGACAGGGCAAGACCCGGCTCCTGCGCACCCTGGCCGGGCTGCTGGACGAGTGGTCGCCGGTGATCGAGGACTCGGAACTGAACGAACACCCCTACGAACCCGTCACCGAGCACTCCCGCGCCCTCACCGAGGGGGACCGGCTGCGGGTGGCGTGGCGCCACCGCTCCGAACGGTACGTCGAGAAGCTCGCGACGCCGGACACCTCCGTCGCGGACCTGATCGGCGACGTCGACCCGATGCGGGTGGCCGAGGGCCGCCGCCTGGGCGACCCGGAAACCATCCACTACGGCCTGGTCCCGCGTTCCAACCGCGGCATCATCGCCATCAACGAGCTGCCCGACCTTGCCGAGCGGATCCAGGTCTCCATGCTCAACGTGATGGAGGAACGCGACATCCAGATCCGCGGCTACGTGCTGCGGCTGCCGCTGGACGTCCTGGTGGTCGCGTCCGCCAACCCGGAGGACTACACGAACCGCGGCCGGATCATCACGCCGCTGCGGGACCGCTTCGGCGCCGAGATCCGCACCCACTACCCGATAGAGCTCGACGACGAGGTGGCCGTCATCCGGCAGGAGGGTCACCTCGTGGCCGGCGTCCCGCCCGTCATCCTCGAGATCCTGGCCCGCTACACCCGGGCCCTGCGGCAGTCCCCGGCGATCAACCAGACCTCCGGGGTGTCCGCGCGATTCGCCATCGCCGGCGCCGAAACCGTCGCCGCGGCCGCCCTGCGCCGGGCCAGCGTGCGCGGCGAGGACGAGGCCGTCGCCCGGATCATCGACCTGGACGCCGCCGTTGAAGTCCTCGCCGGGAAGATCGAGTTCGAGTCCGGGGAGGAGGGCCGGGAACAGGACATCCTGGACCACCTCCTGCGCGTGGCCACCGCGGAAGCAGTGCGGGCGCACTTCCACGGTATCGACATGGGCGAACTCGTGGCCGCGCTGGACGGCCACACCACGGTGACCACCGGGGAGCTGGTCACCGCGCGGGAGTTCCTCGAAAACCTCCCGTCGCTCAACGGATCAAGCCTCTACGACGACATCGGTGAGCGCCTGGGCGCGACGAACGACGGACAGCGCGCCGCCGCCGTCGAACTGGCACTGGAAGGCCTCTACCTCGCCCGGCGGATCGCCAAGGAGTCCGACGACGAGGCAACCGTTTACGGGTAACGCAGCGTTACCGCTAGGGAGACCTGATGACCGCTCACCACCGGTCCCGGTACAGCCGCTACCGGGGAGGACCGGACCCGCTCGCCCCGCCCGTGGACCTGGCGGAGGCGCTGGACGCCGTCGCCGAGGACGTTATGGCCGGCTACTCGCCCCGGCACGCCCTGCAGGAGTACCTGCGGCGCGGCGGCCGCAACCGCGAAGGGCTCGACGACCTCGCCGGCCGCGTCCAGCAGCGGCGCAAAAACCTGCTCGGCCGGCACAACCTGGACGGCACCCTTAACGAGGTCCAAAAGCTGCTGGACACCGCCGTGCTGGAGGAGCGCAAACAGCTCGCCCGCGACGCCATGATGGACAACACCGACCGCGCCTTCCGGGAGATGCAGCTGCAGAACCTGCCCAAATCCACGGCGGCAGCGGTCAGCGAGCTCGCCTCCTACGACTGGCAGTCCAGCACCGCACGGGAAGCCTACGAGCGGATCAAGGACCTGCTGGGCCGCGAAGTCCTGGACCAGCGGTTCGCCGGGATGAAGGAGGCCCTCGAGGGCGCCACGGAGGAGGACCGCGCGGCCGTGGCCGAGATGCTGCAGGACCTCAACGAGCTGCTCGACAAGCACCGCCGCGGCGAGGACACGGACGCGGACTTCCAGGAGTTCATGGCCAAGCACGGCCAGTTCTTCCCGGAGAACCCGCAGTCGGTCGAGGAGTTGGTGGACGCGCTCGCCCAGCGCGCGGCCGCAGCGCAGCGGCTCCTGCAGTCCATGTCCGCCGAGCAGCGCGAGGAGCTGATGCGGCTCTCCGCGCAGGCATTCGGCTCGCCCGAGCTTATGGCACAGTTGGGCCAACTCGATGCCAACCTGCAGGCGTTGCGCCCCGGCGAGGACTGGAGCGGATCCGAACGCTTCGAGGGCGAGGAAGGGCTGGGACTCGGCGACGGCACCGGCGTGCTGCAGGACCTCGCCGAACTGGACGAGCTCGCCGAACAGCTCTCCCAGTCCTACAACGGCTCACGCCTGGACGACCTGGACCTGGACGCCCTCGCCCGCCAGCTGGGACAGGACGCCGCCGTGTCCGCGCGCACCCTCGCGGAAATCGAGCGGGCCATGCACGACGGCGGCTTCCTGCAGCGCGGGGCCGACGGCGACCTCCGGTTGTCCCCGCAGGCCATGCGGCGGCTCGGCAGGTCGCTGCTGCGCGACACCGCCAAACAGCTCTCCGGCCGGCAGGGCCGCCGGGACACCCGCGTTGCCGGGGCGGCGGGGGAGCAGACCGGCTCCAGCCGGCCCTGGGCGTTCGGCGACGCCGAGCCGTGGGACGTCACCCGGACCATCACCAACGCGATCCGCCGCACCATCGCCGACGGCGGGAACCCGCGGCACGGCCTGCGCCTGGCGGTGGACGACATCGAGGTGACCGAAACCGAGGCGCGCACGCAGGCCGCCGTCGCCCTGCTGGTGGACGTCTCCTTCTCGATGGCCGCCGAGGGGCGCTGGGTGCCGATGAAACGCACCGCGCTGGCCCTGCACCACCTCGTCTCTACCCGGTTCCGCGGCGACCGGCTGCAGCTGATCAGCTTCGGCCGCTACGCACGGACCATGGACATCGGCGAGCTCACGGCCCTGCCGGCCTTCCGGGAGCAGGGCACCAACCTGCACCACGGGCTGCTGCTGGCCGGACGGTTCTTCCGCCAGCACCCGTCGATGCAGCCGGTCCTGCTGGTGGTGACCGACGGCGAACCCACCGCGCACCTGCTGGCCGACGGCGAATCCTGGTTCTCGTATCCGCCGGACCGGGAGACCATCCGCGTGACGGTGGCCGAGCTGGACCGCCTGGGGCGGGCCGGCACGCAGGCCACATTCTTCCGCCTCGGCGATGACCCCGGCCTGGAACGGTTCGTCGTCCGGATGGCCCGCCGCGTCGGCGGCCGCGTGGTGGCGCCGGAGGCCGGGGACCTGGGCGCCGCCGTCGTGGGGGAGTACCTCCGCGCCCACTTCCGCGGACGTGCGTTCGGCGACGACTGGGCCGGATAGACGCCGTGTACATTTCTTGGCACAGATAGTCTCGCTACCCTGCACTCAAGTCGCTGCTAGCTCGCCGTCGTCCGCTGAATACCCGCGGATTTACCAGTTGTTCCGGAGCTTCGGGTCAACGATCTCTGTCCGGATCACGGCCGCCAGCGTCTGGACCGTCGTGGTGATCCCGGTATTCCGCTTGATTTCCTTGCGGATGATGTCCAGCACCGAGTCGGACAGGATGACGTCCAGAAGTGCATCCGGCGACGTTGCCGCTCGGTGCTTCCACAGCTCATCGATCCGGCGGCGTTTGAGCGCCTCCCGGTGGAGGAAGAACATTTTGTCCGCTTTTGCCTCCAGCGATTCGGGGCCGAGGAGGTCAACCTCGAAGGCGAGATTCACAATCACGGGGAGTCCGCCGGTGAGGTGGTAGGCCTGCCAGACCTGGCCGTTGGTGAGGATCATCCATTCCACCCCCTCGTTGACCGCATACATTTGGACTTGGCGAAGGTGGCGCTCACCGAGTTTCTGGCTCACCCGCTTGACCTCGATGAAGGCAACCAGCTGCTTATCAATTCTGACGCCATAGTCCGCGAAATCCTGCTTGACCATGTACTCGGTGGTCAGGTCGCGGAATTTGTCGTAGCCCAAACCCTCGCAGAGCATGTCCGTGATCAAGAGGCGGGTATCGCCCTCATTGGCGTCACGGGTCAGGAGATCGTGGAGTGGCCTGGTGAATCGCTGCACGGCAGCTTGAACCTGCTCACGCGCCTCGGACTCCCACTTCGGTACCTTGGCGGTTGGCGGCGTGGGTTTGATCTCCGCGACGACTGTGACGGATTCGGCGGCGTCGACTGCCACCAGGCTTACTTCCATCGCCGGCGGCGCTGGCGCGTCGGCCGAATCTTCGTCGGCTGGAACGGCCCGGAGAGCGTGCGCTGCACCCACGGGACGCGACAATTCGTCGGGGAGTTGGACATGCGGGTCCACCACGCCAAAAGCCGCTTGTTTCAGGAGCCACTGGATTGTCGGCAACCACGGCTGGACTTCCTTCCTGCTCACACCCGGGGCCTCGACGGTTCTGGCCGCGGAGATGGCCTCCAGATCGGCGATGCGCGGAACAAGGTGACCCTGCCCGGCTGCCTCAGTTGCCCACTGAGAGAGCACCTGCAGGCGCGCCTGATACTTGATGTCTGTCATTTTCCCCCCAATTGAATTCAATCCTTACTGGAAATTGACTTCATGTGAATGCTTTCAAGCAAGAGCCGCACTGCGTCTGAAATTCGCCAATTAGACGAGACCATACACGGCCGCCGTGTCCGGCTCCGCCCGCGCCACGACTCCACTTGGAGCGTACCCGTCCCGGACGTCGGAATGCCTGAAATTCCAGAACTGCAAGGGCGTTGGCCGCGAGTCCATGCCTTCGCCGCCTCATTTGCTTTTGGCCCCAGCGTAAGGCGGCTTCGACATCGCCTCCATTCCGGCTAGGATCGCTCTCGAACCCGGCCTGATCGGCATGGTCTGGGTCCTCACCCCCGCTAACTTCACATGTACACGAGGAACTAGCGCAGGGACGGGCTCGTTGGGACCTGAGGACGCGAGTATTTTCAAACTAGCTGGAGGTTGAGAAATTATGGGATTGAGCTTGCAGAAGGGTCAGTCGCTGTCGCTGACCAAAAAAGACGGCGGTTCGCTCACCAAGACCAAGATGGGGCTGGGCTGGGACTCGGCGGCTCCGGTCAAGAAGGGCTTTTTCGGAAAGGCCAAGACTGTGGAGGTCGACCTCGATGCGTCGGCCATTTTCTTCGACGCGGCCGGCAAATCGCTGGATCAGGTCTGGTACAACCAGCTGCAGAGCAAGGACGGCTCCACGCGTCACACCGGCGACAACCTGACGGGCGATGGCGACGGCGATGACGAGACGATTCTGGTGAACTTGGAGCTCGTCTCCCCGGCCGTGGCACACATCGTCTTCGTCATTAGCAGCTACACCGGCCAGACCTTCGATCAGGTACAGAACGCCTTCTGCCGGCTGGTGGACGACTCCACGCCGGGAAGCCCGGAAATTGCCAAGTACCAGCTGACCGACTCGGGAACCCATTCGGCCATGATCATGTCCAAAGTATCCCGTGATGGCGCGGGCTGGACTTTTAAGGCCATCGGGGAGCGCGCCCAGGGCCGCTCGGTCGCGGATTTGATCGCACCTGCCGCTGCCGTCCTCTAGCCGTTCGAAGGATCCCCTAATTTGTCGAGCCTGACCCTTACCAAAGGTAATAATCTCTCTCTCACCAAGGCCGATCCCGGCCTGGTACGGGCACTGATCGGCCTGGGCTGGGATCCGAGGACCACCAGCGGCGAAGCCTTCGACCTGGACGCTTCGGCGCTCCTGGTCGGGGCGGACGGCAAGGTCCGGTCCCAGGACGACTTCATCTTCTACAACCAACTCCAGGCCAAAGACGGTTCGGTGGTCCACCAGGGCGACAACCGCAGCGGTGTGGGGGACGGCGACGACGAACAGATCCTGATCGACCTCAGCCTGATTGCAGCAGACGTCGACCGCGTTGTCGTCGTTGTTTCCATCGACCAGGCGGATGCCCGCGGCCAGAACTTCGGCCAGATCCGTGGCGCGTACTGCCGTGTGCTGAACCAGGACACGGAGCATGAAGTGGTCCGCTACGATTTGAGCGAGGATGCGGCACCTGAAACGTCAATGATTTTCGCCGAGATTTACCGCAACCGTGCCGAATGGAAGTTCCGGGCGGTTGGCCAAGGCTATGCCACGGGCCTCCACGGCATCGCCACCGATTTCGGCATCTCGCTGGACTAGTTCGCAAGACCGATTCAACACGAAGGAATGGTACAAACATGGCAGGACTAACCCTTACCAAAGGCAGCAATCTGTCCCTGACGAAGAGCGCACCAGGCCTGACGAAGGCTGTGGTGGGGCTGGGCTGGGACCCGCGTACGACGACGGGTGAGGCCTTCGACCTCGACGCCTCCGCCCTCCTGGTGGCCGCGGATGGCAAAGTCCGGTCCTCCGCGGACTTCATTTTCTACAACCAGCCCGCTGCCGCGGACGGCTCCGTCAGCCACTTGGGGGATAACCGGTCCGGCGAAGGCGCCGGCGATGACGAACAGATCCTGATCGATCTCTCCCTGGTTGCGGCTGACGTCGAGCGTGTTGTCATCGTGGTCTCCATCGACCAGGGTGAAGCGCGCGGCCAGAACTTCGGCCAGGTGCGCAGCGCCTACTGCCGGGTGGTCAACCAGGTCGATGACAAGGAAATCGTCCGCTACGACCTCAGCGAGGACGCGGCGCCCGAAACGTCGATGATTTTCGCCGAGGTCTACCGCAACAACGGTGACTGGAAGTTCAAGGCCGTCGGACAGGGGTACGCCACCGGACTTGCCGGCATCGCCAAGGACTTCGGCGTCGACCTTAGCTGATTAGTTTCCCGGACTGGGTAGAGTCCGGACTGGCTACTTCCGCTCCGCATCGTTTCCACCTGAGGTGGTGTCCCGGCCAATCGAAACCGGGACACCACCGATCTCTTGAAAAGGCAGCATCATGAATTCTCCGTTGACTCCCCCCGACGCCGCAGAGGCTTCATTGGTGCTTCAGGCTCCGGACGCCCCTGCCATAGTTCAGCCCGAAGACGCGCCCGGCATGGTGCCGGTCGCCGACGAACGACGGGCCGAGATCAACAGGCAGGCAAGGGAGTTCGTGGCCGGCCTGGCACAGCTGGACGCGCGCAGCCCGGAGTTCTCCTCACAGGTCGATGGCATCAATAAAATCGGCAGCGCCGAGATCACAGCGTCCAGCAACTCCTCCAGCAGGCTGCTGGAGCGTTCTTCGACGTCCATTGCCGGCGCCAAGAAGTCCGGGAACAGCGCTCAGGTGGCGGTCGCCAACACCCTGGGTGAGCTGCGGAGCACGGTGGAGGACCTCACTCCCAACCAGGCCAACATGAGCGTGGGCAAGAAGATCCTGGGCTTCATCCCCGGTGGCAATAAGCTGGCCAAGTACTTCCAGAAATACGAGTCGGCGCAGACCCAGCTGAACCAAATCATCAAGGCCCTGATGACGGGCCAGGACGAGTTGCTCAAGGACAACGCCAGCCTGGCCAACGAAAAAGTCCAGCTCTGGGAAACGATGCAGGCGCTGAGCGAATATGCAGTCTTCGCCAAGGCCCTGGATGCCGCCTGCGTGGAGAAGATCGACTCCGCCCGCGCCGCCGGGCAGATTACCGAGGCCCAGAAGATGGAGGCGGACGTCCTGTTCCCCGTGCGCCAGCGCCACCAGGACATCCTGACTCAGCTCGCCGTATCGGTGCAGGGGTACCTGGCGATGGACCTGATCCGTAAGAACAACGTTGAGCTGATCAAGGGTGTGGAGCGTGCGCGCACCACCACCATCTCGGCGCTGCGCACGGCGGTGATCGTGGCCCAGGCCCTGGCCAACCAGAAGATGGTCCTGGACCAGATCGACGCCGTCAATACCACTACCAACAACATGATCCTTAGCACCAGCGAAATGCTCAAGGACCAGACTTCGCGAATCCACCAGCAGGCGTCCAGCTCCGGGGTCAGTGTGGAGACGCTGCAGAAGGCCTTCGACAATGTGTTCGCCACTATGGACGCCATTGACACCTTCCGGTCCGAGGCGGCCAAGAACATGGAGAGCACCGTCGGGGCCCTTGAAGCCAGTGTGTTGAAGGCCAAGCCGTACCTGGAACGCGCACGGCAGGGCCAGACAGACTAGGTGACAGCGAAGCAGCAGGCGGTACCGCAGTGATTGGTAAGTTCATCGGCTCCCTGTTCGGCGGAGACCCCGCGCCGAGCATCGCCGAGCAGGCTCCGGAGCCAACGGCCGACGCCGAGCTGGCGCAGGCCGCCGGGTCCATGGACAACCTGCGCAGCGCCATCCGGCGGGCCGGCGCTGAGTTGCCGACGTCGGTGTCGTCGCAGCTGCGCCAAATCGACGATGTGCTGCGTCCGCTGGTCAGCCATATGGCCGAGCACGGGGCTTCGATGGAGCAGCAGGTGCTGTTAAATTCCATCGTCTGCAGCTACATCCCGGATCCCCTGCGCACGTTTCTGGCGCTCCCGGACAGTGCCAGGACTGAGGAGTCCGGGCCGACGGGGCTGCTGGCGGAGCAGCTCGCCACGCTCGAGGAAATAGCCCGGGACCTGGCCAATCAGGTGCGGATCGGTGCCATTGCCGAGCTGTCCACCCACGGCCGGTTCCTCGAAGATAAGTTCGCGCCGTCCGCGCTTCGTTTGGAAGGCCGCTGATGGGCAACCTTGTGGCCGGGGCCAACGCGGCGCTGACGGCCGAGAACCCGGGACTGACCAAGATCCTGGTCGGCCTGGGCTGGCAGTCCATCCCCAGCCGGGGGCCCCAGTCCGAGCTGGTTCCGCTGGCGATCATGTGCGACGCCGGCGGCCGGGCCGTCTCGAATGATCACCTGGTGTTTTTCAACCAGATCGCCAGCCCGGAGGGCTCGGTGGCCTTCGCCGGCACCGACGACCAGGAGCAGATCGACGTCGACCTGTCCCTGGTGCCGGCCAGCGTCGCCAAGATCACGTTCATCGTCTACGTTGACCCCGATCTCCGCGGGCCCGGCACCTTCTCCGCCATCCGCGGCCAGTACATCCGCGTGGCTACCGCACAGAATCAGGAGCTGGTGCGCTTCGATATCCCCCAGTCCCCGCAGGACAGCATCACTGCCATGATGTTCGGCGAACTGTACCGCCACCGCGAAGACTGGAAGTTCCGGGCCCTGGGCCAGGGCTACACGACCGGCCTGCGCGGCGTGGCAGCCGACTTCCGGTTCGACGTCTAGGCGATGGCACTGAACAGGTCCAATATCCGCACGGACATCACCTACCTCAGCCGCCGGATCAAGCCGTCTGCGCGCGCTGAAACATCCGCCCCGGCACCCGTCCGGGCGACAGTGCCGCCGTCGTCTCCTGGGGCCCCGGCAGCCACCCCATCGCTGTCCCTCAGCCGATCGCCGGCGCCCGCCTCCCCGGGACCAGCCACGTCAGCTGCCACCCCGTCGGCCGGAGCCCTGCCCGTGGCCGCGGCCCGGCCTACCCGGCTCTTTCCGGCTCCCGGGATCGGCGCGACTGGGCTGCTCAACGCCCAGACGCCGATGGTCCGCCTGGACCCGCGTCAATCTGCGATTGGCAGCCTGCTGGTGACGGGGGCAACCTCGGCGGCATGGGAAAGCTCAGAGCGCGTGACCGGGGCCATGACCGTGGACGGTGCTGTCTCCGGCACTTCCATCACGTGCTCGGGAAACCGCCCGCTGGTCGGCTACGAGGATGGGACAGCCGCCGTGACGCTTCGGCATATCCGCGAGTTGCGGCGGGCGCTCTTTATCGGACAGCCTTCAGCCCCGCTGACCGCGGAGATCTTCGACGGCGGCACCGTGACGCTGCCCGCGGCCGAGGGAGAGCTTAGATACATCCTCTCCCTGACTGCGATCGATGGAGTCATCGAGCTGCGCGCCGAACCGGTTCCTGCCCGCGCCGAAGCCGCCGAGCTCTGGCAGGAATTCGGCTTTTCCATGACCATCAAAGCTGCCGTCCGCCGGCAGGGACCCTGACGGGACGGCATGCGCCATTTCAGTTTTCTCAGCGACGAGCATGCCTCGCGCCTTTTCCACATCGCGCCGCAGGAGCTTAACCTGGGCTCGGCGCCCGCGGTCCTGGCCGTGGCCCTGGGCGCGACGCTCTACACTCCGGCGGACCGCCCGAACCTGGCGCAGGATATCCGCAAACAGGCGGCCCGAGGCTGCCTGAGCATGGTGATCTGCCTCGAGGATTCCATCGCCGATAATGCGGTGGACTCCGCCGAGACCAACGTCGTGGACACGCTGACCCGGCTGCATGCCGGTTCCGCCGGCACTCGCCGCGGGAGCGGCATCGGCAGCGACGATGACTGGACTGGCGACGGCTGCAGCGACACCGAAGGTGCCTTCCACTCCGACGAAGGGCCTTTGCTGTTTCTCCGGGTCCGCACCCCGGAACAGATGCTGGGCCTGGCCCGCCGCTGCGGCAAGGCCCTGGACCTGCTGATCGGCTTTGTCATCCCGAAGTTTGAGAATGAGACCGGCCGGGCGCAGCGGTTCCTTGATGCCTTGCATGACATCAACGCCTCCCGCGGTGGCGGCCGCAGGCTGCGGATTATGCCCATCATGGAATCCCCGCTGATGATCCACGGCGAAACCCGGGCAGGGACCTTGTCCGGTATCTGCGACGTGCTTCAAGCCAATCGGGACGACGTCCTAGCCGTCCGGGTGGGCGCCACGGACATGTCCAGTGCTTTCGGCCTGCGCCGCTCCCGGGACCTGACCATTTATGACGTCAAGGTGGTCGCCTCCGTGATCGGGGACATCGTGAATATGCTGGGCCGGCCGGACAACGGGTTCGTGATCTCCGGCCCGGTCTGGGAGCACTACAGCAACAGCGAGAGGGTGCTGCGCCCACTGCTGCGGCGCACTCCTTTCGCCGATGCAAATGAGATGCCCCTGCGCGATCGGATTCTGACGGCCAACCTCGACGGGCTGATCCGCGAAATCGAACTGGACCTGGCCAACGGGCTGCTGGGCAAGACGGTCATCCACCCCACCCACGTCCCGCTGGTCCATGCCATGTGCGTCGTCAGCCACGAGGAATACGTGGACGCGCTGGAGATCGCCGGCAAGAACGGCGGCGGCGCCTCCGCCTCTCCATACGGCAACAAGATGAATGAGATGAAGCCCCATCAGGCATGGGCCGGCCAGACGCTGCTGCGTGCCGCAGCTTTTGGCGTTGCCGCCGAGAACATCACCTACGTTGACCTTCTGGAAGCGAGCATGAATTGAGCCAGCACCCCTGGACCGGCGGCTTCGTGCAGGACGCCCTCGGCGTCGGCATCAAGACGGACCACTCCGCGAGCCTGCTGCCGGTCGAGGACCTGGTGGGACTAGCACTGCGTCGCAACCCCAAGCGGGCCCACCTGCTGGTGTCCCGGGTGCTGGGCAAACACGTCCCGTCGGAACCCGGGCTGGTCATGGCCGCCGGTGAGCTGCTGGGCGTGCTGGTCGGCGAGGCGCTGTCCGCCACCCCGGAATCCGTATCCGCCACTCGGACCATTGCGGCCGGGCTCGCCGCGCTCATGCGCGGGGAAACGCACGACGACGGCAGGCGGGCCGCGTTGCGTAGCCTCCGGCGAGAGCTCGCCGGGTTGATGACCCGCAACCAGCAGATTATTACCATCGGCTACGCGGAGACGGCAACCGGTCTGGGGCGGCTTGTGGCCGACACGATCGGCTCGTATTACATCCATTCATCCCGGCACGCCGCGGTGGGCGCCGCCGCCTATGGGTCCTTCGAGGAATCACATTCGCACGCCACCTCACACCGGCTGCTGCCCACGGATCCGCGGCGCCTGAACGCCCCGGAACCGGTGGTGCTGGTGGACGACGAACTCAGCACCGGGGCCACCATCATCAACACCATCACCGAACTCCACGCCCTCGCGCCCCATCCGAGTTACACGGTGGCCACACTAGTGGACCTGCGAACACCGGGCGACCGGGCCAGGTTCGACGAACTGGCGAAACGGCTCGGAACCCGCATCCGGGTGGTGGCCCTGGGCACGGGGCAGATCACCCTGGGCGCGGACATTCTCAAACGTGCCGGGGAGGTTGTGGCGGCATTGCCACAGGCGCCGGTTACTCCCGATTCGGCACCCGGAACGGTGACTTTCCTCAAGCCACCGGCGGTCGGCGCATCCGTCCGCAGCGACCGGTTCGGCAACGGCGGTTCCCCGCAGGCGGACACGCTGGCCCACATCGGGGAATCGATCCACCGGGCCCTTCCGCAGGCGGCCGCCGCGGAGCCCGTCCTGGTCCTGGGCAGCGAGGAGTTCATCCACGTCCCCCTGGCCGTGGCCGACGCACTGGACCGGCTGAATCCGGACCGGGGCGTCCGGTTCTCTACCACCACCCGCTCTCCAATCGTCGCCCTGGACCGCCCGGACTACGCCATCACGGGGACGGTGCAGTTCGCCAGCCATGACGCCACCGTGGACGGCCCCGGTGTGCGCTTCGCCCACAATGTTTCCCCCGCCGGCCGCAGATTCGGCACGATCGTCCTGATGCCTGAACCGGGGACCCCCGCGGAGGCCCTTTCGGGTCCCGGCAGCGTGACGGAGGCGCTCAGCGCCGTCTGCAGCGCCGTCGTCGTCGTGCTCCTGCCTGCCTCACCCATCCTCCCTGCTCCGCTGGCGGGACCGGCGTTCGGTTCCTACGCACCGGAGGAAGTCACCTGGCTGCTCAAGGACATCGGTGATGCCGCGCTGGAAGCGCCGGCGGCCGATCGTGAAGCCGTGATGCAAGCGGGTGCCGGGAGGTATGCAGAAACCCTGCCGATCGAATATTCGCCCTCCCAGCAGTACCAGCAGCTGTACCGGGATGCCGTGGAACGCTCCTCCGCGCGCGTGGCGCAGGCCGTAGGCACCGTGACCGAGATGGCGCTGGCCGTGCGACGGAACCGGCCGGTGTTGGTTTCCCTGGCCAGGGCCGGCACGCCGGTCGGCATCCTGATGCGCCGCTGGGCCGAGCAGATCCATGGCATCGACCTGCCCCACTACACGATGAGCATCGTACGCGGTGTCGGGCTGGACCAGACGGCGCTGCGATACCTGGCCGCCCACCATGATCCGGAGCACATCCTCTTTGTGGATGGCTGGACCGGAAAGGGCGCGATCACCCGCGAGCTCTCTGCCGCCCTCGACCGCTTCGCCGAAACCGACGGTGTTGCGTTCCCGAAGGACCTCGCCGTGCTCGCCGATCCCGGGCACTGCGCCGACATGTACGGCACCCGCGAGGACTACCTCATACCCTCCGCCTGCCTGAACTCGACGGTGTCCGGGCTCGTGTCCCGCACGGTCTTCAACATGGAGTTCATCGGCCCGGACGACTTCCATGGGGCCAAGTTTTACCATCAGCTGCGCGGTGACGACGTCTCACGGGAATTCCTAGCCGCCGTCTCCGGCCATTTCCGAACCGTCGAAGCGTTCGCCCGGACCGAAGCCCGGGCCCTGCTGGCCGCGGACCGGACGCCCACCTGGGCAGGCCGGCTCGCGGTGGAAAGCCTCGGCCGGGAATACGGGATCGACGACCTGAACCTCATCAAACCCGGAGTCGGCGAGACAACACGGGTGCTGCTGCGCAGGGTGCCGTGGAAGATCCTGGTGCGTCCTGATGCCGCGGCCGAGATAGCGCACATCCTGCTGCTGGCTCAACAGCGCGGTGTGGCGGTGCTGGAAGTGCCGGGCCTGCCCTTCAGGTGCGTGGGGCTCATCGATCCGGGGTTCAGCGGCGGGGCATCCGGTGCTGACGGATTCGCCGAAGAATCAACAGCGGTGGCCGCCCAATGAATTCCGTCCTGGTGGCCTCGGATCTGGACCGGACCCTGATCTATTCGGCGAAGGCCTTCTTTTTGGACGTCCCCGACCACCTGGCCCCGGCCATGGTGGTTGCGGAGCTCCACCGGGGGGTACCCATCTCATTTATGACCCGCACCGCCGAACAGCTGCTGCTTGAACTCACCCGGACGGCCATCTTCGTCCCCGTGACAACCCGGACCGAGGCCCAGTACCGGCGGGTCCGGCTGCCCGGTGCCGTGCCCGAATACGCGATCACCACCAACGGCGGTGTACTGCTCAAGAACGGCGAGCCGGACATCGAGTGGCAGACCAACGTCGGGCAGAAGGTCTCGGAAGGCTCCGCGCCGCTGGCCATCATCGAGGAATTTCTGTCCCGGGAGGTCTATCGGTCCTGGATACTCCAACTGCGCCAGGCCGAAGAGCTTTTCCTCTACGCCATGGTGGACCGGGAGCTCATGCCCGCGGAATTCGTGCGGGAGCTGGACGCATGGTGTGCCTCGCTCGGCTGGACGGTGTCCGTCCAGGGCCGCAAGCTCTACTGCGTGCCGCACGCGGTGACGAAGAACAGCGCCGTCGCAGAAGTCGCCAGGCGCACCGGGGCCTCCCGGGTGATCGCCGCCGGGGATTCGTTGTTGGACGGGCCGATGCTGGCCGAAGCCGACGTCGCCTTCCGTCCGTCCCACGGAGAACTCGCCGACGTCGACTTCCGCAGGGACCACCTGCGCGTCACCGATACCCGAGGCATCCTGGCAGGCGAGGAAATCTCCCGGCTGATCCATGCCCTGGTCCAGCGCTAAGCACGCGTCTACAGACGGCCTTGCTGGACCGCCCTCATGCAACCTGGACACGGAAGGCGGATCTCCGAATGGCGGGAATGCCACCAGCCACGCTGGAAGTCAATGACGCCGTCGTCCGGTGCCTCGTCCGGGACCAGCGGCCCGATCTCGCCGGCCGTCCCCTGGTGCGGGTCACGAATGGCTGGGACAACGCGACCCTCCGGCTCGGCGACGACCTGGCCGTCCGGCTGCCGCGCCGGGCGGAGGCCGTGCCGCTGATCCTGCATGAGCAGCGCTACCTTCCCGGCATAGCCCGCCGCTCCCCGGTGTCGGTTCCTGTCCCCGTCCATGCCGGCCGTCCGACGTCGGACTTTCCCTGGCCGTGGAGCATCGTGCGGTGGGTCCCCGGAGCCGCCGCGGCCGACGTCGGCCCCGCAGGCCGCGGGCCGGCCGCTGAAAGCCTGGCCGATTTCCTCCTCGCCCTTCACGTGCCTGCCGAACCCGGTGTCCCGGTGAATCCTGTCCGGGGCGTGCCGCTGCTGGAGCGTGACGCTGCGGTGGGGGAACGACTCCGGGACCGCGCACGCTACCCGCAGGCGGCAGCGCTGGGAGCGGTGTGGGCGCAGGCCCGTGCCGCTCAAGCCTGGGACGGTCCGTCCATGATGCTCCACGGGGACCTTCACCCGGGCAATGTCCTGCTGGCGGACGGCGGCTCGCTGGCCGGCGTCATCGATTTCGGCGATGTCGGGGCAGGGGACCCGGCTGTCGATCTTGCGGTGGGATGGCTGATGTTCGACGCCGCCGCCCGCCACCGCTTTATGGACGCCTTTGGCCCCGCCGTGGAAGGGGACACCTGGCTGAGGGCCCGTGGCTGGGCGCTTATCCTGTCCACCGCCCTGCTGAGCAACTCCGACGACAATCCGCGGATGTTCTCCGTGGGGGAGTTCGGGATCAGGCAGATCCTGGAAGGCTGACTTTGCCTCCTGCCCTCCTGCCCTCAGCCCAGCAGGTCGTCCTGATAGCACCAGCGCCAGTCTTCGCCCGGCTCGATGCTCCGCATGACCGGGTGCCCGGTCGCTTCGAAGTGCCTCGAGGCGTGGCTTCCGGGCGAGGAATCACAGCACCCCACTCTGCCGCACGCCAGGCACATCCGCAGGTGCACCGTCGTCGTGCCTTCCCTCCGGCAGTTCGCGCAGAAGGGGTCCGCGGGTACCTCCGGAGATCGGGCCGACTCGAGGTGGGCGCATACTCCGCCCGGCCTCGCGATCCCTTCCCCGCCGCCCTCGCCGGAGGTGTCCACCTCGTCCAGCGCCATGTCCAACATGGATTCCTCAACATCCAGCCGGTCCAGCACAGCACTGAGGACCTCGTGCGCGTACTCGCCGCCCCGTCTCAGTTCCAGTACCTTGGCCCGTTCCGCTTCCAGCATGGCCAGCCGCAGCCAGGCGTAACGCGCGCTGGGGGTCGCCGTTTCCGCCGACGGGCGTCCGAGCCGTTCCCAAGCAGCCAGCCCGCGCTCCTGGGTGCGCCGTTTCAGCATGGCCACCACCTCGGGCGGATCGTTCTCCGTGCGCAGTTCCTGCAGGCGTGCCACGCCCGCAACGGTGGCCAGCTGCATCAGCGAAGCCTGGTTCAGCGCGTCTTCGCGCTGGTCCGGGCCCTGGACCTTCAGGAGACGGACCAGCCCCGGAAGAGTGAACCCCTGCAGCGTCAGCGTGCCGCCCACCACCACCAGGGCGGCCAGAATCAGCACCGAACGGTGCTCCAGGTCTGCAGGCAGCACCAGCACCGCGGCCAGCGTGACCACTCCCCGCATCCCGGCCCAGGAGACAATCGCCGCGAACTGCCACGGCGGCGCCGGGTCCTTGCGCTGCACGGCCGGAATCAGGCGGGGCAGGTACGTGGCCGGGAAAACCCACACCGGCCGGAGCACCAGCACCGCCAGCAGGATCAGGGCACAGCCGGCCCAGATCCGCCCGGCGCCCAGGGAGTCGTCTTGGACGCCGTCGATGATGGTCCGCACCTGCAGCCCGATCAGCAGGAATACCGAGTTCTCCAGCAGAAACTGCACAGTGTTCCAGTTGCTGCGCTGGCTCAGCCGGGCGGCGCCGTTGGGCATGGATGGCGCCTTGGTGCCCATCACCAGCCCGGTAACGACGACGGCGAGTACGCCGGACGCGTGGATCGCCTCCGCGGGAAGGTAGGCGACGAGCGGGGCTATCAATGACGTCGACGTGTTAATGGCGACGTTCCGGGTCCGCTTGCGGAGCTCGGTCAGCACGTAGGCGGCCGCCATGCCCACCGCCACCCCGCCCCCGGCCGCGAGCAGGAAATCCCCGGCGATCCCCGTCACGGACACCGACCCCGAAATGGCGGCGATGGCGGCGCGAAGGCAGATCAGGGCGGTGGCGTCGTTGACCAGGGATTCACCCTCCAGGATGGTGACGATCCTGCGTGGCATCCGCACCTTCCTCGCGATGGCGGTCGCCGCCACAGCATCCGGCGGCGCCACGACCGCGCCGAGAGCGATAGCGGCAGCCAGCGGGATTTCCGGGAACAGCCACCAGACCACAAAGCCCACGGCGAAGGTTCCGAAGATGACATAGCCCACCGAGAGCAGTCCGATGGCGCGGCGGTTGGAGCTGAAATCGAAGAGCGAAGTCCGCAGCGCCGCGGCGTACAGCAGCGGAGGCAGCAGTCCCACAAGGACCACTTCAGGGTTCAGCTCAATGGGTGGAACGAAGGGGAGGAAGGAGCCCGCCACGCCGGCCAGCACCAGCAGCAGTGGAACCGAAATGTTGAGCTTCCGGCCCAGCGCGCTGCCGGCACAGACCACCGCCACGAGAACCAGGAGTCCCAGCGCGATGTCCATTGGCACATTGTCTCAGCTGGCGGAAAAGGTGTCTGGGCCGGCCAGACATTTTCTGTGGCCTGCGCCGGATGCGGGCTGAAGCTTGCCAACGTGCGGGTGGCCTGGGTGCGGCCATATTCAGCGTGTTCGGAACGAAAACCACCGCGCCAATGATCCTTCCCAGTTCACCCGCCAGCAACCAACACGCCCTCCAACGTTCTCCCGCGACCAGCAGTCTTTGCACGCCCCCCTTTTGCCCGGCACGTCCCCATCTGCCGGGCGGAGAATCCCCTGCATTCAAGGAGTACTCCGTGTTCGTGAAAAGCACCCTTGCCGCCGTCGCCGTCCTTGCCTCCCTGGCCGGGACAGCAGCAGCCCCCGCGCAGGCAGAGGCACCCAAGCCGGCACCCGTCGTCGTCGGCCAGCCGCTCGCCCAGGCGCATGCGCACAACGACTATGAGCACGACCGCCCCCTGTTCGATGCGCTCGAGCATGGCTTCACCAGCGTGGAAGCGGACGTGTGGCTGGTGGACGGCGAGCTGCTGGTGGCCCACGACCTGGAGGATGTCCAGCCCGGCGTTACGCTCGAGAGCCTCTACCTCGATCCGCTCCAGGACCTGGCCCGCGGCCAGGGCCACAGCGTCTACCCGAAGTGGGACGGCAGCCTGCAGCTTCTGATCGACATCAAGAGCGACGGCGAATCCACCTACGCCGCAATCGAGCAGGAACTGGCCGAGCACCGCGACATCATGAGCCGCTACAGCCACGGGACCACCAAGACCGGCCCGGTCACCGCGGTCGTCAGCGGAAACCGCCCGCTGGCCACCATGCAGGCGCAGGAGCAGCGCTTCAGCTTCTACGACGGCCGCTCCGCAGACCTCACCTCCGGACAGCCCGCCGGCCTGATGCCGCTGGTCAGCGACAACTGGACCAAGCTGTTCACCTGGCAGGGCGTGGGCCCCATGCCGGAGACCCAGCGCGCCAAGCTGCGCGCCTACGTGGCCGAGGCGCACTCCAATGGCTACCGCGTCCGCTTCTGGGCCACCCCGGACATGCCCGGCACCGCACGCGAAGCCGTCTGGAATGAACTCTTCGACGCCGGCGTGGACCACATCAACACCGACGACCTCGCCGCGCTGCAACAGTTCCTGACCGCCCGCGCGGCCTAAGCCGCACACCCCAAGCCCCAACCCCGCAACGAAGAGGAACACCGTCATGCCTTCAAAGACCATCAAAACGACGACGGCGGCAGCCGTCCTGGCGCTCGGGCTCCTTGCGTCCCAGCCCGCCACGGCCACCGCAGCCGACGACGCCGCGGACAGCCAGGCGTTCACGTTCGGCGTGATCGGCGACATCCCCTACGGCGAGGCCGAAATCGCGACGTTCCCCGCCCGCATCCGGGACATCAACGCCGACAGCGCGCTGAAGTTCGTCACCCACGTGGGCGACATCAAGAACGGCTCCTCGGTTTGCTCGGACGAGTACTTCGAGAACATCCGCGCACAGTTCGACACCTTCGAGCACCCGCTGGTCTTCACCCCGGGCGACAACGAATGGGTGGACTGCCACCGCACCAACAACGGCGCCTACAACCCGCTGGAACGGCTCGACAAGCTGCGGGAGGTCTTCTTCGACGAGCCCGGCAAGACCCTGGGCGCCACCATGCCGGTCAAGACCCAGGCGGACCTCGGGCTGCCGGAAAACGTCCGCTTCGCCCAGAACCGGGTGGCGTTTTCCGTGCTGAATATCCAGGGCAGCAACAACTCGCTGCAGCCGTGGACCGGTCTGGGCGAAACCACGGCCACGCCCGAGCAGCTGGCCGAGGTTGAGCACCGGACGGACGCCGTCGTGGCCCAGATCCGCGGCACCTTCGCTGACGCCGAACGCCGCAATGACCGCGCCGTTGTCCTGATGACCCAGGCCGACATGTTCGACCCGTCCCTGCTCGCCGCCGCCACCGCCGACCCGGACACCATGTCCGGCTTCCGCGAAATCGTGCAGGCCATCATCCACGAAACCAACCGCTTCGACGCCCCGGTTTACCTCGTCAACGGCGACAGCCACGTCTTCGCCGAGAACCGGCCGCTCGCGGAGGGCTCACCCTGGCTGGACATCTACGGCCAGCCCGCCGCCGATGACCTGCAGCGCATCACCGTGGACGGATCCGCCAACGCCACCAACTACGCCAGGTTCACCGTCGCCGGCAACAGTGCCGACGGCGCGGACATTCTGGACTGGGAAAAGGTCCCCTTCAGCCAGTAGGCACCCGACGGAAGCGGGGGGGGGGGGGGGGGGGCCCCCCCCCCCCCCCCCCCCCGGCGGGGGGGGGGGGGGGGGGGCGCCCCCCGCCCCCCCCCCCCCACCGGTGTCATTCCTGGGCGCTGAGGTTCCAGTGGACCCGGATGGCCTCGGCGATGGGGCCGGCGGTGACGTCGACCCGGAAAGCAACGGGCGCGGTCCCTGTCTCTTCGATGACCGAGTCGCGGTACACGCGGCCGCATGACGGGCACAGGGTGTAGAGATCCTCGTCCGCAGGCCATTCCGCCAGCCCGGCGGGGACCGGGGTGTTGTCATCGTTGTAGACGGGGACGCCTTGTGAGTTGGCCTGGATCAACCCGTCCTTGCTGACGGTGTTGCCGCACACGCAGGTGATGGTGGTGACATCGTGACCGATCACATCGGCGGTTTCACTGTCCATGATGACCTCCCCGGTGATGGAAAAGACGTTCTTCAATTAGCTTAGGCCTGCTGCCGACGTCGACGCTTGTAAGTTTCCATTGTGGTGGCTGCCCACCTGCGCCACGATGATCCTATGAACGCTGAAACGCCGACGGCGGCGGAACTGAATCTTCCCCAGGCATTCCTCCTTCTCGCAACCAATGACCAAGACGGCAAACCTGAGGTGCCGATGTTCGCACTCAGGACCACGTTGGCCGGGGCGATACTGGCCGAGCTGGAGCTGATCGGCGCCATCGGGCTGCAGGGGAAGCACGTCAGGGCTAGAGCCACCGCCCCGCAGACGGACCTGCAGCACGAGCTGGAGCTCATCCGTGGCAAGTCCCGGCCCCACACGCCCAAGCGGTGGGTTTCCATGCTGGAGGGCCGCGCCGAAATGCAGCGTGTCTACGAGGGGATGGCGGCACGGGGCATCGTGGAACATGTCGGCGAGAAACACCTGGGCGTGTTCCGGGGCGTGCGGTACCCGGAGAAGGACCACGCTCCGGAGGCGGCGCTCCTGGAAAAGATCCAGGCCGCACTCGGCGTCGCGCCGGCGGCTGCCGGCGCTTCGGAAGTCGCGGCATCCGACGCCGGGACGCCTGATACCGCGGCACCTGCTGCGACGACCGATGCGGCGACTCCCGCACCCGCGAAGCCTTACGCCACGGCGCCCGATGCCAGAACCAAAGCGCTGATCGCCCTGCTTCAGGCGGCCGGGCTGCTCAGCAAGCTGGTACCGTCAGCAGACAAAATCCGGGCCAGTGAACTGGCGAAGGACTATTGGCCTTCCCGCGCGGTGGAGGACGAACTGCGCATGATCAGACTGGCGGAGGAAGAAGAGCCAGGCATCTGAGGTTGCGCCCGCCGTCGCCGTCTCAGGCGGAGGTCGGCACGATGTTGTGGTTGAGGCGGAAAAGGTTGTCCGGGTCGAAACGGTTCTTCAGTGCCACCAGCCGGTCATAGGTATCCGGCCCGTAGGCCTGACGTGCGGCCTCGATGACGTCTTGCCCGATTTCCGCGCCGAGGAAGTTGACGTACTCGCCGTGCTCGCCGAACGGCTGCATGAGAGCGTGGGCCTTCCGGGCGAACGCGCTCAGCCGCTGGTCCTCCGCGGGGTCGTTCCAGAAACCGTAGATGTTCAGCCAGTATTTCGCCGAGCGGTTGGGAAACGCTGTGGCCTCCTCCGGCACACGCCCGAAGGCCCCCTCCATGTGGTGGATATCGATCCCGGTCCCCATCCAGGTCACCTCGGAGGCGAAACCGACCAGAACGTCGACGGCGGCGTCGTCCAGCCGGGAGAACGACAAGTTCTTCCAGTACCCCCGGGAGCCCTTGGGGAAGAGGCTGTCCATGGCGGACTGCCACGCCAGCCAGTCTGTCGGCACGACTTCCTCCTCGTCCGGGGGCGCGGCGGCGCGCAGCCGCTCGATCAGCTCGAGCCCGGGCTGGTGGTTCTCCGACGCCCAGGCAAAGCCGATGATCATCCACGGCTCCTCTCCCATCTCGAGGTCGGGCGGGAGCACCAGGAAGGAGATGATCGGGTTCATTTCGTCGGGCAGATCCTGCGTCCACCGGTCGAACGCGCTCAGCGCGCTCTTCCAGCGGGGCGGGCGGTAGAACAAGTTTCCACCCAGGACGGCATCCGGAAGCGGCCGGGCGCGGAAGGTGAAGGACGAGACCACCCCGAAGTTCCCGCCCCCGCCGCGCTGCCCCCAGAACAGCTCGGGGTTCTCCTGTTCGCTGGCGTGCAGGTGCTCTCCGGTGGCGGTGATGACGTCGGCGGAGACCAGGTTGTCCAGGCTAAGCCCGTCGGACCGGGTCAACCAGCCCACCCCTCCGCCGAGCGTCAGTCCCGCCACCCCGGTTGCGCTGATCACGCCAAGCGGCACGGCCAGTCCGTGCGTGGTGGTGGCCCGGTCGACGTCGGCCAGGGTCGCCCCGGGTTCGACGGTCACGAGCCGGTGTTCGTCGTCGACCTCCACACCGCGCAACTGGCCCAGGTCCAGCACGAGGCCGCCGTCGACAGTGCCGTGGCCGGCGATGTTGTGCCCGCCGCCGCGTACGGCCAGCGGCAGGCCGGTGTGCCGGGCCGTGTGGAGGACGGGGTCAATGTCTCCGACGGCTCCCGCCCGGATGACCGCCCGCGGACGCACGTCGATCATGCCGTTCCAGACCGCCCGGGCCTCGTCGTATAGGGGGTCCTGCGGCTCGATCACCGACCCCGCCAGGCGCCCGCGCAACTCCTTAAGGGCGCGGTCCACGTCGCCGCCCTGCTCTTCCTGATGCGTTGTGCTCATCGGTCTGCTGCTTCCGTGCCATGGGGTCGGCGCCCCTGGTCCAATAGTGGAATTGATCTCGCCGGAGTCGGCGCTGCAGGGTGATACTTCCAGCCGCCAAGGCACTGGAACAGTTCGCGGTGTCCACAGTATAGATTCGCCTGCGCGCCCGGACAACGGTCAACGGACAGCGTGGAGCGCCCGCCTGCATGACCGTTCCGCCGGCGGCCGAACTCGGAGACCCCGCGAAGCTGACCGGGTTTCAAGTGCCATCGTGTCCCCCGGCAGGAGTCCGGCACCAGATCCGGGTCGGCGGCTCAGGGGAGCGCGTACACACGGCGGGCGTTGTCGCGTGCGACGAGTTGCACGATCCTGCGGGCATCCGCCTCGGAGCAGTCGTCGTCGTCGATCCATCCACCGACAACCTTGGTGATGGCGTTGCGCCACAGCCGCGCTCCGAGGTAGTGAAGTTCGGCCGGGCCAAATGCGTCCGAGGAGTACAGGACTTTTGTGAAGGGAGCCAGTTCGAACGAGCGGGCCACCAGATCACGGCTCCGTGACCCCGTGAAGTTCACCGCTAGGCCCACATCGAGGTAGACATTCTCAAAAGCGTGGGCCAAATAGCCGGCTTCGCGCTCGAACGGATAGCAGTGCAGCAGCATGATGGGTGTGTCCCGGGCCCCGGGGGACCGGAGAAAATCCAGGAGGTACATGGGATTGGTTTTGTGGAGGTCCAGGTCGCGGTCACCGAATCCGACATGGAACTGCAGCGGAAGCCTCATCGACACCGCCGTATGAATGCCGTGGGCAATGAGCGTCACGTCGGTGAGCTTCGCATTGGACCCGGCGCGCGGGTCCTCCTGCCAGCGGCGGGCTGCTTCCGTGACCGCAGCCGACGTCGGCCGGCTGAGATCCCGGTCGAATCCTGCGCGGTAGGCGAGAACCGTCTTGACCCCCACTGCGCTGCGGGTGAGCTCGTGAAGCCGCTGGCCGAACTCGTCGACGTAGTCTGCCGGATTGGCAATCTCCCGGAGCAGCGCCTCGGCGACCAGTTCCAGCCGAACGATCTCGTGGGTTCGCCCGCCGGAGACGTCGGCCAGACCGGCCCGTCCGAGGTAGTCAGCGCCATCCAGGCCTGTATCGATCAGCCAGTCGCTCACCCCGGCAGCGCGGGTCATGCGCCGGCACACCTCGAGTTCTCCAAGCTCGGAACGCCGGCTCCAGTAGTCCGCCGGTGAGGCGTGGCGTGGCAGATCAAGAATCCCGCTGCACCAGCGGCGGATGGCGAGCCCGATCTGTGTGTCGTAGGCGTCCTCCGGGTAGGCCAGCGGTTCGGTGTTCCCCTCGTTGAGCGCGTTCTGAAAGCGCGCCTCATCGCCGGCGGCGTGAAACACGCCATGCACGTGGTGATCAACAAGGCTGACGTGGTCGACGAAGTCCGCGAAAGAACCGCCCGCCATTAGATTGACCAGGCGAGTCGAAAGCGTTCGGAAAGCTCGTCCGGCGGGAGGTCCGCGGCGATTCGCTGTTCGTAGCGCCGGACGGCCACTGTGGCATCGACGATTGCGTCGCCCAGAAGCCCGCGGGCCAGGCGCGACGTGTCCAGCGTGTCGATGATGGCGGAGGGGGAGTTGGTGAGCAGCCGGACGTTGGCCCGGCGCCGCTCGTCGTCCGAAAGCCGTCCGGGGTCACCCGGGATCTCTGCCGGAAGCTGGCGCCCGCCGCGGATGCCGTCAAGGGCGATCGCAAGGATGGCTGCGGAGGCCAGATACACGTTTGACGACGGGTCGACGATTTTCACCTCGACGTTGGCCCCGTGCGGATTGCTCTTGCCCTCGTTCAGAAAGCGCACGGAGGCTTCCCGGTTTTCCAGGCCCCAGCATAAATAGGCGCCCGACCACGAGCCGGGTGTCAGGCGGCTTCCGGACAGGACCGATCCCGTGAGGAATCCCTGGACATCGGGAATTCCTGCGATGATGCCGCCCATGGCCGCGCCGCCCTCGGCGGAGATGCCGTGCGGTCCGCTGCCGCCGGAGAACAGCGGCAGGCCGTTCTTGTGGAGCGAAAAGTGCTGGTGGGCGCCGTTTCCGACCGTGCCGGTAAAGGGCAGCGGAGAGAACGAGGCCTGCATGCCGTGGGCCCGGGCGACGATGCCAACGATGATCTTGGAAAGGACCACAGTGTCCGCAGCCTCAACCGGCGAAGCAGGGGGCAGGGAAAACTCGAACTGGTTTCTGCCGTACTCGGCGTGGATCTGCTCCATCGGAATGCCGGCATGGTTCAGCAATGACAGCAGATCATCGAGGAATTCTGATCGATCCAGAAGGCCGGTTGCGCCGTATGGAACCCAGGGTGTGGTCTCCAGCGCTGAACCGTCCGGGGCGACGAGGAAGAATTCAAGTTCGTGGCCCACGAGTGCCTGGTATCCGGCCTCGTCGAGGCTGCCGTCGACAGTGGCCAGAAGGCCGCGGGCACAGGCCGGAGACGCGGCTCCGTCTTGTTCGAAAAGCTTGCCCGGTGCCCATGCCCGGCCGCCCTGCAGGACACGGAGTCCCGCGATATCTATCTTGAGGCGCAAATCGCCTACGGTGGTGATGCTGTCCGTGAAAGCTATCCCGCCGTCGATGGTGAAGACATGCCAGACGGGGGCGGCGCCCATCCCGGATTGCTGGAAGGTTTTGAGCCGGGCTACCGGAACGCTCTTGGCCAGCGTGATGCCCGAAGCATTCACCACCGTCCCGATCACGGTGCGGACCCCGGCCTCTTGGAGCTCGTGTTGAGCCTTGGCAACAGCGGAATCGCCGGCTGACGCGAATTCACTCATGCGCCCATCATGCGGCGCCTCCCCGCCCAATGAAAGGTTCGAAAGATGCGCCGGGCTTTAACTTGCCCCGCTCAGCAGGTTCATTCCTGGGCGCTGAGGTTCCAGTGGACCCGGATGGCCTCAGCAATTGGTCCCGCGGTGACGTCGACCCGGAAAGCAACGGGCGCGGTCCCCGTCTCCTCGATGACCGAGTCACGGTAGACGCGGCCGCAGGAGGGACACAGGGTGGAGTCCATGATGACCTTCCCGGCGCTGGAAGAGACGTCCTTCAATTAGTTTATGCCTGCCGATCTCTGCCCGCACTGGAACGCGACAGCATAGCTCACCCTGGTTCGGTAGGCGCGGCCTTATCGGTTGGTGTACGAGCCCTGTCCTTGAGCCGCCGTGAGGACTTCCGCCAGGGTCGCCATGGAATTGTCGCCGGGGGTGGTCATGGCCAAGGCGCCGTGGGCGGCACCGATTTCGACGGCTTCCTGAACAGAGAGGCCCTGCAACAAACCGTAGATGAGACCGGACGCGAATCCGTCCCCACCGCCTACGCGGTCGAGAATCTCCAGGTCCGTCCGTTCCCGGGAGGTAACGGTTCCGGCCTTTAATGTGTGGCACATTCCATGCCAGTCGTTGCGGCTGGCGCTGCTGACCCTGCGGGTGGTGGCGGACACCATTCCCAAATTGGGGAACCGGGCCAGTGTCCGGGAAGCGATCGAGGTAAATCGCGGCGTGCCAGCCAGGGACGCGGGGGGAGCCTCGATGCCAAGCCTGTCGACAAAGTCCGTTTCACCTCCAATGACGACGTCGGCGGCTGCGGTCAGTTGCGTGAAAACGGCGGCCGCCCGCTCCTGGCCTCCGTGGTCTGCCCACAGGCTCGGACGGTAGTTAAGGTCAACGGACACAACTGTGCCGTGTTTCCGCGCGGACGTCATGGCGGCGATCGCCGTCGCGCAGGAGTTTTCGGAGAGCCCCGCGAAAATGCCGCCGGTGTGGAACCAGCGGACGCCGCGAACGCCGAAGAGGTCCTCAAAGTCCACGTCCTCGGCGCACATCTGTGACACTGCCGTATTTCCGCGGTCGGATACGCCCCGCGCGCCGCGGATGCCAAAGCCTCGTTCCGTGAAGTTCAGCCCGTTGCGGGACTCACGTCCCAGACCGTCATACGGGACCCACTTGATGAGGGAAGTATCCACGCCGCCGGCGCGGGCCAGGCTTTCGATGAGATGTCCGATGTCATTGTCGACGAGTGCTGACAAGGCCGCTGTCCGCTGCCCGAAGACATGGCTCAAGGCCCGGATCGCGTTGTACTCGCCGCCGCCCTCCCAGACGTCGAATTGCCGGGCCGTCCGGATGCGCCCGGCTCCTGGGTCCAGGCGCAGCATGATTTCACCCAGCGCCACGGCGTCGTAAGACGCGTCGGTCTTGACCGTCAGAGGCATCAGATGGGTCCCTGGTTCATCCGGTGGTGTTCGGCCAACGCTGACCGGGTTTCGGCGCAGAGTCGGGCAATTTCCTGGAAGTTGCCCGCAACAATCGCGGCGCGGGGGACCATCCAGCTGCCGCCGGCGGCGAACACCGCAGGATGGTCCAGATAGGTGTTCACGTTCTCCGGACGCAAGCCCCCGCTGGGCATGAACCGCACCTCGGGGAAGGGGCCAGCGAGTGCGCTGAGCATCGGCAGGCCACCTGCTTGTTCAGCCGGGAAGAACTTAACGTGCCGGAGACCGGCGGCAACGGCTGCCTGCAGTTCCGAGGCCGTTGCGACTCCCGGGATGGCGGTGACGCCGCGTTCACGGCACCGCATAACGACGTCGGCTCCGAATCCGGGGCTGACGATGAACTTCGCCCCCGCATCGGCGGCTATATCGACGTCGGCGGCGTTCAGCACCGTGCCGGCACCGAGCAGGAGATCGGTGCGCCCGCGAAGCGCCTTCAGCGCTTCCAGGCCGGCAGGTGTGCGGAAGGTGATTTCGGCGCAGGGGATTCCGCCGGCAACCAGGGCATCGGCGAGTTCGTTCGCCCCTGCAGGGTCATCCAGGACCACCACCGGAACTATCTGGATTTCAGCGAGTATCCCGGTCACGGTTGCTGTCGAGGTGTGAGTCATCGTCCCAGCCACCCGCCGTCCACTGACAGCACCGTGCCGGAGACGTAGTCCGAGGCGCGGCTGGCCAGGAACACGACGGCCCCGGCCATGTCGTCGGCAGTGCCCCAGCGGCCAGCCGGGATGCGGTCCAAGATTGCCTGGGACCGGCTGGGGTCGTTGCGCAACGCCTCCGTGTTGTCTGTGGCGATATACCCCGGGGCGATGGCGTTGACGTTGATGCCGTGGACCGCCCACTCGTTGGACAGCGCCTTCGTCAGCCCGGCGATGCCCGATTTGGCGGCAGTATAGCCGGGGACGTTGATGCCGCCTTGGAAGCTCAGCAGGGACGCGGTGAAAATGATCTTGCCCCCTGCGCCACGCTGGATCATGGCTTGGCCGATTTCGCGGCTCAGCACAAACTGCGAGGACAAATTCACCTGCAGCACGTGGTCCCAGAGATCGTCCGAGTGCTCTGCCGCGGGTGCCCGTTCAATAGTGCCGGCGTTGTTGACGAGGATGTCAACAGGCCGTTCCATGGCGGTCAGTTCGGTGCCAAGGGCGCCGACGGCGGCCCGGTCCGAGAAGTCGACGGTGCGGGCACTGAATGTGCGCCCGAGTGACTGGACAGCCTGGGCGACCTCGCTGTCCTCGGGCTCCAGGGTTGCGCTGACGCCGATGATGTCGGCTCCGGCAGCGGCCAGGGCCTCGGCCATGGCCCGGCCGAGTCCACGTTTCGCGCCGGTGACAACAGCAAGTTTCCCGGTCAAGTCGAAGGGATCAGTGCTCACGCCGGTACCGCCTGGCAATCGACGAGGATCTTCATGGCGTCTCCGGCGGCGAGCCGGCTGAACGCGTCAGCGGTCCGCTCGAGGGGAACGGTTCCGGTGATCATTTGATCGGCCGGTATGACGCCGGCAGCCAGCAGCTCGACCGCCGTTTCGAAGTCCCGGCGTTCGTAGACGCGGGCGCCCACGATGGTCAGTTCGCGCCAGAATACCCGCTGAAGGTCCACAGGCCTGGGCTGGGGGTGGATGGCCACGATCACGAGCCGGCCCCGCACCTTTGCCAGCGCCGTCGCCCCCAGTACCGCGGCTGCAGCACCGGAAACCTCGAAGACGACGTCGGCGCCGGCCCCGCCTGTCCAGGTGTTGACCCATTCGACCTGGTCCTGTGTTTGTGGGTTTAGGACATCAAAGCCCAGCTCTTGAATCATGGCGCGGCGGTCGGCGTCCAGCTCCAGTACGACAACCTCGGCGCCGGCGTGCCGGGCGGTCGTGGCGATGAGGACTCCGATGGGGCCGCCGCCGATGACGACTGCTTTCTCGCCCGGTTGAATCTCGGCGCGGCGGACGTCGTGAACCGACACCGCAACAGGTTCAACCAGTGCGGCGTGATCCAGACGCAGGGAGTCCGGCAGCCTGACCAGGACATTCTCCTGGACGTTCCACTGCTTCTGCAGCGAGCCGGCCGAGTCGATGCCGATGAAGTTCAGATTCTGGCAAATATGCTGATGCCCGGCCTTGCAGGCTGGGCAGTCGCCGCACCAATGTAGGGGCATGACCGTGACCGGGTCGCCCAGGTTCCAGCCGCTGACGCCTTCGCCGACGGCTGAGATGCGGCCGGACATTTCGTGACCGATGATCGCCGGAAAAGTGACCCGGGCGTCCATGTTCCCGTGCAGGATGTGAAGGTCGGTTCCGCAGATTCCCGTGAAGGCAACATCAATCTGGACCTCGCCCGGAGCGGGCGGGCGCTGATTGCTTTCAACGATGTCGATGGTGCTGTTGCCGATGTATGTTGCCGCTGGCATGGCTTCTTCCTTTGCTGAGAGCTTTGCGGGGCCGGGACGTGCCCGGCCCCGCGGGTGGCTTAGACGCTGACGGGAGCGGCGTTCCTGGTTTTAGCCCAGTACGAGCCCGCCGGGAACGAGAACTCGGCAAGGGTGGTCTCGAACATCTCCGCGCTGTATCCGGGAAGGGACGGCAGCATGTACGCGCCGTCGCGCACGATGCAGGGATCGACGAAGTGCTCGTGGAGGTGATCAACAAACTCGGTGACCCGTCCCTCGAGGCTGCCCGAGACGGCGACGAAGTCAAAGATCGACAGGTGCTGCACCAGCTCACAAAGGCCTACGCCGCCTGCGTGCGGGCAAACCGGGACCCCGAATTTGGCTGCCATGAACAGCACCGAAAGGACCTCGTTGACGCTGCCCAGCCGGCAGGCGTCCAGCTGGCAGTAGTCGATGGCCTCGGCTTGGAACAGCTGCTTGAACAGGACACGGTTCATTCCGTGTTCGCCGGTGGCTACACCGATCGGTGCCACGGCCTTCCGGACCGCTGCGTGGCCGAGAATATCGTCGGGGCTGGTGGGCTCTTCGATCCACAGAGGCTTGAACTCGGCCAGGGCGCTGACCCATTCGATGGCCTCCGGAACATCCCAGACCTGGTTGGCGTCAATCATCAGGTGGGCGTCGTCGCCGATGACTTCGCGGGCGATTGAACAGCGGCGGATGTCGTCCTGAAGGTCGGCCCCGACCTTCAGCTTGATGTGGCGGTAGCCCGAGTCCACGGCCTCCTGGCAGAGCATCCGGAGCTTGTCGTCGGAGTAGCCGAGCCAGCCGGCAGACGTGGTGTATGACGGGTATCCGGACACATCCAGCTGCGCGATCCGGTCCTTGCGGGTACCTTCGAGTTTCCTCAGCAGCTCCAGTGCTTCATCGCGGGTGAGCGCGTCCGAGAGGTAGCGCATGTCCGCCGCGTCGACAAGTTCTTCCGGTGTCATCTCGGCCAGCAGCTTCCACATCGGCTTTCCGGCCCGGCGTGCTGCCAGGTCCCACACGGCGTTCATGACCGCGGCAAGGGCAAGGTGGATGACGCCTTTCTCCGGACCGAGCCAGCGGAGCTGGGAGTCGGACTGCAGTTCGCGGTAGATGCCGCCCAGGTCCGACGTGATCTCCTCGACGCTCCGCCCGATCAGCGGCAGCGCACGCTGTTCGGCGGCGGCGACACAAAGATCGTTGCCGCGGCCAATCGTGAAAGTGAACCCGTAGCCCGAGAGCTGCGGGTCGTCGGTGCGGAGGACGACGTAGGCGGCGGAGTAGTCGCCGTCCTTGTTCATGGCGTCGGAGCCGTCCGCGGTCAGCGATGTGGGGAAGCGGACGTCGACTACGTCCACCCCGGTGATGACTGTCATTTTGATTCCTTAGCGAATTAGCTGGTCAGTGCGGGCGTGGCGTTCCATAAGTGATGCGCTGAGGTCGAATCCTATAGGAATACTCCTAATTATATATAGGGTGTGATCTGAGTCAAGCAATTTGGCGCGGCCCCGGGGCCGCAGCCGGATGGCCGCAGGGGGTGATCGTGTGTGATGTGCTGGGCAGGGGCCGATCACATATGCTTCGTTTAAGCCACATATACGGAGGGACGGAAGGGTTTCATGCCAAATCGGGCTCCCGCAGACCAAGCCAAGGTCCCTACGAGCGAGGTGTACACGTTGCTCCGCGCGGCCATCATGTCCGGGGAAATCGCGCCGGACTCGCGGATCAACATCGAGGCCATTTCCCGGACCTTTGGCGTGTCCCAGACGCCGATTCGGGAAGCGCTGCAGCGCCTCGAGGGCGACAACCTGATCGTTTATGCGCCGGGCAGGGGCTACAGCACCACGGCCCTGCTGGATCTTCAGGGTCTGCATGACCTCTTTGAGTTCCGGCTGCTGGTCGAACCCTGGGCGGCCCGGGCGGTAGCGGTGGACAGGCTTTCCAATCCCGGAACCCAACTCCTCCATGAGGTGGAAAAGTTTGCCGACACGGCGGACCCGGACCAAGACCTGCGTCAGGACATGGTGGCGCATGATGCGCGGTTCCACGAACTGATCCTGACGGCCACCGGAAACCCGGTCATCGGGCAGGCCTACGCACAGACCCACTGCCACCTGCACATATTCCGGCTGTATCCCCGGGACCTCTACAGGGCTGAAACGATCGACGAGCATCGACGGATTGCCACCGCCGTCGCCAACGCCGATCCGGAGTTGGCGGAGCAGGCCATGTCTGACCACATCAAAAACTCATTTGGACGGTTTTCCGTGGCCTTCGATGTCAGTGCAGGATGTCCGACGCTGGTCCACACGAAACGGCCGCCGCTCCGGCTCCAGCGCTAGGGCTACATCACCGTGCCGACCATCCACGGAACGAATTCCTTGTCGCCATAGCCGAAGTCCTCGCTCTTGGTGTGGGTCCCCGAGGCAACGTCCAGGATCGTCCGGAAAATCTCCTCTCCCAGGTCCTCGATGGTGGTGGTGCCGTCGGCCACGCCGCCACAGTTGATGTCCATGTCCTCGGTCATGCGGTCATAGAGTTCGGTGTTTGTGGCGAGTTTGATGCTGGGCACCGGAGCGCATCCGAACGCCGATCCACGGCCGGTGGTGAAACAGACCAGGTTGGCCCCGCCGGCGACGATGCCGGTGACGGACACGGGATCGTGGCCGGGGGTGTCCATGAACACGAACCCTTTCGAGGTGACTGGTTCCGCGTACTCCACGACGTCCGCGAGGGTGGTGGTGCCTCCCTTGGCGACGGCGCCCAGGGATTTTTCGAGAATGGTGGTGAGGCCACCCTCCTTGTTGCCCGGAGACGGGTTGTTGTCCATGGATCCTGAGTTCTTGGCGGTGTAGTCGCGCCACCAGTCGATGCGCGCCAGCAGCTTGCGGGCCACGGCCTCCGTGGCCGCCCGCCGGACGAGCATATGCTCGGTGCCGTAAATTTCGGGCGTCTCGCCGACGATCCCGGTCCCCCCCTGGTGGACAAGGCGGTCCACGGCGTTGCCAAGCGCGGGGTTGGCCGTGATTCCGGAGTATGCATCGGAGCCGCCGCAGTTGGTTCCGAGAATGAGCTCGGATGCCGGGACGGTGGTTCGCTTCGCCTCATTGACCTGCCCCAGCATCCCGGTGAGCCAACCGATGCCGGCGGTGATGGTCTTCGACGTTCCGCCGAGCTCCTGGATGGTCGAATACACGATGGGCAGGTCCGGGCGGAGCTGGACGTCCTGGGTCAGTTGGTTGATCTGGTTGTCCTCGCAGCCGAGGCCCAGCACCAGGAAGCCGCCGAAATTGGGGTGGGTGAGGTAGCCGCGCATGGTCCGGCGGAGGATGTCCATCCCCTCGCCTTCCTGGGCCATGCCGCATCCGGTGCCATGCGTCAGTGCAACGATGCCATCGACGTTCTCGTATTGGTCAAGGACGCCCGAGTACCGGAGGCGCTGGACGATCTGGCTTGCTGCCGTGGCCGAGCAGTTGACCGTGCTCAGGACGCCGATGTAATTCCGGGTTCCGACCTTGCCGTCCGAGCGGACATAGCCCTGAAAGGTTGCCCGCTCGCTGAGGGGCAGGACAGGCTCATCCTTGGCGTCCACGCAGAACTCGTAGTCGCGGTCGAACTCCTTGTAATCAAGATTGTGCAGGTGGACATGGTCCCCGGTGCTGATGTCCGACCGGGCGAAACCGATGATCTGGCCGTACCGGCGGACCGCGTCGCCTTCGGCAATGTCGCGGACGGCCACCTTGTGGCTGCGCGGAACTGCGGCGGCCAGCGTCACCAGTTGGTCGCCGGCGCTGGCCGTTGAGGCTACCTGCATGTCCTGGGTAGTGATGGCCACGTTGTCTTCGGTGTGAAGGTGGATGAGGGGCGCAATGGCAGTGGCCACGGGGATAAACCTTTGTTCGATGTTTTCGGCAGGACGGACTTCAAATCGGGCCGTCAATGGGCCAGCACGTCCGGGCCGCAGGTCCTGCCCGGAATTGGGGCGTCCGGTGGGGTACGCCCCACCGGACGCTGAGGGGGAGCAGGTGCCCGGCTAGAGAACGGTGGCTAGAGAACCTTGCTCAGGAATCCCTGGGTTCTTCCGTGCTGCGGTGCGGAGAAGATCTCGTCCGGCGTGCCTTCCTCGACGATCCGTCCCTGGTCCATGAAGATCACGCGGTCGGCCACTTCCCGGGCGAAGCCCATTTCGTGGGTGACAACTACCATGGTCATGCCCTCATTTGCGAGGTCCTTCATGACGGCCAGAACTTCGCCGACAATTTCGGGGTCGAGAGCCGAGGTGGGTTCATCGAAGAGCATGATTTTGGGATCCATCGCCAGGGCCCGGGCTATGGCGACGCGCTGCATCTGACCGCCGGACAGGTTCCCAGGGAAGGTGTTCATCTTTTCCGCGAGGCCCACCTTTGTCAGCAGCATTTCAGCCTTGGCGCGGGCTTCCTCCTTGGAGGTCTTGGCGACCTTGAGCGGGGCAAGCATGACGTTGTCGATGACTTTCAGGTGCGGGAACAGGTTGAAATGCTGGAAGACCATCCCCGCCTCCTGCCGGACCAGATTGATATTGGTCTTCGAATCGTCCAACCGGTGCTTGTTGATGACGATGCTGCCCGAGGAGATTGACTCCAGGCCGTTCATGCACCGCAGAAAGGTGCTTTTGCCGGATCCTGAGGGACCTATGACACACACCACCTCACGCTCGCGGATGTGGCAATCGATGCCCTTGAGCACATGGTTCGGCCCGAACTTCTTATTCAAATTCTCAACAAAAATCACTGGTGTATTCCGATCTAAATGCCCGCGGGCTCTGGAAGTTTGAGGGGGTCGACATGGACGCCGGTGCGCCTCTCGTAGAGTCGGCCCAGCCGGGAGATGCCATAGCAGATGACGAAGTACATGGCGGCGACCACCAAGAACGTCTTGATGGGGTCACCGGTGAGGTTGGTGACGATGTTCCCGGCATGGGTCAGTTCGAGGAGGCCGGTGACCGTGACGAGCGACGAATCCTTGACCAGGCCGATGAGGAAGCCGATGCCTGGCGGAACCATGATCTTCACTGCCTGGGGAAGGATGACGTAGGTCAGTTTCCGCCAGTAGTTGAGACCGAGGGCATCCGCTGCTTCGCTCTGTCCCTTGGCCACGGCTTCGATGCTGCCGCGCACGATCTCTGCTACGTAGGCTGCGGCGAAGCAAGTCAGTGCGATGACGGCTGAGGAGAATTTGTCCGGTTCCAGGCCGGGAAACAGCAACGGAATCCCGAAAAAGACGAAGAAGATGATGACCAGAACAGGAATGCCGCGGACGCAGCTGATGTAGACGGTGCTGATCCATCGCGCGATCCTGCTCGGCGACGTCCGGGCGATGCCGAGAATCAGTCCAAAGAAGACTCCGAGAATGCCGGATACGGCGCAGAGCTGAATGGTCAGCCATGCTCCCTGGAGCAGCGGAATCAGGTCCTGCCAGTCAAAGGGCCTAAACATGGGTACCCACCGCCCACCGGAACAGCGTTGTTTCGGCCCGTTTGGAGGCCAGCGACATCAGCGCCGATACCCCGAGATAGAGCAGGCCGCCGACGGCGAGTACTTCGATGGTTCGGTACGTGGTGTTGCTGACGCTCATGATCGCGTTGGTCAATTCAGGAAGCGAGATGATGGATCCAATCGACGAAGCCAAGAACAGCAGAATGAGCTGGTTGGTCAGTGCGGGGAAGACGTTTCGTGTGGCCGGCAGCAAAATGATGTAGCGCACGATCTGGCCAGGCTTCATGCCGAGCGCTTTTCCTGCTTCACGCAGGCCGTGGGGCACCGATTCGAACCCGGCCCGGTAGATTTCCGCCGTGTATGCAGCATTATTCAGGGTCAGGCCGATGATGGCGGCCCAGACGGGCTCGAGGTTGATGCCCAAGGCAGGAAGGGCGAAATAGATCAGGTACAGCTGAACTAGCAGAGGCGTGTTGCGGATGGCCTCGATATAGCACGTGCACAGGATGCTGAGTGGTTTTCCGGGCCCGACCTTCCCCAAGTACACGAGAACACCGAGTGCGCTTCCCACCAACATGGCCACGAGCGTGATGTACAAAGCCGTCCAAAGTCCCTCGAGTAAGAGCGAGCTGAACGGGAGAAGGTCTCCGAAATATAGAGCCATGAGCAAGGGATCCTATCCGTGAACGGCAGGGTGGGTGGAGACTGCAATGTCATCCACCCACGCCTGAGGACGCGTTCGAATGCTGTCTAGTGGGCGAGGAACGGAGGGAGTGACAGCCCGAACCACTTCTGCAGGGAGGCCTCGTTCTGTCCGGAGATGTTGTAGTTCCGGATGAAGTTGTTGAGGTAGTTGAGCCAGGTTTGGTCGCCCTGCTTGACGCCGATGGAGAACAGCGCCGGCTTGATCGGATCGCCCTTCAGAACCTGGAACGCGGCAGGTTCTTTTTTCACGAGACCGCCGACAATGGCGTTGTTTTCAATCAGCGCGTCCACCTTGCCGCTCTTGAGCGCCTGGATGGAGTCCGCCGTCGTGTTGAAGCCGGTGATCTTGGCGTTGGGGAAGCTGGCCTTGAGGATTTGCTCGCCCACGCTTCCCCGAGACGTAGCCACCGACTTGCCGTCAAGGTCCCCGTAGCTGGCGATCGGGCTCCCGGCAGGCACCATGAAGACGGTGGAGCTCGCGGCATACGGCTCGGACATGTCCACCACTTGGGCGCGCGCATCCGATGCGGTGAAGGTGGCAATCACGGCATCAGCCTTATCCGTCTGCAGCAACGGGATGCGGCTTTCATTCGTGGCGGTGACGAACTCTACCTTTGCGCCCAAAGAGGCGCCGAGTGCATTTGCGACGTCAATGTCGAAGCCCTCGTGGGTTCCTGACGAATTCATCACGCCATAGCCCGGGGAATCGGCGCTGACGGCGATCTTGATGGTCTTTGACTTGAGAATCTGCGTGAGGTGGCTGTCTCCAACGGCGCCTGTTGCGGCACCGGGTCCATTCGATGCGCCGCCGGACGAGCAACCCCCCAATAGAAGGGCCAAGGCGACAGCCGGAACAAGAAGCAACTTCGGCGTTGCTCTGAACATGAGTACTCTCCTGGTGATTATTTACTGCGTAACGGAAGCGGACTGTGACAGCGTTCCGGGATCCCGGGCTGATAGCACCTCAGGGGATCCTGTAGGAATATGTTGTATCATATATGCAATGTGATCTAGGTCAAGTCTCTGCTTGCTCACTTGCTGCAGCCGGCCGACGGGGCGACCCGCCGTACTGGACGGCTCACGATCTCGACGGCTACTGAAATGAGGGGCGAGTGACGGTATCAACCGCAGGCGACGCAACGACGGCGAAGGTCGCGGCCAGCGAGGTGTACTCAGCCCTTCGCCAGTCAATTCTGGATGGCGACATCGCTCCGGGTACGCGCATTAACATCGATGCGGTGTCCAGGCGCTTGGGGGTCTCCCAGACTCCAGTCCGCGAAGCGCTGCAGCACCTGGAGGGCGACAACCTTCTGGTGTACTACCCCGGCCGGGGCTACAGCACCACGCCCCTATTGAGCCTGCCGGAGCTTCGTTCGCTGTTTGAGTTCCGGCTGCTGGTTGAGCCCTGGGCGGCACGATCAGCCGCAGTGGACCGACTGTCCAATCCCTCGGCCGCCCTGCGGGCGGAACTTGAGGTGCTCGAGCGCCAGATTGATGACACCGTCAACGTACGCCAGGACCTACTGGCCCACGATGCACGCTTCCACGACCTGATCCTGGCCTCCGCCGGCAATCCGGTGGTCCAGCAGGCGTACGCCCAGACGCATTGCCACCTGCACATGTTCCGGCTGTACCCCTCGGACCTGGACAGCCAGGTCACCCTGATGGAGCACCGCGGCATCCGTGACGCAGTTGCGGCCGCGGATCCGGTGGCTGCCGAGGAAGCCATGAGCGCTCACCTCCGCAGTTCGTTCCATCGCTTTGCCCGAGCCTTCGGCGCGGAGCCGGCCGCACTGCCGGGTGCCGCGCTCGGACGAATGACACCCTGACCGCGGTACCATTTGATCCGGGTCACATTGCATATATGATGCGATGCATCCATATATGATCCGATCCGCTCGCTCAGGAGATAGAGACTTCATGGCACCGACGATTTCCAGCACCACCCGCGACGCGGCCTCAGTGAGAACCAGTGTCGAGGATCTGAACACGACCGTAGAGACGGCACACGCCGCGTTCCTGCTCGGGCGGCGCGCCGATTTGACCACCCGGGCAGGATGGCTCGAGGTGGTGGCTGCTGCCCTGGAAGAGGACGCCGACGTCCTGGTTCCGCTGGCAGCCCGTGAGACCAACCTCGGTGTAGCGAGGCTCCAGGGCGAACTGAAGCGCACCGTTTTCCAGCTCCGGCTCTTCGCCGCGGAAGTCCGCTCCGGTGAGCACCTGGACGCGACCATCGACCATGCGGATCCCGGCTGGGGGATGGGCGCCCGGCCGGACCTGCGGCGGATGAATGTCCCCTTAGGTGTCGTGGGCGTCTTCGGCGCATCCAACTTCCCGTTTGCTTTCAGCGTCATGGGCGGGGACAGCGCATCGGCCCTCGCGGCCGGATGTTCCGTTGTTTACAAGGCCCACGAGGGCCACCTCGGACTCTCGCTACGCACGGCCGAAACCGTGCAGCGCGCCCTCCGGGAGGCGGGCGCCCCGGCCGGTCTCTTCACGCTGATCGCGGGCCGGGCGGCGGCTGAAGCGCTGATAGACCACCCGCTGGTTAAAGCGATCGGATTCACCGGCTCCACGGCCGGGGGACGCGCGTTGGCGGAGCGGGCCTTCGCCCGGGCGGAGCCGATTCCATTTTATGGAGAGCTCGGCGGCATCAACGCCGTGTTCGTGACCGAAAAGGCCTGGTCGGCGCGCAAAGACAGCATCCTCAGCGGCTACGCGGCGTCACTCAGCCTCGGCATGGGGCAGTTCTGCACCAAACCTGGCCTCCTCTTTGTCCCCGGGGGGACGACGTCGGAAGTTGCCGAGGCACTGCGCGCAGCGTTCACGGATTTCGAGCCGGCGCCGCTACTCACCGAACGGCTGCACGAGGGCTACCGCAATGCCGTCAAGGAGGTTGCCGGACAGCCGGGAGTGGAACAGCTGGTGGAGGGCACTTTCGACGCCGCCCCGATGCCGACCGTGCTGCGCGCGGCCAGCGCTGCGGTCTTCGAGCAGCCCGAGCTGCTGCGCCAGGAGATGTTCGGGCCGGCCAGCCTCCTCGTTGAATACCGGGACGAATCCGAACTGGCGGCGCTGGCCGAGCTGCTTGAGGGCCAGCTGACCACCACCCTGCAGGCCGAGGCGGACGACGACGTCAGCGAACTCGCGGCCCGGCTAGCCGACATCAGCGGACGGGTTCTCTGGAACGGCTGGCCCACCGGCGTTACGGTCAGCTTCGCCCAGCACCACGGCGGCCCCTACCCGGCCACGACGTCGACCACGACATCCGTGGGGACGGCCGCCGTTGGGCGCTTCATGCGTCCGGTGGCGCACCAGGATTTCCCTGCCGCACGATTGCCGGATCCACTTCAGGACACGAACCCATGGTCGGTGCCCCAGCGCATCGACGGGACCTGGACCCGACCGCAGCCAAAGGTGGATGCCCGATGACTATTCCTAGCGAAAACCTCCCGCAGCGCCTGACGATGAGGGACGTGCTTCCCGAGGACGCCGGGAACGCCGTGCTGATTGGACGTGTCTGGGACGTTGAAACCCGGGGGCCGCGCGTCGCAGCCTTCCGCGGGGAAGACGCCTTCGATCTGCAGCCCATCACCGCCACGGTGTCGGATCTGCTGGAATCCAGAACCCTCCTCAGCGACGTCAAGGCCGCGATGACAACGCCCCGCTGGCGGACAGCGGACATCATCGACGCGTCCATGTCCAGGGACCCTAAGCGCCCCCATCTGCTGGCCCCGGTGGATCTGCAGGTCATCAAGGCCTGCGGAGTGACCTTCGTGGACAGCATGATCGAACGCGTCATCGAGGAAAGATCCGGCGGCAATCCGCAAAAGGCCGCAGACATCCGCGGCCGCGTCGGTGCAGCCCTTGGCGGCAGCCTGGCGGGAGTCCGGCCCGGCTCGAAAGAAGCCGTGGAAGCCAAGAAGGTGCTAATCGAGGAGGGGCTTTGGTCCCAGTACCTCGAAGTGGGCATCGGGCCGGACCCGGAGGTCTTCACCAAGGCACCCGTGCTCTCCTCGGTCGGAACGGGCGCCATGATCGGGATCCCGTCGTTCTCGTCATGGAACAACCCGGAACCGGAGCTGGTGCTCCTGGTCAACTCGCGCGGGGCCGCCGTCGGGGCAACGCTTGGCAACGACGTGAACCTGCGCGACGTAGAGGGCCGCAGCGCACTGCTGCTGGGGAAGGCAAAGGACAACAATGCGTCCAGCGCGCTGGGCCCCTTCATCCGCGTCTTTGACGAGGACTTCACCCTGGAGACCCTGCGGACCGAAGAAATCCTCCTCAAAGTCCAGGGCCCCGACGGCTACCTGCTGACCGGGAACAGCAGCGTGGGCAGGATCAGCCGCAGCTTCGAAGAGCTGATTTCCGCAACCCACGGCGACCACCACCAGTATCCGGACGGCTTCGCTTTGTACACCGGCACCCTATTCGCCCCCACCCAGGACCGGGGCGAGCCAGGCCGCGGGTTCACCCACCAGATGGGCGACACCGTGGAAATTTCCAGCTCCCATCTGGGGACGCTGATCAACGAGGTGGGACCCACCGAAGAGCTGCCACGCTGGAGCTACGGCATCCGTGACCTGCTGGGCTATCTTCAGCGCACCGGGTCCGCCATGACCCAACCGGCCTCCGCCTCGGGGGACTGACCGGGGAGCAGTCGAGCGCCTGTGCCGTGGCGGCGTAGACCATCCCCGGCGCCGTCACGGCACAGGTCTCATCCCGTTCTTAAGCCGCTTCGCTGGGCTTTTCAGACCGCTTCGCGGAGCCAGGTCTCGACGCCGGAGATATGGACCGTCAGCAAGGCCCGGGCGAGGTCGCCGTCGCCGCGAGCCAGCGCCTCCACGATGGCGGCATGCTCGTCAACGGTTCGTGCCACCGCGCGTTCCTCGGTCAGGCCACGCCAGACTCGGGCTCGCACGGTGCCGCTGGAGAGGCCATCCAGGAGGCTCGCGAGGTAGCTGTTGCCACTGGCATGGGCAATGATGCGGTGGAATTCCAGGTCGTGGGAGACCAGTTCCTCTACCGAGGTGTCTTCCCGGACTGTGGCCATGCTCGCCCTGAGCAGGGCCAGCTGGTCAGCGCTGATCCGGCTGGCGGCGATGGATGCAGCTGCCGGCTCCAGGATTCGACGCACCTCGAAGAGCTCGAGTACTGAGGTGTCCTGGTGCAGGTCTACGATGAAAGCCATCGCTTCTGACAGCAGCCGTGGCTCCAGGCTCGTCACGTAGGTGCCGTCGCCCCGTCGCACATCGAGAACGCGGATGATTTCCAGGGCCTTGACCGCTTCGCGCAGCGAGCTCCGGGACAACCCGAGCTGCTCGCTGAGTTCCTTCTCCGGAGGTAGGCGCTCTCCCGCAGTGAGCCGTCCATCGAGGATCATTTCCTTGATCTTCAGAATCGCTTCATCGGTTACGGTCATGAGCCTCATCCCCTCGGACAGGATTTTGGTTTGACCCACGCCGGGGCAGGGTAGCGTCGTGAACGGAACATCGGAGGCGCCTAGTCCTCAGTGCCTGGCCGCGGGCAGCCGAAGTGCCTGGAGGCCTCCGTCAACGGCCAGGGAGGTACCCGTCGTGGAACCGGAGAGCGGGCTCGCCAGATAGACAACGGCGCCCGCGACTTCGTCCGCAGTGACCAGCCGGCCATGCGGCTGCCGCCCGTTCAGGGCCACGCGTTCGGCCTCGGGATCGACGGCGGCGTCCAGCAGCCGCCCGACCCAGGGCGTGTCCGCGGTGCCGGGGTTGACGCAGTTGACGCGGATACCTTCGCGCAGGTGGTCAGCAGCCATGGCCTGGGTCAGTGAGAGCACAGCCCCTTTGGTGGCGCTGTAGAGGGCACGTTGGGGTAGCCCGGCGGTGGCGGCAATGGAGCATGTATTGACGATGGCGGCCGACGGCGACCTGCGCAACAGCGGCAGGGCGGCACGGGTAACTCGGACCATCCCGACGACGTTGATGTCCCAGACGCGGTGCCATTCGCCGTCGTCGTTATCCTCCACGGTGCCCTGGGCCCCCATGCCGGCGTTGTTGACAACGATATCCAGTCGCCCAAACGAGGCTCGCACCGCCTCGATGGCCTCGCGAACGGACGCATCGTCGGCGACGTCGCATACCAGGCCGAGTTGGCCGTCCGGCAGTCCGGTGGGGCGGAGGTCCAGCACGGCAACTTTGACGCCGAACTCCTGCAGGCGGGCGGCAATGGCGGCGCCGATCCCGGATGCTCCACCGGTGACGACGGCGACGAGTCCGTTCATTTCCTGGCCCATGCGGGCCTCCTTACTGGAACTGGTGGCTACTTCGGTGCGGGTGCGGGTGTGGTGCCGGCCCGGACAGGTGCTCGCGGGACGGGGGTGCTCACGTATGTCTGACGTTGCCGGCCCAGGCCTTCTATCTCGAGATCGACGATGTCGCCGTCCTGCAGGTAAGGGAAACGGCCGGAGAGGGCCACGCCTTCCGGGGTCCCGGTGAGGATGACGTCCCCCGGTTCAAGCAGCATATATTGGCTCACGTGGTGCACCACCGTCGCGACGTCGAAGATCAGGTCCGCGGTGCTCGAATCCTGGCGTTCTTCGCCGTTCACCCAGCTGCGCAGCCGAAGGTTGCCGGCGTCCACTTCATCGGCCGGCACCAGCCAGGGCCCCAGCGGTGTGGACTTAGGCAGTGATTTGCCCTTCGTCCACTGCCCGGCGGCGCCGGGAAGCTGATACTCACGCTCGGAGAGGTCATTGGCGACGAGGTAGCCCGCGACGGCGTTCATCGCCTCTGCGGGACTGCCCAGGTAGCTGGCTTCCCTGCCGATTACGATCCCCATCTCGACTTCCCAGTCGTACTTGCGGCTGCCCGGCGGTATCGGGGCGTCGTCATTGGGGCCGGTGACGGTGTTGTTCGGTTTCAGAAAGACCACGGGAGTTTCGGGCGCAGCGGCCCCCGACTCCGCGGCGTGGGCCGCATAATTCATGCCGATGCAAATCACGTTGTTGGGCCGGGCGAGCGGAGTTCCTATCCGCAGACCGGCTGCCCCGGACAAGACGGGCAGGGCGCCCGCCGCCAAGGCGGCGCGAAGCCGGGCGACCCCGTCGGCAGCTAGAAATGCGCCGTCGATGTCGGCGGTGATGCTGCTCGCGTCATACGCCTCTTCCCCGCCGTTCCCCGCCGCTGCGTAGATGACTGGTATTTCATGCCCTGCTGGACCCAGCCGTGCGATTTTCACTCTTGTCGTATCCCTTCGGGCGCTTCGTCAGCGTGTGTCGCACATTGTCGTGAACGTCGAAACACTGCAAACATCGGAGTTATTAGCGGGCCTGATCGACTCACCGCCTGGTCGCTTCAAGCAATTGTAGTGGCAATCTGAAAATCGGCAAGGATACATCCGATGTCTTGCTTGTTTTGGGCTTCGCAAAACCACGCTTTGGGTCCATGGATGAACCGGCATTCAGCGGGGGAGCGCGTCTCCTGCACGGTCCCTCGAGGCCCCGGTGAGATCCAGGCGCACCAGCACGCAAATCGGGCGAAGTCGACGGCGCCCTTCAGTAGCTGGTGGGAGATTCCCTCGCCGCGATGCCCGGGTCGCACCCGGATGCACCACACCGACCACACGTCGAGCCGGTCCACGTGGGGGGCCCATCGTAGGTCGCTGCTGTGCGCCAGCGCGACCGCCTCGGCGCCGGTCAGCGTCCTTGCTGCCCTGACTGCTGAGCTGGCCGCTGGCTCCGGTGGAACCGCGGGACAGCGCGCTGTTCGCCGCAGTATGGTGTGCTCCTAGAAGGGGGCTGTTATGAGTGGGATGTTGCAAGGGCAGGCCATTTCCCTATGGCTTGCCACCGCTGCCGGCACGGGCTATCCCTCGCTCAGTACCGACCTCGACGTCGACGTCGCGGTGATCGGCGGTGGCGTCGCGGGTCTGACGGCAGCGCTGGCCTTAAAGCGTGCTGGTCAATCGGTCGCGGTTATCGAGGCGGCGCGCGTCGGGACAGGCGTCACTGGGCACACGACCGGCAAGGTAACCTCCCTGCATCGCTTGGTGTACACCGAGCTTGCCGGGCGCCACGGCCCCGACACGGCGCGCCGCTACGGGCAGGCGAACCAGGCGGCCATCGAGCACATCGCCCGCGTCGTCTCGGACGAGGGTATTGACTGCGGTTTCCGCCGCGTATCTAACTTCACCTACGCGGAAACGGACGGGGCCCTGAACCTCGTCCGGCAGGAGGCGGCGCTGGCCGCCCGGCTCGGCCTTCCTTCCGTCTTTACCGCCGATGTGCCGCTGCCTTTCGCCGTCAGGGGAGCCGTCCGCTTTGACGACCAGGTGCAGATCCACGCCGTGAGATACGTGCAGGGCCTGGCCCGAGCGGTCGACGGCGGCGGCAGTTTTGTGTTTGAGGAATCCAGGGCCCTTGCGCTCCGGGACGGGTCACCGGTTGTGGTGGCGACAGAGCGGGGTTCGCTCCGCGCACGGGATGTAATCGTGGCTACCAATGTGCCCTTTGGCGACCACGGAAGTTTTGCTGAGAAGTCCTTCCTGCACCGTTCCTACCTCGTCGCGAGCCGGGCGGGTTCCCCTCAGCTGGAGGGGACCTATATCAGTGTCGACGAGCCGATGCGCTCGATTCTGGCTGTAGAGATCGATGGCGCCAGCTACGTGCTCGCTGGCGGCGAAGGCCACCGGCCCGAGGAACCCGGCGACACGGCAGAGAGATATCGCCGGCTGACAGCTTTCAGCCGTGACCGTCTCGGCACGCATGAGCCCTTGTTCCGCTGGTCCACCCAGGACAGCATTTCCGTAGATGGCCTCCCGTATGTGGGCCTCATGTCCCCGGATTCCACCCACATCCATGTGATCACCGGGTTGCGGAAGTGGGGCCTGACCAACGGCTCCGCGGCGGCCCTGGTCCTGGCCGATAGCTTGTACGGCCGGGCGAATCCTTGGGCGCGTATGTTCGACAGCACCCGGACGCCACGGGCCGAGGCCACGCCGGCCGCGCTTCAGAGCGTTTCACTTCCGCCCGGGCCACAGCATGTGGCGCAGGCCCGGGAAGATGAGGGTGCTCCCATCGTTCCTGCCCCGGGGGAAGGCGCAGTCATCGACCGGGATGGCGAAAGGATCGCCGTCTATGCTGATCCGGCCGGTAGAGTGCTGTCGGTCTCGGCGACGTGCACGCATTTGGGCTGCATTGTCGAGTTCAATTTGGCCGATGCGACCTGGGACTGCCCCTGCCACGGTTCGCGGTTTGCCACCGACGGCACGGTCATTCAGGGTCCTGCCAGCACCAACCTCGCCCCCCGCCCCCTTACCGGGGATGAACTCCTTTAGCCCGGTCCCGGGCTGGTCCCTGCGGCGTGCCCCCATTGTTCAGTGTGGGCACGCCGTTGGAGTTCGTGATCGATGAGGTTCAGGAGCTCGCCGGCGGCAGCTGGTCCGCCTATTGCGTGGATCTGCCGCAGTGATTGGCGTAACTTCACATGGTCTTCTGTCGGCACCAGAGGCCACCTTCAGAAGGTGTGGAATATCTTGTTCCCCGCGCCCTGGGCTGACCCTCCCGGTCACGCGGCCCGCCTCGCTGTCAGGTACGGGCAGCGGGGTCCGTGGCGGGCGTCCAACGGATGTGCGACTGACGGCCGCTTGCTTGACGTCTTTCAGAATACCGAGAGTGTCTGTACTACCGCTCTTGGTTCCCGTTCACCCGCTTTGGGTGATGACTGCCCCCGCTTGGAGCGCTAAATTGGCGGACGTGTGATTGACCGCCTGTATCGCTTGTGAGACCTCACTAATGGCTCCCGCCGTGTACCGGACGGCCAGCGGAAGGAGAGGGATGATCAACGGTTACCACCGGCGCACCGAACCCGTTCCCTCGGTCCTCTCGGCGCCTCCTTTCATCGGGGGTACCGGAGTCACAGGAGCGCAGGCTTGCCGGAAATGAGCGAGCCTGCCGCCTCGGCACCCAGCATCGACCCGGTCGCCGTGATTCGTTCCAGGCCGTACATGGCTGCGCTGGTGCTGGCAGCGGTCCTGGGCGTTCCCATCTCGATCATGGCCTACGGATTTCTCGCTTTGGTCGCGGCGGTCCAGCGGTACGTCTTCGTCGGGCTGCCCAATCAAATCTTCGGGGGTCCTGCTCCTGCGTGGTGGCCGGTTCCATGGTTGGTGCTGTGTGGGCTGTTAACGGCGTTGACCATCCGGTACCTGCCAGGAACCGGGGGCCACTCACCGGCATTCGGATTCAAGACGGGCGGCGGTCCGCCCAGCGGCCGGGAGCTCGCGGGGATCGTCCTCGCGGCGCTGACCACTCTCAGCCTGGGTGCGGTACTCGGGCCCGAAGGGCCGCTGATCGCGATCGGTGGCGGACTCGGGGCGCTGGCCGTGCACCTGGTGAAGAAGGACGCTCCGCCGATGTCCCTGACGATCATGGCGTCGGCCGGCAGCTTCGCGGCGATCAGTACCCTGCTCGGGTCTCCCGTGCTCGGTGCCTTCCTGATCATGGAAGCCGCCGGGATCGGGGGAATGACGCTGAGCCTGGTGGCCCTGCCCGGACTGATCGCTTCCGGCGTCGGGGCGCTGGTGTTCGTCGGCCTGGACGGCTGGACCGGGCTGGGCAGCTTCTCGCTGGCGCTGCCCGTGGTGCCGCCCGCGGTGGCGCCGACGTTGGCGACGATGGGCTGGGCGGTGGTCATGGGGGCGGTCGGCGCGCTCCTGGGATGGCTGATCCGCTGGGTCGCGCTGTCGCTGCGCCCGGTCGTGCACCTGAACCGGGTGTTGGTGACGTCGGCGCTCGGCTTGCTGATCGGTCTCACCGCGATGGCGTACCAGCTGGTCTCCGGGCACAGCTTCACGCAGGTGTTGTTCTCGGGGCAGGATGCGCTTCCGGAGCTGGTCGAACACGCCGCGGACTACTCGTTTGCTGTGTTGGTCCTGCTGATCGCTTGTAAGACCCTGGTCTACGGGCTCTCGCTGAGCGCATTTCGTGGCGGGCCGGTGTTCCCGTCGATGTTCATCGGCGCGGCGCTCGGCATTGCTGCGAGTGGGCTGCCCGGAATGAATCTCGCGGCAGGGATCGGCATGGGCATGGGAGCCATGTGCGCAGCCATGCTGCGGCTGCCGTTGACGTCGACGCTGCTGGCCACGCTGCTGCTGGGTGTGGACGGTGTGGCGGTAACACCCCAGGTGGTGGTGGCTGTGGCGGTGGCCTTCGTGATCACCAATGTCCTTCCGGTCCCGGGCCCGACGGCGTCCGTGGCGCCTGACGATGTCGGCAACGTCCAACATCGGCCTCCTTCGAGGGCCGACCATGACTGAGATCCCGAGCGCGGGCCGTTCGACCGCACGGGACCGGTGGGTCGCCTGGTTGTTCATCGTTGGCTCGAGTCTGTTCGCCCTGGGGGCGGTGCCGTCCTATGTCGAGGCTGTGGGATTGCGTTTGTGTGCGGCTACATTCTTCGTCGGTTCGCTGTTCTTCACCGGTGCGGCGTTCCTGCAGTACCGCGAGGCCGTAGACGCGCTCGCGGCCGTGGGTGCCACGCGGCGCCGTTCGTTGTGGGTGTGGGCGCCGCGGAATCTCGTTTGGCCCGCCGGCGCGGTTCAACTTGCCGGCAAGCTGTGGTTCAACTGGAGTACGGGAAACGCCCTGCGGGACAATCTCAGTGCGGAGCCGACCGAGCAGCGGGTGTGGCGACCCGACGCTCTGGGTTCCATCGCCTTCCTCGTTTCAAGCGCCGTGGCTGATGCTGAGTCCGGAATCCACCGATGCCTCGGTTCCTGCGGGCCGGGGAACTGATCCGTAACCTCTTTTCGCCAGTTTCTGAAGGAGAAGTGATGTCAGCAAATTTCCAGCCGGCGGATGCCGACGTAGCCCTGTTTGGCAACCGATTCGTCACCCAGGAGGTTCCGAGCCGGGAGTTCCCGGAAACCGGCATTCCTGCTGAGGACGCTTTGCGGCTCGTGTCGGAGGACCTGGCGCTGGAGGGTGATCCGGCCCGGAACCTGGCGACCTTCGTGACGACATGGATGGAACCGCAGGCCCAGCGGATCATCGCCGCGAACCTGCACCGCAATTTCATCGACCACGCCGAATATCCCCGCACGGCCGAGATCGAGCAGCGCTGTATCCGGATGCTCGCCGACCTCTTCCACGCGCCCGGCGAGACGACGGGAGCCCGGACCCAGGGATCGTCCGAGGCGATCATGCTCGGCGGCCTGTCCCTGAAGTGGAACTGGCGCAAGCGTCGGGAGGCGGCCGGCGCGTCGACGTCGAGCCCCAACCTGGTGTTCGGCGGCGACGTGCATGTCGTGTGGGAGAAGTTCTGCCGCTACTTCGACGTCGAGCCGCGGATTGTGCCGCTGCAGCCCGGGAAGTACACGATCGGCCCGGAAGACGTGCAGGCCCATATCGATGAGAACACCATTGGCGTCGCAGCCGTGCTGGGTACGACGTTCACCGGACACAAGGACGACATCGCCGGGATCAACGACCTGCTGCTATGGATCAAGCGCGAGCGGGGCCTTGATGTGCCGTTGCACGTGGACGGGGCAAGCGGGGGGTTCGTCTGGCCCTTCCTCTACCCCGACTCCAAGTGGGACTTCCGGCTCGAGCAGGTCCGCTCGATCAATGTCTCCGGGCACAAGTTCGGACTGGTCTACCCCGGCATCGGCTGGCTGATCTTCCGGGAGAAGGCCGACCTGGCCAAGGACCTCGTCTTCGAGGAGAACTACCTCGGCAAGACCGACTCGACCTTCACCCTGAACTTCTCCACCGGCTCGTCGATGGTTATCGCCCAGTACTACAACTTTGTGCGCTATGGCCGCGCCGGCTACACCTACATCATGCGGGACATGCAGACCAACGCCCGCGTCCTCGCCGAGAAGTTGGAAGCCATGGGCCGGTTCGAGATTATCGGCCCCGGCGAGGAGCAGCTTCCCCTGGTCGCGTTCCGGCTCGCTGCCGACACCGGCTATGACGAGTTCGATATCGCCTGGCAACTCTCGGCCGAGCGCGGCTGGATGGTGCCGGCATATACCCTGCCCCCGAACGCCCAAAACGTGACGATCATGCGGGCCCTGGTCAAGCAGACGATGAGCCGCGAGCATGTCGACACGCTCGCCCGGGACATCGAAGAGGCGTGCTCCACGCTGGCCAAGAAGGGCGGCGCGCACGAATCCGAACGCAACAAGATCATCACCGGACCCGGCCATTGACCCACTGCGACCCCGACCCACCAGGCGTGCAGAGCCGCGTCAGACAGCGGCACGCCGCGCTGTACCCGGGGAGGGGCCTGTTTCGACGGCGCCGGGGGCCGTAGGCTATGGGCATCCATCACACCAAGGAGGCACTCATGCGCACCGCAACACCCACAGTGCAGGCCGATCAGGTCCGGCATCTTTCCGAGAATCTCAAGTCCCAGCTCTCGAAGGGTAAGGAGTGGGCCACTCCCGGGGTCGAGGCGGCACTTCAAAAAGCGATCGCGGGGCTCGATACCGGGATTGAATCCGCGTCCCCGAGGATCCAGGCCGGACTGCGGCGGCTCGCTGACGAGCTCGCGGTAGGAGTGGAAACTCTGACTCCCCGTGTTCACGAGGGTCTGCAGCGGGTCGCACCTAAAGTCGCGCCGGCCAAGTCGAAGCGGACGGCTTCCGGGAAAGCCTGGTTGGTTGCCGGGGCGGTAGCCGTCGCGGTGACCGCGGGAGTGGCGGCCTGGCGCTTTTTCCGGCCTGCCGACGAGGAGCCGGCGCCGTCCGTGAATGCACGGCGTACCAGCGGCGCGAACCCCGCCGCGGACGCCGGCCCCGCAGAGGCCCGGACCTGAGGCAATCAAGGGCAGAAAAGCGGGGCGGCCGACCCTAGTCCAGGGGCAGTGTTACCGTCACACAGGTTCCTGCGGCGGCGGACGAATCGATGATCACCTCTCCGCCAGCGAGGCTTACGGCCACGCGCATGAGCCGCAGTCCCATGCCGGTGTGCCGGCCGATCATGGCTGCCGACACGTCGAAGCCGCCGCCGTCGTCGGTCACTTTGAGCTGAACGCCGTGGCTCATGCCGTGGGTGACGCAACCGAGCCGGACCGTCACAGCTGACGCCTGGGCGAATTTATAGACGTTGCTGAGGAGCTCCTGCGCCGCCCGGTACAGAAGCGTTGCGGACTGCCGGTCCACTTCCATCGCGTGGTGCGGAGTCTCCAGATGAACCACGGTGCCGCGTTTGCGGAGGGGAAGGGTCAAACGGTCAATTGCGCCGGTGAGCCCGAGGGCATGAAAATCGACCGGGTGCGTATCGGTGAGGACGCCACGTACGGCGACGACTTCATCGCTGAGTAGTGATTTCATGTTCTTACTGTGCGCTTGTGTCGTTGGCTTTTTCCTGTGACGCGCCGAGCATAGCGGCGGGAGTCCTCGCCGTCGTCAGCTGTGAGCGTCGTGGCACGGCGAAGCCCCTGCCGGGCAGGACGTGCCCTAGTTTTTTTGGTGTGGCATCCCGGCCCGAACGAAAGGCGGCACATGGAGATTGCCAAGCCCACGAAGGCCGACAAAGAGCATTTCCGATCCCTGTTCGCGGAGCTCCGCGCCAGGCCCAAGAAGGGCTGAACGACGACGGCGCGAAGGCCCGGTGCCGCTATTGGCGGGGACCTGCGGACGACGCGCGTTCCTGGTCCGGTACCTCGGCGGGCATAGGCTTCTGAAGATGACCGCCAGCCCGCCGGTCCATGTCGATACAACAGTGTCATCCCCGATGGAGGCCTGCAGGTGGCTCAATTGGACGAGCTCCGAGTTGGAGCAGTATCAGCTCTGCGGTTGACTCGATCCCTTCCTCCGAGGTGACGGTTAACCCTGCTTCATCTGATTCGAGCGGTTCGAGTGTTTCGAGCTGAGATGTGAGGAGGGAGGCCGGCATAAAGTGTCCGGGGCGCATGGGCAGGCGCTCTTGCAGCACCGGCGTCGCGACGTTCAGCAGGACAAATGTCGTGGTCGGGGCAATGGCCCGGATCGCGTCCCGGTATCTGCGCCTGAGGGCCGAGCAAGCTACGACAACCCCACCGGGGGACTCAGCAGAAAGCGCCGTGCCCACCAGTTGGAGCCAGGGCCATCTGTCTTCATCCGTCAGGGGAGTGCCCGAGGCCATTTTCCGGACGTTGGCCGACGGGTGCAGGGAATCGGCGTCTTTGAACACGGCACCTAGCCGAGCGGCGAGGGCGGATCCAACCGTGGACTTGCCCGCGCCCGAGACGCCCATGACGACGATCGGACGCATCATTAGAGCGCCCCCTGGCTTTCTGTTCCTGCCGGGATGGCCGTCAGGCGGGTGACTTCTACCGGCGCTTCCAACAGCCCCTCAAGTGCAGCGTTGAGCCGCTTGACTGCGACACCGTCGCCGTGAGCCTCGAGCAGTTCCACTGATTGCCATTTCTCAATCATGGCAATCTGGCCGTTCGGCGCTGCGTGGATGGCGTAAAGGAGACAGCCGGGTTCCTGGTGGACTTCCGCTATGGCCGGGGATAGGGCGTCGACGACTTTGTTGAAGGCGCCGTCGGTGGGAGTGAAGACTGCGGTGACGATGATGGACATCGGTGAATTTTCCTTGTGTGTGAGATCAAGCTTTGCTTGAAAATGCCAAAAGTTTGGATGGTCTGAAGCCGGCGGCGCGGGCGGCCGACGGCGGATGAACGCCGTCGGCCCGCGGAGACCGCTGCTCTGTGCTGCGGGGGATCGGAGATATTTCGTCGTGGCGCAGGCTAGCCGCGCAAGGGCAGCATTCCGGCGTCTGAGATCTGGTCGGATGATGCCAGGTTCACACCGGTATCGCTGGCGAAGTAGCTGGCCAGTCTGGTCTCGGGGATGATCGTGCAGGCATCTCCTGCGATCAGTCGGGTTTGTCCTGTCTGACGGATCCAGATGAGTTCGTCCTGGTTGAGCTCCCACAGTTTCAGGTCCAGGGCCGGGTCGGGTCGGACTCCGATCAGGGTGTCCGCACCCAGGTCCTCAATTCTCCGGACCGTTCCCGCCAGACCATGCCCGCCGAGGTCGGCGGTGACCGTGAGGCTTTCCGGGCGCAGCCCCAGGGTCACCGTGCCGGTCCTGAGCCGGAATCCTGCGGGCGCCGGGAGCCGAAGCCCTCCGAGTTCTGCGCACCCGTCGGTCACGGTCGCGGTCATCAGGTTCATGGGCGGGCTGCCGATGAACCGGGCAACGTACGTGTTGGCGGGACGCGCGTAAATCTCCTGCGGGGTGGCGTGCTGCTGCACGATGCCATTGTGGAGAATGACGATCTGGGTGGCCATGGTCATTGCCTCGACTTGGTCGTGCGTGACGTAGACGAAGGTCTTCCCGGTCAGCCTGTGCAGCCGGACGATTTCGCCGCGGAGTTCAGCCCGGAGCTTGGCGTCGAGGTTGGACAGCGGTTCGTCGAGCAGGAACATCGAAGGATTACGGATCAGGGCGCGTGCCAGGGCCACGCGCTGGCGCTGCCCGCCCGAGAGACCCCCGGGCTTGCGGTTCGCGTACTCGTCCAGTTCCAGCATTGACGCGACACCGGCGACCCGCTCGACGATGTCCTTGGACGAGCCAAAGATGCGGCGCGCGATCGCGCTGATGCCCGGGATGTGGTGCCAGGCCTTGAATCTGTCCAGGGCCAGCGGGAAGGCAATGTTCTCTCGGACTGTCAGGTGCGGATACAGCGCGTAGGACTGGAAGACGAAGGCTATGTCGCGTTCGCGCGGGCTTTGCCGGTTCACGCGGAGGTTGTCGAAGATGATGTCGCCAGCGCTGGCATCGGTGAGCCCGGCAATAATGCGGAGCAGGGTCGATTTTCCGGAACCCGACGCGCCGAGCAGGACGAGAAACTCTCCGTTGTCGACGTCGGCGCTGAAGTCGTGGATGACCCGGGTGTCCCCGAAGCGCTTGCTGATGTTGCGTAGTGAGAGCTTTGCCATGATCAACCTTTGACTGAGCCGGCCGTGAGGCCCGAGACGATACGACGCTGGACAAGGAGGAAGAAAATCAACGCCGGGAGCGTGAACAGCAAGGCTGCGGCCATGACGGAGTTCAGTGATGTCAGGTACTGGCCAATGAAGGAGGCCAGGCCCACGGACGCCGGCCAGAGATCGCGTTCGGCGATGAACGTCTTGGCCAGGAGGAATTCGTTCCATCCGTCGAAAAAGTTGATGACGGCGGCCGCGGCGATGCTGGGAAGAATGAGCGGGGTGAGAACCAGCGACAGGATGGTGACTCGAGGGCACCCGTCGACTGCCGCGGCTTCCTCGATTTCGTAGGGAATCGCGTCAATGGCTCCCTTGATGATCCATACGCTCACGGGCATCGTGAATGCCACGTTGGCGAGGATCAGGCCGCCCATGCCGTTGAGGAGGCCCAGCGACGCGAAGAGGGCATAGATGGGGACCACGAGCAGTGCTTCGGGCAGCATCTGGGTGGCGAAGAGCAGGAACCCCGCGGCGCCCTTGCCATAAAACTTGAATCTCGACAGTGCGTAGCCGGCCAGAACCGCGAAGATGAGGGACATCAAGGTGGTGCCGCCCGCGATGACCACTGAGTTGGTGAGCCACTTGAAGATGGGGACGCTGCCGATGAGGTCCCCGAAGTCAGCGAGCCGTTCCCAGTGCGGCCACCAGCCCTGCGCCTGGCCGTACAGTTCTGAGTCCTGGCTGAGCGCCGTATTCAGCATCCAGTAGAGCGGGAAGCCTGAGAAGAGGACCAAGGCGGCCAGCATGAGGGAGCGGGCGGGTTTGCTGAAATTGCGGTTGCCCGGCGCCTTCAGCCGGCGCTTGTGCGGAGCTGCCTCGGTGAGTGGTGGTGCTTCTTTGGTGGTCATTGTTCTAGGCCTCCTTGGCGGCGTTGCGCCGTTCCATCATGAAGTAGACAACCGTGACGAGCAGGGACAGCACCAGGCCGAGGGCGCCGATGGCTGCCGCGCGGCCCAGTTCCTGGTTGCTGAAGGCCTGGCGGTAGACGTTGACGACGAGGGTGTTGGTGGTGTCAACCGGGCCGCCGCCGGTCAGGAGATAGATGATCTCGAAACGGCGGATGGACCAGATTGTCATGAGCAGCGTGACCACCCTGACGGTGGGGGCGATGTGCGGCCAGGTGACGGCCTTGAACGTCTCCAGTGCCCCGGCGCCGTCCATGCGGGTTGCCTCGTAGAGTTCGCTCGGGATGGACTGCAGCGAGGCAAGAACCACGAGCATGACGAGGGGCATGACCTTCCAGACCGAAGTCAGGACGACGGCGGCCATCCCGAACTTCGGATCGACCAGCCAGCCCTGCTGGCCGACGCCGAGCACTCCGACCACTTCGTTCAGGACGCCGTCGGACCGGTTGAAGATCCAGCTGAAGATCAGGGCGGTGGCCACCGTGGGGACTGCCCAGGGGAACGTGATGATGGCCCGGACAATCGTGCGGCCCTTGAAAGCTTGGTTCAGGAGCAGCGCCGATCCGGCGCCGATGGCGACGGCGAAGATTACGGTCGCGGCCGTGTACAGGATGGTGGCGCCCAGCGAATTGTAGAACTGCGGGCTGCTGAGCAGGCGGGAGTAGTTCTCCAGCCCGACGCCGGTTCCGCCGTCGGGCCTGACGAGAGGGGTTTTGGTGAAGCTGAGCTGGATGCCCTGCACGACCGGAATGATCATGAAGATAATCAGGTACACGACGGCGGGACCGATGTAGATGTACGGGGAAATCCTCTGCCACATGTGATGCCGGGAAGGGGCATCCTGGATGGGAGGCTGCGCCACGGCGGGCGGGGAGATCGAAGTTCGGAGCGACATTGCCCGGATCCTTTGCCTAGGTCTTCTCAGCCAAGCAGCTGAGTTACTTGTTTCTGTGCGGTGGCGAGTGCCTTGGCAGCATCGCCGCCGTCCACGAGGTAGCGTTCCACCTGCGTCATCACTTCGCGCATGATGGCTTTGGTCTGTGCCTCGTAGCCCCGGATGAGGGGGCTGCGCGACTCGGAGGCGAGGTCGATGAACGCCTTGGCCCACGGGTTGGCCGCGGCGTAGTCGGGAGCCAGCGGCACGTCGGTGGCCAGTGTTGACGGGCCCATTGCCGCCCGGAGCGCCGCCTGGCCTTCATCGGAACCGACCCAGCCGACGAAGTCGACGGCGAGGTTTTTATTCTTGCCGTACCCGTTGACTGCCAAAACGATCTCCTGGTGGGCCGACGGCTTGGGCAGGGGAATCCGTTCGGCAAAGCCGATGTCGGCCGACGTAAGGGCCTTGGAGGACCGCAGGATGCCGGCCACCGTGGAGGAAACATCGATCATCATGCCGAGGCGGCCTTCGCGGAACTTGGTGCGCATCGTTGATGCGTCGTCTCCGATGGGCATGGCACCCGAGCGGTAGATCTCGCCGAACGCTTCAACGCCGGCGATGTTCTCTGCGGAGTCGATGGTGGGCCGTGAGCCGTCCGACCAGGATCCGCCGTGCCCGTAGGTCCACACGTCGAAGTCCATGAACCAGGAGTCGAATTCCGTCATCTGGTGCCGGACTCCGAAGCCGTCCAAGCCTGTTGCGGAACGGATCTGGCCCGCTGCCGAAATCAGTTCAGCGACGTTCATCGGCGGCGTCACGCCGGCCTTGTCCAGGATCTTGCGGTTCCAGAAGAAGTTCCAGTTCAGCCGTTCCCACGTGATCCCGTACTGCACGCCGTTGACCAGACCGGATTTATTGGTGTGGTTGAACGGCGTGCCCTTGCGCGAGGAGATGACCGAGGTCAGCGGGGCCAGGATGCCGGCGTCGGCCAGCGGATAGAAATTGACGTCCTGCACGACGAAGACGTCGGGCCCGCCCTTGCCGCCTAGCTCGGTGTTGAGCTTGTCGGCGAAGGAGAGGAACGGCGTGGTGCTCTGGGCCAGGACCGCGGACGGATTCACCTTCTGGTAGGCCTGGATGGCCTTCCACATGGCCTCACCGCGGCCCGGCTCGAGCCACTGCCAGCTGCCGAACTTCAAGGTGCCACCGGCCGATGCGGCACGGTTGGGGTCGATTCCCGGGGTGGCCCCGCAGCCGGCGAGCAGCATGCTCGCCGCGGCGGCTCCCAGGAAAGTGCGGCGGTCGATCATGTCGCCGGCACCACTTCGAGTGCGAGGGCCTCCGTCTCGCGCCGCAGCTTCAGCGCCTCTTCCAGGGAGGTATCGATCTCGACATCGTCCCAGCCGACGATGCCGCCCTCCGGAACGTCGTTGACGAGTTTGACGTGGTGGGCCATGGCGACCGGAAGGGCGCGGTCCCGGACCGACTTTTCGGCCGAAATCAGCTTGCCCCAGACCGTGAAGCCGCCCTCGCCGTCGAGGATTTCCCCGGCGTGCAGGTCCTTCTTGGCGCAGGCGACGACGTCGGCGTGGAAGCCTTCCGGAGCGCCGGTGGCCACACCGCGAAGCACTGCGTTGGCGATGGAGACGTTGAGCTCCAGGCCGACGTAGTGGTAGGGGCGGTAGAGGGCGGCGTACTGGCCGGTGGGGTCCGGGTGCCAGGGGTATTCCTGGAAGCAGCCGGAGACGTACCTGTTGGTGGCCTTCACCACGACGAAGACGCCTTCCTGGGTGTTGTGGGGGATCCAGTCGCCTTCACGGGTCACGCTGGACATCACGTCGACGCTGCCGGTGTTGCTGAGGACGCCGCCGTCGGCCGCGGGACGGCAGATCGTGGCGATCTGTTCGACGTCGCCGGGAGTGAACGTCAGCCCTTCGTCGGACGGACGCAGGCCCGCCGCATTGGCTACGGCTGCCATCTCGATGGCGGCCTTGGTGCCGTCACGGAAGGAGGTGTGCATGTAGGGGTTGAGCTGGCCGGAGTCCGTCAGTTCCTTCGAGAATTCCCAGTTTTCCCAGACGTTGTCCGGGTTCATCTGGTGGTAGTGCGAGAGGTACTTGGCGCCCTTGCCGGCGCAGACGACGTCGAAGCCGGACGTCCGGGCCCAGTCCACGAGTTCCCAGATCAATGCGGGCTGGTCGCCGTAGGCCAGTGAATAGACGACGCCAGCCTCCTTGGCCCGCTTGGCCAGGGCCGGACCCGCCAGGGCGTCCGCCTCGACCGTGACCATGATGATGTGCTTGCCGGTTTCGATGGCGCGGAGCGCGTGGTTGATGCCGACAATCGGGTTGCCGGTGGCCTCAACGATGACGTCCAGGTCCGCGTCGAACAGGACGGACGCATCGGTCACCACGGTGGTGGCCCTCGTGGCGATGGCCGTCCCGATGTCTTGAACGAAGGCTTCCTCGGGCCAGTCCACGAGCTTCAGGGCGCCCTTGGCGCGTTCCGCATTGATGTCGGCGATGGCCACCACGTGGATGCCGGGGATGTTGCGGGCCTGTGCCAGGTACATGGTGCCAAAACGTCCGGCGCCGATCAGCCCAACGCGGATCGGGGCGCCTTTGGCCTCGCGTTCGGTCAGGAGTTTGTGCAGGTTCATAACTACCTTTCAATGGGTGCGGCTCTATCCCGTGTGGATGGCCGGCGGAAAGCATCGGGTCCGCCGCAGCGTGCGGTGAAGTAACGCTCAGGCGGGTGGCTGGGGTGTGCTGCCTCAATCCCGGGCGGTGCTGCGGTAGACAATCGGCTCCGAAGTAAACATAATGGAACCGGTTCCACTTTTATTTCATACCTGCTCGACGAGGTCAATACCCTAGTCTGAAAAAGTTCCTGCCGGAGGTTCCGGGGAGCCGCAGTAGCCGATTGAGGAGTACACGTGCAGAAGCAGCCGACCATACGCGATGTTGCCGCGGCTGCGGGGGTGTCGGTTGCCGTCGTCTCCCGGGTCCTCAATCCGGGCTCGGGTCCCGTGGCGGCGGCGACGCGGGGCCGTGTGCACGAGGTGATGGAAACCCTTGGTTACCACCCCCGCACAGCGGCCAGGGAACTTAAGCACGGGCCGCCCACTACGTTGGGACTTCTCTTGGCCGACGTCTCCAATCCCTTCTTTGCCCGGCTGGCGGACCAGGTTGTCCAAGAAGCGCATTCCCGCGGGATCCAGGTGCTTCTCATGACGACTCAGGAGGACGATCAGTTGGAGGCGGAGCGCCTCTCCACGCTCATTGAGCGACGGGTCAGCGGTATCATCGCCACTCCCACGGGCAACAATCTGGAAATCTGGAAAAGACTCCACGACATGGGAACCGATGTCGTCTTCGTCGACCGCTCGATCCCGGCGTTGCCCGAGGTCGACGTCGTGACCATCAACAACACAGAGTCGGCGCGGTCGGCCACAGCCCTGCTGGCCGCGCATGGGCATCGCCGCATCGCGATAATCTCGGGTCCTGTGTCTTCTACCACCGGTCGGGATCGGATCGCCGGCTATCGCGAAGCTCTGGTAGCGGCCCATTTGGAACAGGATGACCTTCTTATCCGCTCCGCCGCCTTCCGTGGGGTCGCCGGCGGGGATGCTGTGACAGCGCTGCTCAATCTGGAAGATCCGCCGACGGCCCTTGTTGTGGCCAATACCGCCCAGGTGACGGCCGTGCTCCGGCGCCTTGCGCATGCCGGGGTGTCAATTCCGGAGGAACTGTCGGTCATCGTGTTCGAGGATTCGCCTTGGACCGAACTGATGACTCCGCCTTTGACGATTGTCCGTCAGCCCATCGATCTGCTGGCCATGCACTCTGTGCAGCTGGCCCTTTCCAACGCAAGCGGCAAGGCCTCCGGAAGGCCTTCAGTCATACGGGTCGATGCCGAATTGATCGAACGGTCCAGCGTGGCGCGGCCAAAGCCCCGCACATAGACTTCACGGCGGCCCCGCTCGCTGAAGCTGGGTAGGCGGCCCCGGCTTGTGGTTTACACCTGATCAACCGGCGTGGTACAAAAAGTGTACCGGTTCCACTTTGCGTTGCACTCGCGCCAAGCGGCAGCGGCTGCCTCAAACCAAAGGACTTGATAATGACGGAAACCACACGCCCTTCGCTCGCCCTTCTAGGACTCGGCCCCATGGGAGGGCCCATGGCCCGGCGGCTTCTGGACTTCGACGGCGATCTCACCATCTGGAACCGGACATCAGCGAAAGCGAAACCCCTGGTTGCGCTGGGTGCGCGCGCCGCTGCATCGCCGGCCGAAGCCGCATCCGACATTGTGCTCACGGTCCTGCCCGATCTGGAACAGGTCGAATCACTGCTGCCGGGGCAGGCCGGGTTGCTGGCCGGCTGGGCGGCGAAGGGCATCGTCCGCCCTGTCCTCGTGATTCACGGGACAGTTTCACCGACCGCCGTCGCGGCCTTTGCAGAACGCTTGTTCAGCGCGCACGGGGTCACGGTCCTGGATGCGCCAGTCAGCGGCGGAACCGTCGGCGCTGAGACGGGTTCCCTCAGCATTATGGTCGGTGGCGACGAGGAGGCCGCGAAATCCATGGAACCCGTGTTCCGGGCCATGGGCACCACCGTCCGGTACATGGGGCTGAGCGGTTCGGGGGCCCTCGCGAAGGCCTGCAACCAGGTCGTGGTAGCTGCCACAGTGACCGCACTTTCCGAGGCCATGCTCCTTGCCCGCAGCGGAGGTCTCGACCTGGCGGTGATGCTCGAGCTGCTGCAAGGCGGGCTGGCCGACTCTGCTGTCCTCCGGCAGAAAGGTCACAGGTGGCTGAGCAGCGACTTCGCCGGCGGGGGCAGCGCTCAGAACCAGCTTAAAGACCTCGGATTCATCTTGGATGCGGCTACGAAAGGTGGAGTTGAGCTGCCGCTGAGCCGCACGGTGACGGCGTTGTTCGACGAGATGGTCGCCCAAGGCGAGGGCGCCCTCGACCACACGGGAATCCACCGCACCCTGGCGCTTCGCGCTCAGGACTATTTGCAGAGTCCTCGCTGATGCAGGCATCCATCCCGACGTCGGCTGGTCAGCGCAGCTGATGCTCACGCACGCGCGCGAGCCATTCGACGACCAGGGCGTGCGTGAGGGCGGGCTGCTCGTGGAGCAGGGCGTGGCCGGCGCGATCGAGTACAGCAAAGGCAGCGCGAGGGTAGTGCTCGACCAGGTCCCACGGGCCCGTGTGCCCGGCCGTGGCATCCTGTCGCCCGGCAAGAATTAGCACAGGATGAGGATAGGTTTTCCCAGCCTCCGGGGGATCCCGTAGCTCCCAGTGCGAAAAGATCCGCATCAGGCTCGGCTCGTCGACGAGTGACGCTGCGGGAGCCACAAACTCCTGGAACCGGTCAAGCGTTTCAGGCGTCTGCACAACAAAGTAGCTACGGTAGGAAGCCTCGAGCTCCGCTCCCAGTTCGCCGCTGAGATCGGCCGACGAAACAAGAACCTCATGCTTGGGCACGGCGCCGGTATGCGCGCCCACCGGGCAGATTAATGCCAGCCCGACAGCCTGCTCGGGTCTCCGGTTGGCCACCGCGCGGGCCAGGTACGCGCCGTACGAGTGCCCCATGACCAGGAACGGTTCATCACCAATGGTGCTATCGATCAGGCCGAGCAAAAGGTCCAGGACGTCGTCGTTGCACGTGATCGTCTTCGGCGCGGGGGTGCGGCCCATCCCCGGCAGGTCCGGATACAGGCGCCGAAAGCCGGGAACGTGGCTGAATATCGGTTCAAGGGCGCCGGCGATCTCAAGGTGATCCACACCGGCACCGTGCAGGGCGAGAACCGGAGTGCCGGTGCCGTGCTCGGCGTAATGTACAGGAACTCCGCTGACCGTAGCCTCCATCCGGACAGTGTAGATCCAGAACAACTCAGGATTCGACGTCGGCCGCGGCGATTGCCTTGTCGGTGAGGATGGGCATCATCCCGAGCAGCGCGAGGGTCAGCGCTCCCATGATGCCGAACATGGCCTGCAGGCCCAGCCATTGGGCCAGCAGGCCGCCCGCTGCCGCACCGAGCGGCATGGTGCCCCACGCCAGCAGGCGGTAGGCGCTGTTGACCCTGCCCAGCAGGCGGTTGGGGGCAATGCGCTGGCGCAGGGATACGGTGATGACGTTCCACAGCATGATCAGCATGCCGCCCACAAAGAGGATGGTGCCAAGAATATACGGGTTGTCGGTTACGGCGGGCGCACCTACAAACAGCGCGCCCGCGAAGATCGTGAGCATCAGGGACCTGGACCGGCCCAGCCTGGCTTCCACCCGTTCGGCGATGAAAGAACCAACGAAGGCGCCGAGGGCGGAGGTCGTCAGAAGTAGGCCGAACCCCACTTCGGACAGTTCCATTTCCGACGCCGGGCCCACGGCAAACAGCACCAGGACCGCGAATGCCGCGCTGGAGGCGAAGTTGAACACCCCGGTCATCACCGCGAGCGTGCGAAGGATCTTCTGGTTCCAGAGGAACCGCAGACCCTCACCAATGTCGAACCGCAGTGTGGTCTTCTGCTCCCGCTCGATGCGAAAAGCCCCCGGGACCAGGAGCAGGGCAGCGACGGCCGCAAGCCACAGTGCCGCCGGCACGGCCAAGCCCGCAACAACGCCGACGGCCACCAGCAGCCCGCCCAGCGGCGGACCAACGAACTGGTTCGCGGTGAGCTCGACGGCGTAGAGCCGGCCGTTGGCGCGCGAAAGCTGTTCCCTGTGCACCATCTGGGGCAGGATCGACTGCGCGGAGGTGTCGTAGAGCGTCTCAGCCACACCCACCATCAAGGCGACAACGTACAGAGCCCAAATGGAGCCCAAGTCCAGCACGACGACGGCGGCCAGCACCGCGGGCAGCACCGCGCGGCTGACGTTAGCCCACAGCATGAGCTTGCGCCGGTCCAGCCGGTCGGCCAGCGCCCCGGCAGTCAGGGCGAAGAGAAGCCAGGGAAGCGTGGCTGCAACGGACAGCCCGGCGATCAGCGTGGGTGACTGCGTGACCTGAATGGCCAGCAGCGGCAGCGCGATTTTGAAGACGCCGTCCGCGAGGTTTGAGAGCCCGGATGAGGTCCACAGCTTCCAGTAGGAAGCCCCCAGCGGCGCGCCGCCCCGTTCTTTCACCTGCGCAGCTGGAATGGTCATAGGTGAACCATTCCCTATTGATTGAGAAAATTCAAGGTGGTTGAATTTAGTACATCAGATCGTAGGATGGACACATGACGGATGCCGAGCCGACGGGCGCGAACGAGAAGAAACCCGCCGCGAGCGCCCGGGAAATTAAGGCACTGGCCCATCCCCTGCGCCTGCGGATCCTGCGCCTGTGCGGGCTCCACGAACTGACCAACAAGCAACTCGCCGACCGGCTGGGCCAGGATCCGGGGACGGTGCTCTATCACGTTCGGCAATTGCTCTCGACCGGCTTCCTTGAACCCGCCGAGGTTCGCACGGGAGAAAGCGGCGCGCTGGAGAAGCCGTATCGTTCCACGGGGCGGTCCTGGAATCTGGACACCGCACTGCGGGAAGCCGGTCCGGGCGGTCCGCTGGCGCCGATCGAGGCGTTCCGGGAAGAGCTGACGGACGCGGGACCGGACGCACTCGCCAGCCTCTCACGCTTCGTTTTGCACCTCTCCGAGGAGGACGCCGGGGACCTTATTACGCGCATCGGCGCTGTGCTGGACGAATACACCGGGAGTGATCGGCAGAGATTGGACCAGCCCGCGTACGGCGGCATCTTTGTCCTCCACCGGTCGCCGGACTAGGAGGTCATAGAGCCTGGATCAGTGTCAGGCCGCCTGCCAGCGCGACCCACGCCAGATACGCCAGCATGCTGAAACGGTTGGGCCAGCCGATGCGTACTTCAGGCTTCCCGACCATGTCGGGTTGACCGAACCGGAATGTCGCGCCAAGGAACCACATGAGGCCCGCCCACGGGATGATCGCCGCCCACGCTAGAACTAGCCCGGCCGGCGAATGCATGGCTGCGCCAATTCCCGCACAGGTGGCGGCAACGGGAAAGCCCAGGATGAACAGCGCGCCGAGACCGGCGTGGACCTTGCTCCGGCCCGTCATCTCCGGCCGCGGCGTCGTGACCGGGTCCGTGTCGACGAAGGCCGCCCCGATCGGCCCGAGCGCAACCACCGGCAGCCCGACGGCCAGAAGGCCGGCGGCCTGCCACAGGGCAACACCGCAGGCCGCGACGCCGCTCCCGCCGAGGATGAAGGCAAAGCGCATGATCGCGCCGTACTTGCCCAAGGAATACTCACTGAGCATCCGCCAGGAGGGGTCGAATTCCGGTTCAAGCTTGTGCAGCGCGATCACGAGAAGGATGGCGACCGCTACAGCACCCAGTGAGTAGCCGGCGGCCAGCGCCGAAAGGGACTGCATTGACGCCGTCATGCCTTGATTATCGGCCCCGACGCCGGAAACGCCTGCCCCACCAGACGAGGGGGACTATTACCCGACGTGGATGCGTGGGCGCCGGGCGGGATCCGGTTCGTGCTTGCGGATGATTTCCCGCACGACGGGCGGGGTATCGCCGCGCCCCAGCAGAAGGTAACGCATCAGGTGGGCCAGGGGGTTGCCTTCGGACCATTCGAAGTAGGAGTGGGGAATGACGCCGGTGGTGTCCCTGAGTGCCAGCAGAATCGCGGCGATCGCGTTCGGGGCGGCGGGGCTTTCCACCCGGAGGATGCGGTGGCCATCGACTTCGACGCCGTGCACGTCGAGGGTCCCGGCGAAGTTGGACGGGTCGATGATGTCGATTTCGAGGAAGATGACGTCAGCTGTCCCGGGGACAGCATTCTGGCCGCGCTGGTCCACTTCCTTCTCCGCGTATTCCAGGGCATCGCCGTCCTGGCGGCGGTTGGCAATCAGGTTCAGGGCTCCGTCGTAGTCCAGCGAATCGGCGATGAAGCGGAGGGCGGTGTCGTCGAACCTGATGATGTCCGCGCGCAGTTCCGTGGTCCGCGCGACGCGGGAGACCAGTGAGATCGCGATGATGCCCAGGATGAAGAACGCCGAGATGGCCAGTCCGTCGGGTTTCGCGATAACGTTCGCGGCCAGTGCGTACAGCAGGATCAGTGTGAGCACCGCGAAACCCGGGTCGACCCTGCGTTGCCTGTGCCGGAAGGCAGATATGGTGACGGCGATTGAGCCGGAGACCATCATGGCCAAGATGCCAGTGGCGTATGCGCCAGCCTGGGCGTGCGGCCCGGCATTCCCGCCTGGCTCGACCTGTCCTCGAAGGACGGGCACGTGCGCAACGAGCTCGACGGCGACCGCGCTCCCGGCGCGTCCGAGCGGAGCGTCGCAGTGTGTGCGCGCACCCGGGCCAGCGACATCAGCATCCAGTGCGCCCGGTGACTCATCGCTGCCGCCTGCTCTCTTTGCGGGAAAGTCGAGCTATTCAGCAGCGGTCCGTGCCAGACTTCAGCCATGGAGCCCATGGATTGTCTGGTCATCTACGTCCCCACCGAAGCTGCGCCCGCTGTCCGGCAGGTCATTGGCGACGCCGGGGCGGGCAGGCTGGGCAACTACTCGCACTGCTCGTTCAGCCTCGAAGGCACCGGGCGCTTCACGCCGCTGCCGGGCGCGACCCCGGCAATCGGCACCGTCGGATCCCCCGAGGAAGTGTCGGAAACCCGGATCGAGGCCATTTACCCGCGCTCCCGGCGCAACGCCGTCGTCGGCGCCGCCTTGTCCGCGCATCCGTACGAGACCCCGGCGTTCATGACGTTCCCGGTCGACGCCAGCCTGCCGGACGGAACCGTCAAATCCACGGAAGCGCCGTGACTGTCGTTGCGTCAGAGTTCAGTCGATTGCCTCGATGCCAAGCCGTTTGAGGTCTTCAAGGTGGTTCCGCATGTTCTGCAGCAGCTCGGGGGAGTGCGGCTGCCAATCAAGAATCTCGTCAACCACCCTCAGCGGCGCTCGGGTGCGGTAAGACCTCGTCGGGTTGCCTGGAAACTTCTGGTCCGTCAGGTTGGGGTCATCCTCAAAGGGGCCTGTGGGCTCCACCCGGTAGATTCTGCCTGGCCCCTCGCCCACCCCAAGTTCCGCTCCCCAGGTGGCCGCGTCCAGGGTTGCGGTCAGGTAGATGAAGTGCGCCCGCTTTCGCTCCCCGAAATTCGAGCTATAGCCGGATCTCAGCAAGTCCCCAGCCTTCAGGTCAGCCTTCGTCCCGTGGTAGAAGGGCCCGGGATCTTTGGCCTCGGACCACAGCGGTCGGTTCTCCATGCATACCCTCCTCGAAGTCGGGCTACCACTCTAGTTCGCAGACCTTTGACGATAGTTAACATCCGCGCCGGCCGTGGGCTCAGCAGTCCAGCCCTTTGCGTCGGCGGCGCCCGGCATTAGGATGCCGTGTGAGCTTCACCCATGGCTCCGCGGACAACCACGGACTTCGCGGCGCGGTGAGATGCCGCACGAACCGTGCCGGCTTCGGAATAGTGTCCCGGGAGTGGCTGTTGCATGAAAGCAATTACTTACAGCGAATACGGAAACCCCGACGTCCTCGAGTTGACGGAGGAACCGATGCCGAAGGTCGGGCCGGGGATGGTACTGGTCAAAGTGAAAGCGGCATCGGTGAACCCGGTCGACTGGAAGATCATGGCCGGCTACCTGGACGCAGCCATGGACCTGCAGTTCCCCGCAATTCCCGGGTGGGATGTGGCCGGCGTCGTCGAGTCAGTGGGAATCGACGCGCCGCACTTCCGGCCCGGCGATGAAGTCATTTCCTATGGCCGCAAAGACTACGTCCACGGTGGCAGTTTCGCTGAATATATTGCCCTGCCGGAACGGCTCCTTGCCCGGAAGCCGGCGTCCCTGGGGTGGAACGAGTCCGCCGGTCTTCCCTTGGCGGGCCTGACGGCATATCAAGTCCTTCGCCGGCTGGGCCTCACAGCGGGCGAGACCGTGCTGATCCACGGCGGCGCCGGCGGTGTCGGGTCCCTGGGCATCCAGATTGCCGTTGCGCTGGGCGCCCGGGCCATCGCGACCGCCTCCGAAAGGAACCACGACTTCCTGCGGTCGCTCGGGGCCGAGCCCGTCAGCTACGGCGAAGGACTCGTGGCCCGGGTGCGCGCCCTGCGGCCCGACGGCGTTGACGTCGTCGCCGACTTCGTGGGAGGGAACCTCGACGCGACCCTGGCTGTCCTGGCCGACGGAGGCCGCCACGCCTCCATCGCGGACAGCGACGTCGAGCAGCACGGCGGCACCTGGATGTGGGTCAACCCCGTCGGCACCGAGCTGCAGGAGCTCGCCGATCTGGTCGACCAGCACAATATCCGCGTTGAGGTTGCCCGGACGTTCCCGTTGCCGGAGGCGGCCGACGCCTTCCGGCTCAACATGGAGGGGCACACACGCGGCAAGATTGTCGTCACGGTCGACGACGTCGCGTGATGTGAAGCGGCGGCCGGATTCCGGCCGCCGCAGTTCCGGGTTGGTGCGGCTCAGCCCGGAATGTCGGCGGCAACCCGCTCGCCGTTGAAGTATTCGAGCTGCCAGCCGTCAGCGGGATGGTGGTGGGCCAGGTTGAGCGCGGCGTTCTCGATGCTGTGCAGGGTGCGGCCGATGGCACGGCTGAGGCTCACGCGGAGAAGGGAGCCGTGGGCGACCACCAGGACGCGGCGGCCGCGGAACTCCTCGGCGAGGGCTTCCAGCGCGGCCAACCCGCGGCGGGCCGCACCGTCCTCGCTTTCTGCGCCATGGAAGCCGTCGGGGATGCGCAGCGCGTCCAGCTCCGGGCCGGCCTGCAGGCCCTCGGCGGGTCCGAAGCTGCGTTCGGTGAGTTCCGGTACGCGGCGGGCGGGGCCGAGTCCCAGTCCTGCCGCAAGGAGGTCGGCGGTTTCCGCGGCACGGCTCAGCGGCGACGACACGATCGCATCCCACGCATAGCCGGACAGGACGGCGACGGCGTCGCGCGCCTGGCCGCGGCCGACGTCGTTCAGTGGAATGTCGGTGGATCCCTGCAGCCGGCGCTGGGCGTTCCAGTCCGTCTGGCCATGGCGGACGAGGGCGAACGTCGTAAGGGTCATGCGCTCCATTCTGCCCCGAATCCCGGTGCCGGCGGTGCTAAGCGTCCTCAGACGCGCCCCTTCAGGATCAGGTTCCAGTACATAAACGGCAGCGCGTAACGCTTGAGCAGCCACATGTCGCTGCGTTCCTTGGTGGTGTCGATAAAGGGGATGCTGGGGGCGGGCTGGAGGGTGTAGTCGAACTCGGCCAGCAGCATCTTTCCCCGCGCCGTGGTCAGTGGGCAGGAGGCGTACCCGCCGTACTGGGCCGACGGGGTTTCGCCGTCGAGAGCGGCCAGCAGGTTCTCCACCAGCACCGGGGCCTGCTTGCGGATCGCGGCTCCGGTCTTAGAGTTCGGTGTGGATCCGGCGTCTCCCAGGGCAAAGATTTCCGGGTAGCGCTTGTGCCGCATGGTGTGCTTGTCGACGTCCACATAGCCGGCGGGGTTGGCCGGATCGGCCAGCGGTGTGCGCTTGAGCCAGTCCGGGGCCGACTGCGGCGGCACAACATGGAGCAGGTCATAGTGCAGTGATTCCTCGGAGCCCGCCGCGTTGTCCCTAATCACTGCCACGCCGGCGGCCGGGTCCACTGAGGTCAACTCGCTGTTGAAGCGGACTTCGATGCCGTATTTTTCCACCACCCGCTCAAGCTCATCGGCGAACACCTTGACCCCGAACATGCCCGGCGTCGGCAGAACCATGACGACCCGGATGTCATCCAGCACCCCCTGCTTGCGCCAGTAGTCGGCTGCCAGGTAGGCGATTTTCTGCGGGGCGCCGGCACACTTGATCGGACCCGAGGGCTGGGTGAAAACGGCCGTCCCGGACTTCAGGTTCCGGATCATGTCCCAGGTCTTGGGTGCCAGGTCGTACCGGTAATTGCTCGACGCCGCCGGGGATTCCATGGCTTCGGCCATGCCCGGGATCTTGTCCCAGTCCAGCTGGATGCCGGGACAGACCACCAGATAGTCATACGTCACGGAACCGCCGGACGCGAGGGAGACAGTGCGCCGCTCAGGGTCGATGTCCGCCGCGGCGTCCTTGATCCAGGCAACCCCCTGCGGCATGACGGACGCCTGGGGACGGACCGTTTCCTTCTGGCTGGCGACGCCTCCCCCGACCAGGGTCCACAGCGGCTGGTAATAGTGCTGCTCGCTCGGCTCGATCACACCGACATCAGTCCGCCCTGCATTGCGGAGCCGGGCGGCAACACTCAGCCCCGCGTTGCCGCCGCCGATGATCAGGATCTCGTGGTGCATAGTCATGGATAAGACGCCTCTCTGGGAATCGGGCGCCGCATCAAGGCCGACGCCGGACAGGTTAGGGATGAATGGGCGGGAATCTGCGAAGCCGGTCCTGGCTGCCTCTTCGCCTGCACAACCGGACCGCGATGTCTTCGTGCTGTCTAACCACTGTGGTGATAATCACTGTATACCCCGTGGGGTATGGCTGTATACCCCTATGGGTATTTTGCTGGACGACGGCGGGACCTCCCGCCGTCGTCCGTTTAGCGCCACCCGCGAGACCGGCCGGTCCGGCGCCCTGGCCTGGGATAACCGCGCGTATTATCGGAAAGATCCGTCCCCTGGAGAGTGGAGCAACACATGCAGCTCGGCGCTTTTTCCGTCAGCCTGGCAGTCAAGGACATCGAGGCCTCGGTTGCGTTCTACGAGAAACTCGGCTTCAGCAGGTTCGGGGGCGACATCACGCAGAACTGGCTGATCCTGAAGAACGGCGAGACCGTCATCGGCCTCTTCCAGGGGATGTTTGAGAAGAACATGCTCACCTTCAACCCGGGCTGGAACCAGAACGCTGAGGCGGTGGACCCGTTCACCGATGTGCGCGACCTCCAGCGGGAACTGAAAACTAAGGGCATGGAGTTCCTTACCGAGGCAGACGAGGGAACAACGGGGCCGTCGAGCTTCATCGTCCTGGATCCGGACGGCAACCCGGTGCTCGTCGACCAGCACGTCTGACTTGAGCAGACGCCGCCGTAGACGGGTATAAATCCTCATTGTGGTGGATGCGTGACTGCGCCACCATGATCGTATGGATGCTAAGACGCCTGAAACACCCAAGCCGGCGGAGCTGAGCCTTCCCCAGGCCTTCCTTCTTTTGGCAACGAACGACAAAGACGGCAAACCTGAAGTGCCGGTGTTCGCGCTCAGGACGACTTTGGCCGGGGCGATATTGGCTGAGCTGGACCTGATCGGCGCCATCGAGCTGCAGGGGAAGCACGTCAGGGCTACCGGCGCCGCCCCGCCAACGGAGTTCCAGCACGAGCTGGAGCTCATCCGTGGCAAATCACGGCCCCACACTCCCAAGCAGTGGGTCTCCATGCTGGAGGGCCGCGCCGAGGTGCAGCGTGTTTACGAGGGAATGGCGTCCCGGGGCATCGTGGAACATGTCGGCGAAAGGCACCTTGGCCTGTTCAAATCCACGCGGTACCCGGAGAAGGACCACGGTCCGGAAGCTGCGCTCCGGCAGAAGATCGAAGCGGCACTCAGCGGTGCACCGACGGAACCCGCAACGCCCGCTGCCACAGCGCCCGTTTCCGAACCTGATGCCGGGGCGCCCGGGGCCGTACGTGAGTCCGCGACGCCCGATTCCAAGCCTCTTTCCGGGACGCCCGGTGGCACGCCTGATTCCAAAGCCCCCGTTGCCAACGTGTCCGATGACAGGACCACGGCGCTGATCGCCCTGCTTCATGCGGCCGGGCTGTTCGGCAAGCTCTTCCCGGCAGCAGACAAAGGCCGGGCAAGTGAGCTGGCAAAGGACTATTGGCCTTCCCGCGGGGTGGAGGACGAACTTCTTATGGTCAGACTGGCGCAGGAGGAAACCGCCACCTTGTGATGCTGACCGACATCGCTAGTCCGGGGAGTTGTCAGGCTGCGTGGACTCCAGTAGCCCGCCGCTGGCCCAGCGCCTCACCGCGGACTTCTCGGCGGCGTCGAACTCCAGCAGCGCCACCCGGCAGAGCTCTTCCACGTTCGCGGTCCAGGCTGCTGCCAGCCCTGCTGGGGTCGCCTCGTCACTGGGCTGGAAATTGGCGTAGGCGAGGCCCTGCAGGACAAAGTTCACGGCGTTGCGGGAGACCGGCTGGCCTGCGCTGACGCAATCATCCCGCACCAGCCGGGACAATTCGGTGCGGTTGAGCGGATGCTCCCTAAGCCTGGCCGCCATGGCCAGGAACACCTGCCGGAACTGGGCCGCGGACAGTGCCGGAACGTCCGTCACCCTGGTGACCTGCTCCTCGATGCCGGGCTGCAGGTCCGCCGGGGCAGGAAGATCCTCGCCCGAAAACCGTTTGGCGTCCCAGACCCACCCGCCCTGGGCCGGGGAATATTCGACGCTCTGGCCGATCTGGGCCACCCAGGTCCCGAACTTTCCGAAGCCGCCCCAGTCTGTCTTCAGGGACGGGTCCGCTGTGAGGGCCCGGTGGGCCACCATCGCGCCGACCACCGGTCCGGGAGCGTTGCGGACGAACTCCAGGACCTCACGGACCGCCGGAGAGGCTGCCGTCGTTTTCGACTTCGCTGCTGCCGGGACGTGCTGCTGCTTCGGGGACGCCACCGCATGGATGGGCTCCACCGCCGTGCCGTTGAGGATGGCGACGAAGTCGTGGGACTCCACCACATGGTCCGCCATCTCCCGGTAGGCGAAGGCCACGGCGCCGGCTGCGATGACCGTGGTCATCCGGTCGGCGGCCCGGAACCGCTGGATCAGGGACGTGAAGTCGGCGTCAGCCGAGGCGATGAAGAACTCGTCGATGACACCGCTGCCGGAAAGTGCGTCCATGGCATCAAGCACCAGGTTGATGTCCGTGCTGCTCTTTCCCCGCTGCGTCAGCGACGGGCAGTCGATCACGCGGAACCCGGCCCGGGTCCAGTACGTCCGGTACTTCGAGTACACCACCGGGTTGAGATAACAGTTGCGGATCAGGAAGCGCCGGGATTCCCCGCCGGCGCCGCCGTCGGCCAGTGCTTCCGTCCAGTGCTTGGGATCCTCGGCGAATCGTTTGGCGGCCGGGTCCAGGGCCAGCAGGCCGGTGTAGACGTTGTCGAAGTCGACGAACATTGCGGCGCGGATGCCGGGCCGCCCGGACAGGGGGAGAGGATCACTCATCGGCTCAGTGTGCCAGCAGGATGGCGGGACGGACCAGATTGACCTCCCGCGGCGTTGCTCTTTTCGAACACGACGACGGCGGCGGCAGACTCCCGCCGCCGTCGTCGTGTTGCGCCGTGGCAGTGGCGCTAGGAGGAGACGGAGTCGATGTTGGCTGCGCCGTGGTTCAGGCTGAGCGTGAACGTGCTGGGGCCGCTGGCGTGGACCGCGATGTTGCTCTTCGGCGTGTTGTGACGGACCGAGAGGTCGTGGATCAGGGAATCCAGCTCGTGGTGCATCGTGGAGCGGTCCCAGAGCTTGTGGGTGACAGAGGTGGCAGTTTCAAACGTCATTGTTCAGTGCTTCCATTCGTGATCCGGGTGTCCGGCTGCCGCACCGATGCGGAGCCGCCGTAAGGCCAAACCGGGAACGCTCCGGGACCGTTGGCGGCTCTGCGAGCTCACCGGTTTGGCCTCATTGCGTCCACCAGGATGGGTAAAGCTGTTGCCGCCGGCCTGCTGCTTGCGCGAAGCGGCCAGGGCTGCTGCGGCCGGGACGTTTCCGTCCTGCCGTGCCTTTCCATAGTGCACAGGGCGGCGTAATCGGCTCAAGCGGATTTCGCATTTATGGACCGTGAGACTCATCACAGGCAGTCGCCGTGGCGGCGCCCGCCGGGGTCCAAAGCGGACTAGGGACGTGCCCGTTTCCACGGAAAACGGGGAAGCGGCGTGTGCTTGCGGCTCAAGCCCCGGGCGGGCGCGGGAGTGACCGGCACCGGGCCGCCGGGCTCCGGGCCGGCGGCGGCAGCGGCCCGTCCGTAGCGGGCGGCCAGCGGCGCGGCGCTGATGCCGTGGGCCACGACGCTGAGCAGGACGGTGGCCGTGATGACGCCCACCGCCTCATTCGACACTGTTCCGAGGGCTTCCAGCGCCAGCAGTGCGAACACGAGCGACGCCAGGCCGCGCGGTCCGAACCACCCCACAAAAAGGACGGTCTTCCGGTCGAGGCCGGAACCAATCGAGGCGAGCGCCACCGGCAGCATGCGCACCACCGTGAGGCTGAGCACTGCGTAGACCAGCGTCAGGGGAACAAAGTTCGCCAGCAAGGTCGGAACGGAGATGGCGCCGAAAGCGAGCCACACCAGCAGGGAGACCAGTCCGCCCATCTGCTCAACGAAGACCAGTTCCGCCGGTCCCCGCTGGCCCGCGCACGTGCCAAACGCCAGGCCGGCGCAGAACGCGGCGACGAACCCGTTGCCGTCCACGGCGAGGGCGACGGTGTAGGCGAGCAGGCTCAGGGCCAGGACGCCGATGCCGGCGAAGTCCTCGGTGGCGGTCCCGTGCCGGCGGGCCAGCTGCAGCAGCCACCCGCCCAGGGCCCCGGTTGCTGCGCCGACGCCGGCGCCGATGAGCAGCGCGACGGCGGCGCTGCCGGGAGCGGCGGCGCTCTCCAGTCCTGCCGCGGCGGCCGCGCCGGCGATAGCGACCATAACCACCGGGGTGGCGATGCCGTCGTTGAGGCCGCTCTCGACAGTGATCAGCTGGCGGATCCGTGACGGCACGGCCGGGTTCGTCACCACCGGGATCCCGAGGGCGGCGTCGGTGGGGGCCAGTGCCGCGCCGACGAGGAGGGCCAGCCACAGCCCGACGTGCGGGAAGAACCAAAGTGCCAGGACCCAGCCGAACACGATCGTCAGCGGCAGGCCGATTCCCAGCAGCCGAACATAGCGGCCCACATCACGGCGCAGCTGCTGCAGGGGCAGGCGGGCGGCGTCGGAGAAGAGCACCCACACCAGGGTGATCTCGACTATCGGGGTGACTGCCTCCGGGGGTGACGAGCCATCGACCAGCCCGGACCAGGCCATGGCCGCACCGACGGCGGTGAACACCACGGGGGCGGTCAGGTCCGCCTGCTGCAGCCGCGCCGAAACCAGCGCCCACACGAACAAGGTGGCCGTGATGAGGACTAAGGCCGTGAGTTCCATCAGGGGTCCGTCCCCGTTTCCGTGGCTCCGGCGCCGGCGTCGTCCCATGCGCGGAGGCGCCTGAGCAGGCTGCTCTTCTTCTGGGTGTGGTCCTGCATCCGGCCGAGAATATCCGCGAGCATGCTGATCGCTTCGTTGATGAAGGGACCCTTGTTGAGCATGACGCACTCGGCACGCTGGGCCATGGCGGCGTCGGTCACTTCGGCCCGGGACGGCCTGCCGGCCCGGGACGGCCTGCCGGCCCGGGCGAGGGTGTCAAGCGCCTGGGTGGCCCAGACCACGGGGACGTGGGCGGCTTCGCAGAGCCACAGGATTTCCTCCTGGACCTCTGCGAGACGTTCGAAGCCGGCTTCCACGGCGAGGTCCCCGCGCGCGATCATGACGCCGACGTCGGCCCACTTCATCAGTTCAAGGAGGATGTCGGGCAAGGCCTTGAAGGCCGCCACGGTTTCAATCTTGAGCAAAATATCCAGGTTCCGGTCCCGCTCCGGATCGAGGTGGGCGAGGAGTTCCCGCACGTCTGATGCGCTGCGGACAAAAGACATGCTCACGATGTCGGCCAGCTCCCGGACGTGCTCCAGATCCGCGACGTCCTGCTCGGTCAGGGCAGAGACGGTGAGCCGCGAGTCCGGAAGATTGATGCCCTTTTCTGCGCGGAGCCGCGTACCCTGCGGTGCGGCGGACGTGACCCTGGCCGTGAGCTCTCCCGGCCCGACGGCCGTGATCACGGCGCCGATCTTGCCGTCGTCGAACCAGATCCGTTCCCCGGTCCGTACGTCAGCGAGGACGCCGGCGAGGGTGCACCCGATGCGGTGGTTGCCCACCGAGGTGCTGTCCGCGGGTTCGAGGCTGCTGCTGAGCACAATGCTGTCACCGCGACGAATGAGCAGGCTCTCCTGAACGGCCGGGAGTTCCCCGACTTTGACGGAGGGGCGCCCCGGGTGGTGGCCTTTCTTGCCGGCCGCCGGGTCCGGGACCGCGGTGAGTCTGGTCCCGGGCATGAAATAGGCGGTTTTATCCAGCGTCACCAGGCACCCGTTGGGGGCCGTCTGCTCGACGACGAGCGTGCGGCGGGCGCCGCGGGCATCATCCAACGTGATCTTCTGGCCCCGCTTCCGTGAGCCGGCCCAGGCGTTGTCATCCAGGGGAATTGCCGGCAATGCCGGGGCGGGGGCCGGTTCGGGTGCTTCGCCGAGCCACACGCGTCCGGGTTCCAGCACCGTGCCCGTGTTGCTGCGGACCGGTTTGACCCGGAGAACCCTGGGGCCCGGGCGCACCGGGCCGGTGCGCAGCTTGGGGCCGGCGAGATCCATGGCGATGAGGCCGCGTTTCCCGGTGGCTTCCTCCGCGGCGCGGACATGGTCGACCATGTGCCGCCATGCCGGGGGTCCGTCGTGGGCGCAGTTGATGCGGGCAAGGTCCATCCCCCGCTCCACCATGCCGCGGACGAGGGACGCGTCCGTTGCAGCTTCGCTCGGCAGCGTGACCATGATGCGCGTGGAGCGGTCTTCCGGTCTGGGCCCCAGGAGGTTGACGGCGTTCCGCGCGAGCAGCTCGCCGCCGTCCAGGAAACCGGCCGGCGGGGCGGTGTGCCCGCCATCAGTGGTGACCAGCCGGGTGAGGGTCCAGATCAGCGTTTCGATACTGGGCAGCACATGTGATTCCGTGCGTCCGAGCGAGGACAGCCCGTACTTCGAGAGCCGGGACTGGAGGTCGCGGATGTCATGGCGGCGCAGCTCGGCGTAGTGAACGAGGTTGAGGGCACTCTCGCGGTGGCGGGGCCGGACGGCATCGATTCTTCCGACGCTGCTTGTTTCGGCGTGCTTGACGTTGCGCCGGAGCCTGATGACTTCCTCAAGCAATGCGCGCAGTTCTTCGATCTCCGCATTGGACACGAGCATTTACTCCTGCGGGTCGCATTTTCGTTCCGCATCGAGCGGGGCGGAACTTACCATGCTCAATGTTAGTCGGGGCGGACCTGCCGGGGCCTGTGTCCAAAGGCCCTAGGGGGCGCCGCCGTCGTGGGCCGACTACTGCCTAGTTGTTGAGCTCACGGTGGAGTCTGGTCCGGGCGCTGTTTTCGATCAGCGTCGGGATGTAGATTCTGATCCGGCCGGTTTCCAGCGAGTCGTATTCCTCCGCGACGATTCCTTCAATGCGGTGCCGGGGCGCCGCGGGGAAGCGGGTGGCGAGGCGGTCTGCAACCTTGCGGATGGTCGGGTCCCTCTCGGCGTCGCTCACTATTTCAGTGTGCTTCAGACCTGTTTCGGCGTCAACCAAAAGGTGGCCGTTCACCGGTCGTTAAAAGTGCCGGCCTACGCTGAAGAGGACCCATCTCTGTTTACGGGAAGGCGCCGCCATGAGCTTTGAAGGAAAGTCCGGCAGGAATCTTCACGGGAGTGAACTGCAGCGCGGAGCTCTCTCACCGAGTGAGCCGGTCTGCGTTGCGGCTCATGCGTTCGAGCACGCTGACGGCGATCGCATACTCGTCCGCTCAGATGCCTGCCGTAAGTTCCCGCCGCGTGTCCTCCACGAGGGCGGTGGCCTCCGCGTGCAGTGCCGAGCCGGCTTCGGTGAGGGTGAGGCCGCCGTCGAGCAGAAGCACGAGCCTCTTTCGAACCAGCACGGCCATGTCCCGCTCCTGCGCGGCGGGGCCGTCCCCTGAGTTGAAGGGGCGCAGGATATTCCTTACTTTCGCGGGCGTGGCGGGGCCGGCCTTCAGAGCATTGAGTACGTGCCACTGTCGTCGGGTGACGTGCAGGCGGGCCAGCGTGGAATCGAGTTGTGTCTCCAGCGACGCATCAAGCTGCTTGATCCAGTATCCGATTGGCCTGTTCACCAGTCCATGGTCGCAGGACGCTTACGCCTAGGCCAACGTCCGCAGCTCGACCGCTGGCCGCCGTCCGGCCCTACGGCAGCCGCGACGGCCGCAGGAGGCTGGGCATGCCAGCCAGGGCAGGGTCCAGCGGCACGAGGCTGACCAGCACGGCCGGGCCGCGGTGCAGCAGGCCGTCCGAAAGAGGCTGGCAGCGCACGCCTCCCCGCCCGCGCATGGCGGCGTGCGCTCCAGGGGCGAGCATCCGGTCCATCCAGGCACACGGGTGGGCCGGCCGCCCCGCCCGGAGCCGCACCAGATCCCCGCCCGACTCCAGAGCGAAGTCCTGACCCAGCAGGGGAGCCAGCTGCGCCCCTCTGATGACCACATTGCGCCGGGTCAGGAGCGGGTCAAAGGGCTCGGCGCCCAGCTCCGCGGCCATCTCCTCGAGGGCTTCGGCCGCGATCAGGGTGACGGCCGCATCCATGTGCGCAGCCTTGCCGAAGAACCGGTCGCCGGCGATCCCCTTGCCGGCCACCAGCTCCACCCTGTCCGCGTCCGTTGTGGGGACGTCGGCTGCGCCGTCGCGGGCGCGGCCGAAGTATGCGTGGGCGGGCGATACGAGAAGGTGGAGGATCTCGACGTCGTACCTGTAGCTTGCCGTCATGCCTTCAAACTACCCTGAGCCTATGGAACCCGAGGTCCGGATCCTACGGCTTTCCAGCGGCATCACGGTGCCCTGTCTCGTCCAAGGAAGCGTGGACGCCAGGCCGCTGTTGCTGTTGCATGCCTGGGGCGAATCCCGCCGTAGCTTCGACCGTCTTGTGCCCCTGCTGACCGGTTTCCGGGTCTATGCGCCAGACCTCCGCGGCCAGGGCGACGCCGACAAGCCGGCGGACGGCTATTCGCTGGCGGAACAGGCCCGGGACGCCGCCGCGATCCTGGCTGCCCTCGACGTGCAGAGGGCCTTCGTCCTCGGCTCCTCCAGCGGCGGCTACGTGGCCCAGCAGCTGGCCGTTGAGCACCCGGAGCTCGTCGCGGCACTTGTCCTGGTGGGCTCTCCCTTGAGCCTGCGGGGCCGGCCTGCGTTCACGGACGAGGTCGACCGTCTCACGGACCCCATCGACGAGGACTGGGTGCGGAAATCGCTGTCCTGGTTTCCCCTGCTGCACGCCGTCCCGAGGTGGTTCATCGAGGACCGGGTGCAGGACGGCCTCAGAATGCCCGCGCATGCGTGGAAGCGCATTCTGGAGGGCCTGCGTGCCGCAGAGCCGCCCACCGAGTCCGGAACGATTCATGCGCCCACGCTCATCCTGTGGGGAGCCCACGATGGCGTGCTGCCGCGGCGGCACCAGGAAGCCCTGGCGGCGCGGATAGCGGGCGCCGAGCTGAAGGTCTATCCCGACGTGGCTCACCTTGTCTTGTGGGAGTGCCCCGCACATGTGGCCGAGGACGCAACGGCGTTTCTTGGTTCTGTCGACTGAGTCCCACCACCGCTGGTCTCCGGCGGGCGGCACGGCCCTGGGACGGTCCCAGCCTAAAGGCTGTGGCGGAAACCACCGTACGGGAGCAAAATGCAGGACATGGAGCCGAATCGTATGGATGAATCGAAGGCAAACGAGATTGTGGTCAACCGACTGATCGCTTGCATCAACGACCGTCGGGTTGAACTCATGGACGAGCTGTTTCATGACGACGCGGTCATGCACTGGCCGCAATCCGGGGAAGTCGTGCGCGGCGCCGAGAACCGGAGGGGAATCTACAACGCCTTCCCGCAACTGCCGACCATCACGCCCCGCAGGCTGGTTAGCGGCGGGGACCTGCTGGTCCTCGAGGCGTCCCTGGATTACGGCGGCCCGAAGTATGAAACGGTCTTCATCTTCGAATTCCGGGACGGCAAAATTGCCAAGGAAACCGCGTACTGGAGTGAGGCGTTCGAAGCGCCGGCCTGGCGCGCGCAGTGGGTGGAGAAAACCTAACGACGGCCGAGCGTCGGGGAACGCAAGGCTCAACAGTGGCGCCCTCAGCAGGCGGCATTCAATGCCTCCACCACGGTCTCCATCATGTCGTCCACTATTCCGTTGTCCCTGACACCGAACGGGCCGGGCGGATACGTCAAGGACATGGAGACCTGCCGCGAACCGTCCGCGCTGGAGACCGAGATGGTTCCGTACCCCGGCACATCCCCTCCGTGGCCGTAATAGAAATTGTTGGTGCACGTGTCGTTCCAGCGGCCAATGCCCAGACCGTAACGCGCATGGAGCGGGCTTTGCATTTCGGCCACCAGGGACAACGGCAGCAACTGTCCCCGCAACAGCGCCGAATAGAACGCGTTCATATCGCCCACAGTGGAGATCAACCCGCCGTCAGGCGACCCGGCGAACATCTCCATACTGCTGACATCCCTGCGCTCGCCGAAGACCGTGATGTAGCCATGGACCATGTCGCCCGGGGCTGGACCGGACTGGGCTATGGCAGTTCCCTCCAGCCGGAGCGGCTCCACAATGTCTGTCCGCAGGACGTCGCCGATGGGCCGACCGCGAAGCCGTTCCACGATCATTCCCAGGGCGACGTAGTTTGAATTTGAGTACTCAAAACCCTGGGCAATTTTCCGTTCCCACTTTTGGGTTCCCGCCAGGGCGAGCCGCTCCGTGTGGTTCAGGGGGGTGTCAAACACCTCGCGAAGGCTGCCTTGCTGCAGCATCGGGATGACGTAGTCAGGCATGCCCGACCGGTGCTGCAGCAACTGCCGCACGGTGACCTGCTCGGGTGGGCGTAAAAGGCGCTCGACGTCGGGAAGGATCTGGCTGACGTGGTCCTCGAGCCCGAGCCGTCCTTCCGCGACCAGCTTGAGGACGGAGACGGCCACGAAGCTCTTGGTCACGCTGCCCACCCGTGTGCGGTCACTAATCTGGGCAGGCTCCGCACTTTCCAAACTCCGCACACCGTAGGCCCGTGACCATTCCTCGCCGCGCATCTTTGCCTGGACCAGAACGGCGGGCGCTCCGGCGTCGCGCATCTTGTTGCCAAACCCATCAAGAGACGTTGCAATGCTGAGGGTGGAAGGGGATTGTCGCTCGGTGGGCTGGGGCGCCGGAGTGCATCCCGTCGCTGCCGCCAGGACTACCGAAGTAACGGCGGCCCAGGCGGAGCAGGACTTCGCGCGCATCCATCCACCGGACATGGCATCAGATCCCTAGCTTGTCCTCGGTTCCGGCCCGTCATTGAAGTGGATCTGCGGGGCCGGTCCGATGCAACAGATACTCCTCGGGCCGGTTCCGGCCGTCAATAGCTGGTGTCACCGCACTCGGGTCGGAACCCGGCGGCCCGCCGTCAATCCGGTCGGACCCGGGGCCGGTGCTGCCTCAGAACAGCGTGATGCCGGTGAGTTCGGCGAGTTTCTCGGTGAGCCTGTCCTGGAAGCTGGGATCGGTGACCGCCGGGGCCGGCTTCTGCTGCCGGCGATGGTGCCAGTACTTGCCCGAGACCAGGGCGGCGGGGTCCTTGCTGACGGCGAGCCAGCACTGGGTGTCGTGGCCCATAGCCAGGTCGTCGGGGGCGCCGGCGCCGCCCATTCTGGTGGGCACCCAGCCCGGGTCAACGGAGTTGCTGAGCACGTCGGGCCAGTGGCGGGCGACGGAGGCGGCAAGCGCAGAGATGTGGAGTTTGCTCTCGGAGTAGGCGGCGCCGGCATTCCAGCGGCGTTCGGTCCAGTCGATGTCGTGGAGGCTTCCGCCGGCCCCGCGGTGCATGCCGCTGCTGAGGTAGATCAGCCGGTGCGGCCGCTCGATCAGGGCGGTGAGGAGGTAGGGGGCGAGCACGTTGACGGCCAGGGTGCGGGAATGTCCCTCCGGGGTCGCGACGCGCCCCGGCGAGAGGTAGACGCCGGCGTTGTGGATGACGGCGTCCATCCGCCCGTGCGCGTTGACCTGCCCGGCGAGGTCCCGGGTTTCGGCGGCGCTGCTGAGGTCGCCAATCACAACGCCGGCCGCCTGCGGGGCAAGTCCATCGAGGGCAGCCGCGCGCTCCGTGCTGCGGGCGTGCAAGAGGACCTCGTGGCCTTCAGCCAGCAGCGTCCGGGCGCTGGCGAGTCCGAGTCCATCGGTCGAACCGGTGATGAATATGCGGGCCATGCGCTGATCCTATCCGTGGTCCGGTGCCGGCGACCGGTGCCGTCGACTCGGCGGGGCAGCAGTTGCGCGGAGCTAAAACGGATCACCCGTAACTGGACCAAGGCCCCGTTCGATCGTGACGGTGCCGGCGTCGCCGTCGACGCGGATCCGCTGGCCGCTGGTGAGCCGCTGGGTGGCCACTCCGGTGCCCAGCACGGCCGGGATGCCGTACTCGCGGGCCACGATGGAGCTGTGGCTCAACGGGCCGCCGACGTCGGTGACCACGGCGGAGGCCATCGCGAACAGTGAGGTCCAGGCGGGAGTGGTGATGCGGGCGACCAGGACGTCCCCGGGCACCATCCGGGCGAAATCCTGGGGCCCGCTGAGGACCCGGGCGGGGGCGGTGACCCGGCCCGAGCTGGCGCCGGTGCCTTTGATGATGTCGCTGGGCTGGTCCTGCGGGCCTGCCGGCATCATGGACCCGAAGGCCCGCTCCATCCACCGGCTTTCCGGGAGAAGCTGCGGGGCGGCAGCCCTGGCCTGGCCCCGCCACAGCATCTTGCGCTCTTCGACGGCGCCGGCGCGGACGGGCTGCTTTGCTCCGGTAATGGCCACTGCCGCCGTTGCGCCCGGGCTGGTGAGGCCGAACTCGACGGCGCTGCGCAGCTCCCGGTGGCGCAGCCAGAACACGTCGGCGGGCTCGGCGATGACGCCGGCGCCGACCAGCCGCCGTCCGAGCTCGAACAGCATCCGGCGCAGCAGCGGCCAGGCCAGGCCGACGTCGGCCAGGGCATCCTCGCGGATCGGGTTGGCGCTCTGTGCCCACCGCAGCAGCTTCAGGAACACGGCCCGGCGGCGCGGCCCAAGCCGGTCGGCCGCCCGGCTTGTCAGATCCTCCCGGCGGGCGGCCGACAGCCGCTGCCGCTCGTACGGGTCAGTGCCCTGTCCCCGCAGGTAGAACTTCACCGTCTCCAGCAGCGGCGCGGGATCGTCGGCCGGCACCGGGCAGACGAAGTCCAGGTTGTAGACCGCATGGCCGAACCGGCCGAGGTGGTCCTGGAATCGGGAATGCCACTGCTGCCAGAGGCCCGGGTCGACGCCGGCAGGCGGGATGCCGGTGCGCTGGGCGGTAACCAGCGCCGTCGTCGGTTCCTCAAGGATCACCGCAGCCAGCCCCGGAACCCCACGGGCCCAGACCGACAGGTCGTACAGCGATTTTTCGGCCCGGATGGGTTCGCTGTCGTAGCCGAGGAGGAACGTCTGGGCGGGAGGATCCCCGTCGCGGCGCACGAACTTGTCGTAATACGCCCGGAAGGACATTTCGCTGGTGGCGGCGAGCGGAATGATGGACTGCACGGCCGTGTAGTACACGGTGCCGGCGTCGAGCAGCGCCTGCGCACCCTCCAGCAGGTCCTCGCCGGAGAGTTCCTCAACGGGTGTCGCCGACCAGTCCTTGATCACCCGCTCGTAGCGGGGATGCGAAAATTCCCGCCAGCCGGCCACTCCCATGTGCGCCTTGCCACGGACCAGGGCGCGCACCGCCGTTAACGTTTTGGCTGTCACCCGCCACAGGGCCGAGGTGCGGTAGTAGTAATAGGCGTAGCCGTTAATCGTGGGCAGCCCCACGTCGTCCGCGCGGATGACGTTCTTGCCGACGGCCTCGGCGAGCAAAGCCCGCAGCGACCGTGACACCGAGCCGTCAATGAGGTCGGCGAACAGCGGCGAGAGCGGGTCGGGCAGCTGTTCCACGATGCTCGCCCGGAAGTAGAGCCCCTTCGGGTACGGCACCGGCCAGGTATCCGGGGTGTCGGCCGCCGGTTCGGGCAGTGCGGTGATGGGCCGGGACTGCAGGATGAAAAACTCCCCGCCGGCCCGTGCCCACTCGATGTCCTGCGGTGTCCCGAAATGTTCCATGATCCGTGTTCCATAGCCGGCCAGCTCCGCCGCTGCCAGGTCGTCCAGGACGGGCAGGTGACGGCGGTCCGCCGGCACCGGTTCCTCCCGTGTGCCGTGCTCCGCGTAGACCGTCATGACCTGTTTGTCCGCTGTGCGGCGGGACAGCACATGGCCCGTCCCGGCGTCGACGACGACGTCGTCGGTGCTGACCGTTCCGCTGACGACGGACTCGCCCAGGCCCCACGCGGCACTGATGACGAGCCGGTCGCGGCGTCCGTTGGCCGGGTTGGCGGTGAACATGACCCCGGCTGCCTCGGCGTCGATCATCCGCTGGACCACGACGGCGAGGCGTACCGCGGCGGGTCCGATGCCCTCACGCGCCCGGTAGGCCATGGCGCGCGCCGTCCACAGGGAGGCCCAGCACTCTGTCACGGCCGCGGCCAGGGCCTCCATCCCGGTGACGTTGAGGTAGGTTTCCTGTTGCCCGGCGAAGCTGGCCGAGGGGAGGTCCTCGGCCGTGGCGGAGGAGCGGACCGCCACGGCTGGATCCCCGGTGCCGAGATGCCGGTAGGCAGCGCCGAGTTCCGCTGCGATGGCGGCCGGCATGGATCCGCCCGTGAACAGGGCGCGGATCCGTTGCGCGGCGTCCTCGTAGTCCTGCGGCGTTGCGTGCGGTGACAGCGCGGCCAGTTCTTGAATCCCGGCCCCGAGGTGGTTGGCGTCCACAAAGTCCGCATAGGCGGCGGTGGTCAGCACAAATCCGGGTGGGACCGGCAGCCCGGCCCCAATGAGGCCGCCCAGTCCGATCCCCTTGCCGCCGGCCAAGGCGACGTCGTCTGGTCCCACATCGCCGAGGTGGTTGACGTAAGTCATGACAGTGCATCCTTCTGCCCGGAGCCGGGGCCCCTTCCTGGAGCCTGATGCCCTATCACTTTTGGTGCCCATCCGCGGGTTTTAGCAACCAGGAGTGACAGGGCAACGGGGAGGCGGGGCGGGGCTCCTTCCTTGGGCCTGATGCCCAACATACTGGCACTGCCGCAGGCAAGAGGCCAGAGCTGGCACAGCTCAGGGGGCCGGCGCCGGACCCTTGGCGTCGTCGGGAAACGTGACCGCGACGGTACCTGCCAGGGCTGACCTGAAATCGGCGGCGAGCCGCGGGAGCGCACCGGCACTGGGAATCCGCTGCCCGCGGAGTTCCGTCTCCAGGCCTGTGCAGTAGAGGGTCATTTGCTCCGCTCCGAGCATTGCCGAGCTTGCCTTGAGGCTGAGGACGGCGTTCAGGGCGGCCGCGGGGTCCGCCGCTGCCAGCGCCCCGTCCACGCGGGCAAGGCGGTCCTCGAAAAGTTTGAGGAAATCGTCCGCAAACCTGGCTGCGGCCGAACGCCCGGCGTGTTCGATCAGGGCCTGCAGTTCAAGGGGGTTCAAGACCGGTGGTGCTCCAGGACCAGCGCCGGAAAGCGGCTGTGCAGTCTTGTGATCGGGCACTGGTGCCCCGGACAGCGGCTTGTTCATAGCGTCCCCCAACGTCATGACCTCAAGCCTAGTCTGCGCCGCGGGCCGGTCCTAACGCTCCGGAAGTGCTACGGGCCCCGCGGCTCCGCTGCCGCCCGCCAGCCGCAGCCGGCCCACGCGCTCGCCCAGGATCCGCCGGGCCTCACCGGGCAGGCCCTCGTCGCTGATCAGCTCGTCCGCCTCCTCGAGGCCGGCGATGGTGCTGATACCAAAGGTGCCCCACTTTGTGTGGTCCGCCAGCACCACCACCCGGCGGGCCGCGGCCACGAAGGCCCGGTCCGTCTCGGCCTCCAGCACGTTCGGCGTCGTAAATCCCGCGTCGGCATCGACGCCGTGGACGCCCAGGAACAAAACGTCCAGGTGCAGCTGTTTCAGGGCCGAGGTGGCCAGCGGACCCACCAGGGCATCCGAGGGCGTGCGCTGGCCGCCGGTCAGGATCACGGTGGACGGGGATGAGCTCTGGTGGAAGACATCGGCCACGCGGACCGAGTTGGTGACCACGGTGATCCGGGGCCCAACGGACAGCAGCTGCGCCAGCGCCCACGTGGTGGTCCCCGCGCTGAGCCCCACCGCCATGCCCTCGCGCACCTGGGCCGCTGCCTCCTGTGCGATCGCCATCTTCTCGTCCTGCAGCTGGGTCACCTTCAGTTCGAAGCCGGGCTCGTGGGTGCTCACCCCGCCGGGGAGTTTGGCGCCGCCGTGGATCTTCTCCACGGCGCCGGCCGCATCGAGCGCCTCGATGTCCCGCCGGACGGTCATCAGGGACACGCCGAGCATTTGTGCGAGGTCCGCGACGCGGACGATCCGCTCGCGCTGGACCTCCGCGATGATGGCGGAGTGGCGGGCTGCGGCTAGCATGCTGCGTCCTTCGGGTGTGCTGGCAGGGACATCGGGGGAGTGGACGGCGGCGAGTGCGCAGGCTTCCTCCTGCACATCGTATCTTCCGAGCACCGCAAAAGCACACACTTTCTGCTTCATTTTGTTCTCTATTGTTTGAAAATGTTTTCTCGTGTACAACTGGAACCATGACGCGAACCACGATGACCCGGCTGGCCGACGGCCGCGAGATCCTCTTCTTTGACGACGCCGGCTCCGCCGAGCGCCCCGCCGCATCCCTCGTGGACCACCGCGAGCTGCCCGCCCGCCCGGAACCGGGCCAGTTGCGCTTTGACGCGCTCAGCCGCGAATGGGTGGCCGTCGCCGCGCACCGGCAGACGCGCACCCACCTGCCGCCGGCGGACCAGTGCCCGATCTGCCCGACGACGCCGGCCAACCAGACCGAGATTCCGGCGCCGGACTACGACGTCGCCGTTTTCGAGAACCGCTTCCCTTCCCTCGGGCCGGACACGCATGCAGTGCCCGCGGCACCGGGCTGGGGGACCACCGCACCCGCCGTCGGCCGCTGCGAAGTGGTCGCCTTCACGCCGCAGCACACCGGATCGTTCGCCGAACTGGGCTGGCGCCGCAGCCGCACGGTGATCGACGCCTGGGCCCACCGCACGGAAGCACTCAGCGCGCTGCCCGGCATCCAGCAGGTTTTCCCGTTCGAAAACCGGGGCGCCGACATCGGCGTCACCCTGCACCACCCGCACGGCCAGATCTACGCCTACCCGTACGTCACGCCCCGCGCCGCTGTCCTGGCCGCCGCGGCCGGCGAGTACTTCGACACCGCGGACGGCACGGCGACGCTCACGTCCTCCCTGCTCCGGGCCGAACGCGGCGACGGCAGCCGCATGGTGCTCGAGGGAGAACACTTCAGCGCCTACGTCCCCTTCGCGTCGCGCTGGCCGCTGGAGGTCCACCTCGTCCCGCACCGCCAGGTCCCCGACCTCGCCGCCCTGAGCGGGGCCGAGCGCGACGAACTGGCGCAGCTCTACCCCGAACTCCTGAAGCGCTTCGACGCCCTGTACCCCACCCCGACCCCCTACATCGCGGCCTGGCACCAGGCCCCGCTGGAGCCGGCCCTGCGCCGGGCCGGACACCTGCACCTGCAGCTGACGTCGCCCCGCCGCGCCGCGGACAAGCTCAAGTACCTGGCAGGTTCCGAGGCGGCCATGGGCGCATTCATCAACGACACCACCCCCGAGTCCGTCGCGGCCCGGCTGCGGGAAGTCGCCAGCGAACCGGCCGCCGCAGCCCGCACCACCCTGACCCCGGAAGGCGCCCCCGCATGAACACCACCACCCGCACCGACGCCGGGGCCGGCGGCCTGGCGGACAGCCTGACCGGCCTTTTCGAGGCCACGTTCGGCGCGGCCCCGTCCGGCGTCTGGGCCGCCCCCGGCCGGGTAAACCTGATCGGCGAGCACACCGACTACAACGAGGGCTTCGTCCTGCCCTTCGCCATTGACAAACGGGCGACGACGGCGGTCCGGCCCCGCGGGGGCTCCCTCGGCAAAGACAGTACTGTCCGGCTGCTGTCCACCTCCGGCGGCGAGGGCATCGTGGAAACCGATATTACCGACCTGGCCCCCGGCGCCGTCACCGGCTGGGCCAAGTACCCCCTCGGCGTGGTCTGGGCGCTGCAGCAGCGCGGCATCGAGGTCCCCGGCTTCGATCTCCTCCTCGATTCAGACGTCCCGCTCGGCGCGGGGCTGTCCTCCTCGCACGCCATCGAATGCGCCGTCGTGACAGCCCTTAATGACCTCACCGGCGCCGGACTGACCGCCGAGGAGATGGTCACGCTCACCCAGCATGCGGAAAACGCCTTCGTCGGCGCACCGACCGGCATCATGGACCAGTCGGCGTCGCTGCGCGGAGCCGGCGGGCACGCCGTCTTCCTCGACTGCCGGGACCAGTCCGTCCAGCTCGTGCCGTTCGAGGCGCAGGAGGCCGGACTCGTGCTGCTGGTCATTGACACCAAGGTCTCGCACTCGCACGCCGACGGCGGCTATGCCTCCCGGCGGGCGTCCTGCGAGCTCGGCGCCGAGGTCCTGGGCGTCACGGCGCTGCGGGATGTCGCCGTCGCGGACCTCGAGGAGGCCAGGCGGCTGCTCGATCCGGTGACCTTCCGGCGGGTCCGGCACATCGTCACCGAAAACGACCGGGTGCTGCAGGCCGTGGACACCCTCCGGTCCCAGGGGCCGGCCCACATCGGCGGCCTGCTCGATGCCAGCCACGCCTCCATGCGCGACGACTTCGAGATCTCCTGCCCCGAACTGGACCTCGCCGTGGACACCGCCCGCAGCCACGGGGCCATCGGCGCCCGCATGACCGGTGGCGGCTTCGGCGGCTCGGCCATCGCCCTCACCCCGGTGCGGGACGAGCGCCAGGTGCGCGACGCCGTCGTCCGCGCCTTCACGGACGCCGGGTTCACCGCGCCGGACATCTTCACCGTCACGCCGGCCGCCGGAGCGGAGCGCCTTTCCTGACATCGATTGCTCCACAACCGCCCTTTTGACCCCTCAAAAGGGCGGTTATGGAGCAGCCGATGGGCGCTTGGCCGCCGTGGAGCAGCCGATGGGCGCTAGGCCGCCGCGGCGCAGCCGCAGGACTGCCGGATCCGCAGCGTGGTGGGGAATGTCTGGTGACCGGACGGCTGGCCGCGGCTCGCGCCGACCAAGGCCTTGACGGCAGCGTCCGCCATCACCCGGACCGGCTGCTCCACGGTGGTGAGGGCGGGCCAGCTGTATTCCGCCTCCGCGGAACCGTCGAAGGAGGTCAGGGCGATATCGCCCGGCACCGTCAGCCCGGCTTCGTGGATGGCGCGCAGAATGCCGATCGCCTGCATGTCGGAGCTGGCGAAGATGGCGGTGGGACGGTTCGCCGAGGCGAGCAGCCTGCGGCCGACGGCGTAGCCGCCCTCCCGGCTGAACGGTCCGCGGACTATGGGGCCTTCCGGCAGCCCGGCCGCGGCCAGCGCCTGCTGCCAGCCCTCTTCGCGGAGGTCGTAATCTTGGCCCGTGTTGGTGCCCATGGCGAGGGCGATGTTGGTGTGCCCGTGTCCGATCAGGTGGTCCACCGCCATCCGGGCGCCCGCGGCGAGATCCACCCCCACGCTGTTGAAGCCTGGCGCCTGGCCGCCATGGTTCAGGAGCACCGCGGGGATGTCGGCCGATTCGAGTGCCTCGAGGTCAGGTTCAAAGAGCACACTGGCAAGCACCACGCCGTCGACCTGGCGGGAAGCGAGGTTGCGGATGTTCCGGCGCTCCTTGGCCAGGTTGCCGTCGGAGTTGGTCAGCAGCAGCGCATAGCCGAGCTCGGCGGCGGCGTCCTCCACGGCGTGGGCCAGCAGCGAGAAGAAGGGGTTGGTGTTGTCCGGGATGACCAGGCCGATGGTCTCGCTGGAGCCGAGCTTCAGGGCTCGCGCGGCTGCGTTCGGCCGGTAGCCCAGAATGCGGATGGCATCCTGGACCTTGGCCTCGGTGGCGGGGGCCACCTTCTTCGGGCCGCCGTTGACGACGTAACTGACGACGGCGGTGCTCACGCCCGCGTAGCGGGCGACGTCCTTGCGGGTCACCGGGCCGCGGGGGGTGTGCACTGCCGAAGTTGTCATGGGGTACATGCTAACTATCAGCGGTCGGCGCATCGCCGAAATCGCGGATGGGCAGGCGTTCGCCGTTGCGCTGGGCCGATGCGTGCGCCACGATTCCGGGCAGCGTGAAACGCGCCGCGACCCACGCGTTGACCGGCGGGAGCGACCCGCTGTTGACCGCAGTCACGAAGTCGTCCACAAGGAACTGGTGGCTCCCGTCGTGCCCGTTCGGTGCGCCCCGGAATTCCTCCGGGAGCCGGCTGCTGTCGTGCACCGGCGCCAGCCCGGAGATGAAGGCGTCCCGCAGTTCGGGGGCGACGTCCGCCAGGGACGGATCGTCCAGCGGAATGCTGGGCCGGGTCTCCAGCTGGGCCGAGATGTCATGAACGTCCTTTTTGTCCTGCCACACGCTGACGGTGGCGAGCTGTTCGAAGCTTGCCTCGGTCCCGAAGAAGCGGAAACGGGATTCGCGGATGTGCGAGGGGTAGCCCACGCGGCGCATCTCGTTGGTGCGCATCACTGCGCCGTCGTTCAATTCGAACAGGGCCGTGGCGTTGGAGAAATCGTTGCTGAACATACTGACGTCCTTATCGAAGACGCCGTCCGGACGGTCGTCCTTGACCCCGACGCAGCTGACGCTCACGGCGTGGGCCGGCACGGCACCCAGGACCCCGCCGATGGCGTGCGTGGGGTAGAGCATGGGCGGGTAGCTGGCTGTTTCCTTCCATCGCTCGCCGCCGCTGTACTGGTAAGCCTCGTAGAAGCCCAGGTCCATGTCGTGGACATAGTCGCCCTCGGCGTAGAAGATCCGGCCAAACCTGCCGGCCGCGTGCTGGTCCCGCGCGTAGACCGTGGCCGGGTTGTAGAAGCTGGTCTCGCCCATCGCGTACACCAGCCCGGTCTCGCGGACCGTCTCGATGATGAGAGCGATCTCGTCTTCGGTGATGGCCATGGGGACCGCCGAGTAGACGTGTTTGCCGGCCCGAAGGGCCTGCACCACGAGCGGACCATGCGTCCAGCGCTGGGTAAAGATGGCGACGGCGTCGACGTCGGACGCCAGCAGGTCCTCGAAACTGGCCATGGTGCCATCCAGTGCCCACTGCTCGCGGGCCGCTGCGGCACGTTCCGGACGTTCGTCGACGGCGACGACCTTGCTGACACCGGGGTGAAGCTTGAAGAGGTGGGCGAAGTGGCCACCGAACTGGCCGACACCGACGACTCCGAGGGAAAACGTCACTGTTACCTACCCGATCTACCCGGAATGCCGGGTGCTGTGCCCGCGCGGGCGCTCGGCAAAAGTGTCCCACGACGATCTACTCGAGTCAACGGTTACCGGCGGGTACAAGAAAAGCCGCGTATTTCTGGAAATTATCTCTTGCCAGCACGAATCTACTCGTGTAGATTCATTCCCAGTTGTTACCCACATCACACCATCAGGAAGAGTCAACGATGACTACCATCACCAAACTTCCGGATCCCGTGGCTGGCGGATCCAAGCCTTCGCACCGCGGCAGGGCTTCCCGGCCCGGCCGGGGCCGCGGCCTCGGCGACCTGCGGATCGCACTGCTGTTCATCCTCCCGGCCATGGTCGGCTTCGTTGCCTTCTACCTGGTCCCCACGATCCGCGGCGTCTACCTCAGCTTCACCGAGTACAGCGTCCTGGGGGATCCCACCTGGATCGGCACCAAGAACTACACCGCGATCTTCGCCGACGAGCTGTTCTGGAACGCCATGGCGGTCACCCTCCAGTACGTCGGCCTGAACATCGGATTCCAGACCGTCATCGCCCTCGGACTGGCGCTCCTGATGCACCGGGTGGCCAAATCCACGCTCATCCGCGGCGCGCTGCTGCTGCCGTTCCTCGTCGCCAACGTGATCGTCGCGCTGCTGTGGTTCTGGATGCTGGACTACCAGATCGGCATCGTCAACGAGATCATCAACTGGTTCGGCCTGCCCCGCATCGCCTTCTTCGGCAGCGAGCAGTGGGCCATCCCCACCATCGCCGGCGTCAACGTCTGGCGGCACATGGGCTACACCGCGCTGCTGATTTTCGCGGGGCTGCAGTCCATCCCCAACCATGTCTACGAGGTCGCCTCCCTGGACGGCGCATCGCCCACCCGGACCTTCTGGAGCATCACCATGCCGCTCCTGCGCCCCGTGCTGGTGCTGGTCCTGGTGGTCACCGTGATCGGGTCCTTCCAGGTCTTCGACACCGTGGCCGTCACCACCGGCGGCGGCCCCATCAACGCCTCCCGCGTCATCCAGATGTACATCTACCAGAAGGCCTTCGGTGAATCCGATTTCGGCTACGCCTCGGCCCTGTCCGTCATTCTCTTCGTCATTCTCGCCCTCGTGGCCTTCATCCAGATGAAGTTCCTCAAGGGCGACGAATCGGATCTGGACTAAGGAATACCAGCCATGACAACCTCCGCACTCTCCCGCAAGACGCCCGCCAGCAAGCCCGGCCGCCGGCCCGCCGACAAGAAGCCCTTCAACTGGCGCCGCGCCGGCGCCTGGACCCTGGTCGTCGTCGCCGTCATCGTGACGGTGGCACCGTTCCTCTGGATGCTCCGCACCGCGCTCTCCAGCAACGCTTCGCTCGCCTCCAACGCCAGCAACCTGCTGCCGGCAGACTTCAGCCTCGGCGCGTTCAAACGGGTCCTCGGCCTGCAGACCGCCGAGGAGGCCATCGCCGAAGGCGGCTCCGGCGCCGCCATCAACTTCTGGCTGTACCTGCGGAACTCCATCATCTTCGCCACTGTCACCACCGCCGGGCAGGTGTTCTTCAGCGCGATGGCCGCCTACGCCTTCTCCCGGCTCCGCTGGCCCGGCCGCAACGTGGTCTTCGGCCTTTTCCTCGCCACCATGATGGTTCCGCCGATCTTCACCGCACTGCCCAACTTCCTCATGATCAAGAACCTCGGCCTGCTCAACACGTTCGCCGGACTGGCCCTGCCCTTCCTGTTCATGACACCGTTCGCCATCTTCTTCCTGCGCCAGTTCTTCCTCTCCATGTCCCGCGAAGTGGAGGAAGCCGCCATGCTCGACGGCGCCAAGCACGTCCGGATCTTCTTCCAGATCGTGCTGCCCAACGCCGCCGCACCGCTGGCGACCCTGGCCCTGCTGACCTTCATCGGCCAGTGGAACGAATACTTCTGGCCGCTGCTGGTGGGCCAGGACGAAAGCGTCCGCGTCCTCACCGTGGGCCTGGGCGTCTTCAAATCCCAGTCCCCGCAGGGCGCCCCCGACTGGTCCGGCCTGATGGCCGCGACCCTGATCGCCGCCCTGCCGGTCCTCCTGCTCTTCATCGCCTTCGGCAAGCGGGTGGTCAACTCCATCGGCTTCTCCGGCATCAAATAACCCCCGCACCACTCCTTCCGCCCCACCCCACGCTCCCACTATGCACATCCCTGAAAGGCTCATCATGAAGAAGACCCTCGGCGCCGTCGCTGCCGCCGCAGCCATCGCCCTCTCCCTGTCCGCATGCGGCGGTTCCGCGCCCTCAGCCGATGCGAAGGGCGAAATCAACTACTGGCTCTGGGACGCCAACCAGCTCCCTGCCTACCAGCAGTGCGCGGACGATTTCACCAAGGCCAACCCGGACATCACGGTCAAGATCACCCAGCGCGGCTGGGATGACTACTGGACCACACTGACCAACGGCTTCGTCGCCGGCACGGCCCCGGACGTCTTCACCAACCATCTCTCCAAGTACCCCGAGTACGCCGCGAAGAAGCAGCTGCTCTCCCTGGACGACGCCGTCGCGAAGGACGGCATCAAGCTGGAGAGCTACACCAAGGGGCTGCCCGAGCTCTGGGTCGGCCAGGACGGCAAGCGCTACGGCCTGCCCAAAGACTGGGACACCGTGGGCCTGTTCTACAACAAGGCCATGGCCGACTCCGCCGGCCTTAGCGCCGAGCAGATGGCCAACCTGGACTGGAACCCGCAGGACGGCGGCAGCTACGAGAAGGCGATCGCGCACCTCACCGTGGACAAGAACGGTGTGCGCGGCGACGAGGCCGGCTTCGACAAGAACAACGTCGCGGTCTACGGCCTCGGCCTCGCCGGCGGCGGGTCCGGCCAGGGCCAGACCGAGTGGAGCTTCCTGACCGCGACCACCGGCTGGACCCACACCGACAAGAACCCGTGGGGCACCGAGTTCAACTACGATGACCCCCGCTTCCAGGAGACCATCGCCTGGTGGGCCGGCCTGATCGAGAAGGGCTACATGCCCAAGCTGGAAACCACCGTGGGCGCCAGCCTCGCGGACAACTTCGGCGCCGGCAAGGCCGCGATCAACACCACCGGCGACTGGCTGATCGGCCAGTACCAGAGCTACAAGGGCGTGGAAACCGCGTTCGCCCCCACCCCGAAGGGACCCGAGGGCAAGCGGGCCAGCATGTTCAACGGACTGGCCGACTCCGTCTGGGCCGGCACCAAGAACCCGGCCGGCGCGGTCAAGTGGGTCGAATACCTCGGCTCCACCGCCTGCCAGGACGTCGTCGCCAAGAAGGCCGTGGTCTTCCCGGCCATCACCAGCTCCTCCGAAGTCGCCGCCAAAGCCTTCGCTGACAAGGGCACCGACGTTTCCGCCTTCACCACCCACATCAAGGACGGCACCACGTTCCTCTTCCCGATTGCGGACAAGGCAGCCAAGGTGGACGGCATCATGAAGCCGGCCATGGACGCCGTCCTCGCGGGCAAGAAGCCGGCCAGCTCGCTCACGGAAGCCAACAACCAGGTCAACGCCCTGTTCAAGTAGGGCCCACCCGCCCCGGATGCCGCCGCTACCTCCTCGCGGCGGCGGCATCCGGTATTTCCCCCTTAGACCACACCTGTACTGCGACCACCCCCGCACTTCGCAACCCGCGTCCCGGACGCGCCCCGAACCACCGAAAGAGACCCGCCATGGAACCCCTGTACCTCCGCTCCGCCAGCACCAGCCTGGTGATCAGCTTCGACAGCGGGGAGGCTGAGGTCATCCACTGGGGTGCCGACCTGGGCGATGCCCTGCCCGACCTGGCCATCCTCGGCGCTCCCGTCTCGAACTCCGCGGTCGACGCAGCCGTCCCCGCCGGGCTCCTCCCGCAGGCCTCCTCCAGCTGGCGCGGCCGCCCCGCCCTCCGCGGGCACCGGATCGCCGACGGCGTTCCCGGCTACGACTTCTCCGCCCGCCTCCGCGTGGCCGAGGTAACCCCGGACGGCGCCGGCGCCGTCGTTATCATCCAGGCAGATGCCGACGCCGGGATCCGCGTCGCATCCGTCCTCACACTGCACGACGGCGGCCTGCTGGAACTGCGCCACACCGTGACCAACACCGGCACCTCGCCGTACCAGCTCGACGAACTGGCCACGGTCCTCCCGGTGGCGCCGGACGCCGTCGAGCTCCTGGACCTGACCGGGCGCTGGTGCCGGGAACGCCACCCGCAGCGCCGCGCCATCGAACAGGGAACCTGGGTGCGCACCGGCCGGCACGGCCGCACCGGCCACGATTCCTCGCTGCTCTTCGCCGCCGGCACCGCCGGCTTCGGCAACCGCCACGGCAAGGTCTGGGCCACCCACCTGGCCTGGAGCGGCAACCACGAACAGTTCGCGGACACGATCGGGGACGGGCGGACAATGATCGGCGGTTCCGAACTGCTGGGCCCGGCCGAGGTCATCCTGGCCCCCGGCGGCAGCTACACGACGCCCGCGCTGTTCGCCGCCTATTCGGACCGCGGCCTGGACGGCATCAGCGAGTCCTTCTACGACTGGTTCCGGAACCGGCCGCACCACGTGCTGCCCTCCGCAGCCGCGGCCGGGCTGTCGCAGACCGGCGCTGCCGCTGCCGGCAAGCCGCGCCCGGTGGTGCTGAACACCTGGGAGGCCGTGTATTTCGACCACAACCTCACCACCCTGATTGAACTCGCGGACTCCGCCGCGGAGCTGGGCGTCGAGCGGTTCGTGCTCGACGACGGCTGGTTCCGAGGCCGCCGCGATGACACCGCCGGCCTCGGCGACTGGTACGTGGACGAGACCCTCTGGCCGTCCGGGCTCACCCCGCTGATCGACGCCGTGACGTCCCGCGGGATGGAATTCGGGCTGTGGGTGGAGCCGGAGATGGTGAACCTGGACTCCGACGTCGTCCGGGCGCATCCGGAATGGATTGTCGGCCCCTCGGTGCAGAGTTACAAGGACGGCGGGCGGCTGCCGCTGGAATGGCGGCACCAGCACATCATCGACCTCGTCAACCCGGACGCCTGGCAGTACATTTACGACCGCGTGGACGCGCTGCTGCGCGAGAACAACATCAGCTACCTCAAGTGGGACCAGAACCGGGACCTGCTGGAGCACGGCCACGCCGGCCGCGCCTCGGTGCACGAACAGACCCTCGCCGCGTACCGGCTGTTCGACGCGCTCAAGGCCGCGCATCCCGGCGTCGAGATTGAAAGCTGCTCCTCAGGCGGCGCCCGGGTGGACCTCGGCATCCTGGAACGGACCGACCGGGTCTGGGCCTCGGACTGCAACGACGCCCTGGAACGGCAGACCATCCAGCGATGGACCGGAATGGTTCTCCCGCCGGAACTCGTGGGCGGACACGTCGGCCCCACCACCTCGCACACCACGGCCCGCACGCACGACCTCTCCTTCCGCGCCCTCACCGCCCTGTTCGGGCACTTCGGGATGGAATGGGACGTCCGGCAGGTGCGGGGCGCGGAGCGCGAGGAGCTCAAGCGCTTCATTGGCATCTACAAGGAGCACCGCGGACTCATCCACTCGGGCCGGATGGTCCGGGCCGACCTGGCCGACGAATCCCTGATGCTGCACGGTGTGGTGGCTGCCGATGGCGGGCCCGCCGTGGCTGGTTCGACGGCGGCCCTGTTCACCCTGGTCAGCACCCGGACCTCACCCGCGGAGCAGCCCGGCCGGATCGCGATCCCGGGCCTCGCCGCCGATGCGGCCTACCGGGTGGAAGCGGTCTTCCCCGCCCCGGGCGACGCCGACTATGCCCACACCTACACCCAGGTCCAGCCCCCGGCCTGGTTGGCATCCGGGGCCACGGCCAGCGGCCGGTTCCTGGCAGAGGTGGGCCTGCCGATGCCCAGTCTCAATCCGGAGCACGCCCTGCTGCTGAAGATCACCGCCGCCTGACCCCCGGTCCCGCCCATCGATTGCTCCGCAACGGCCCTTTTGAGCCCCCAAAACGGCCGTTGCGGAGCAATCGATGACTGTCAGGACCGGCTATTGCCACACCCGCACGTTGTCCACCCTCATGCTGCCCCGCTCACCGAAAAGCCGCGAACCCCCCGAAACGCCCACATTGAGGAGTAGATAACGCGGGCTGTTGCCGTCCTTCGTGGCATAGGAGTGAATGAGCCGGCCGTCGTAGTAGATGTCGTTGGCTCCGGCCTTCCGGTGCAAACCGTACTGTGGTACGCGCCGGCCAAGCAATCGGGGACGTTGCGGGATTTCTTCCCCTCCGCTGAGTGATAGACGCTCCACATATCACCGCTGAGGGCCTCCGCTATGTCGATTTCTCCGGTGTGGGGAAACCGCTGCCCCACTGTCCACCACGCTGGCCAGTTGGGGATCCTGCTGCTGCAGGTTCCCGGGAAGTAGATCCGTGCTTCGGCGAAGCCGCTGGTGAACTCGAAGCCCGCGTGGCCGGGTGCACCGTCTTTGGGGTTGGTGGAGAGGAGTGCGCCGGACTCGGCGTCGGTGAGCTGGAGAACCGCTTCGCCATTGGCTACCCGTACGTTGCGCGAACAGGTCTTGACGTTGTTCATCACCGATTTGGGGTTGCAGTCGTTGAACCAGTAAGGAGTCCAGAACATTGTGTTCAGGGTGTCGAATTCGTCGTCGAAGACCAGATTCCACGGACCGCGAACGCCGTGCGGAAAGAACGACGCCCAGGGGCAGGGACGGAATGCCGCCGGTGCAGTGGTCCCCTGTCGGCCGGTGCCCACCCCGTGGCACCGGACGCTGTGCGGGCTGGTCGCACGTTGGTCCTTCCGTTTACAAATTCGGCAGGCAGCCTGACCCTATTCTTTCGGTTCACGCTATGGGCCTGGCGGCCGCAGGTCAGGAGTACCGGCGACCTATCTATTCGCTTTCCTACTCTCGGTTCGGCCTCCCGGTTTACTTGGTTCGCGTCAGCTACCGAAGCTGGACCTCCTTCCGAGCCCCGGGAAGCATCAAAATGCTACGCTCCACCTATCGGCACCGTCCGGCGCCGGCAGGTGGAGCAGCAACGGCGCTGCGAATGAGGGAGACGCCATGACGGTTGCCGAAATCCAGGTGGACCAGCGGGTAATCGGGATTGACTCCCGCCGTTTCGCTTCCGTGGAAAAGGCGCTGGTGGAGCTGATCACCAACAGCGACGACAGCTACGCCCGGCTGGAGAAAACTGGAGCCCCGGTGACCGGCACAATCCACGTCGGCTACGAACGGCACCACACCGGCGCCGTGCTTATGGTGACGGACCAGGCGGAGGGCATGTCCTTCGAAGAAGCGGCCCGCATCCTCACCTACGGCGGCGCGCACAGCCCGCTTTCCCGCGGCGAGGGCAACGGCCGCGGGTACTTCGGCCGCGGACTTAAGCAGGCTATCTTCGGCCTCGGCCACGGCTGGATCGAGACCATCCAGAACGGCCGGTTTACCCGGATCGACGTATTCCGGGGCGAGAACGGGGGATACCTTTACGACGACGGCGAGGAGGACCGCCGGGCGTTTCCCGCGGACTTCGCCCGGCTCGGCATTCCCGCCGGCGTCGCCGAGAGCGGCACCCGGGTGACCATAGTCGTCGACAATCCCCACGTCACGATCACCCAGCACGCCACCCTGCTGCAGTCTATGTCCAACAACATCTACGTGCGTGACGTGCTGGATCGCCGCACGGTGGAACTGATGCCTGTCCGGGCAGCGGGCCAACACGGAACCGGGGATGACGGCTCCACGGCAATCCGCTTCGAGGAGCCTCCGGCCCTCCTCCTCATTGGCCCGGAGCACCCTGGAAGTTTCAGCCACGACGGGCAGGAGTATTCCTTTTCGCTCACCTTGAAGCGGGCGAAGGACGTGGAGCTCACGCTCAAGGGCGATGAACGCACCAACGGGCTGGTGGTCCTCTCCGGGATGGCAGCGCTCGATTGCACGCTGTTCGAGTACGAGAACCAGGTGGGAACGGAATATCTCTTCGGGGTTGTGCGCTGTGCGGCGCTGACCCAGATGCTGGGCCGCGGCAAGGCGGTTATCAGCGACGAGCGGGAGGGCCTGAACTTCAAGGATCCGTTCGTGGCGGCGTTCTCCCAGGCCGTCAGCGCCATGATCAGCAGCGCAGTGCAGGCCGAGAAGGAGAAACTCACCCACCTGGAACGGGCCACCACCTCCGGCCGCACCGCCGAGATGATCGAGCGGCTGCTGCAGCACATGAGCGAGGCGGCCGTTGTCGACCTGGGCATCGAGTCATTCCCGGAATCCGCCGACCGAACCCCGGCCGAGGAGGAACTACCGGCCGCGCTGCGCTTCACGACGCCGTTCTATTACCGGAAGCCGGGGCACCCGTTCCACGTCGCCCTGCTGATCGATGCAGGGCGGCTGCCCGACGGCGAACAGCTCACCTTCGAGCTCCACCTGCCGGATTCGATGGGGATTGAGCCGGCGCCTGTTGCCGTGCCGGTCGACTCCCTGCGCGGAACCCAGCGGATCGAGTGGACGGTCGCGGGTGAAGTGCCGGGGGAGCGCGGCGAGATCACGGTCCGGGCCGGTGCCTACTGGGCCTGGTGCGAGATCGTGGTGGCCGAGCACGCCTCGCACCGCAGCGACCGCCAGCCCCCGCACGTCTCTGTAGTTCGACCTGCCGGCCAGCCTGCCGGCCAGTCCGCGGGGCACCCGGTGGCGCACCGGGTGCCCCGGGACCACGGCATGGATTTGTTCGTCGGCTACGAATTCCGCAACCTGCACAACAGCGCGGACCGGGCCGTCTACAGCGCCGCGGAGCGCAAGGTCATCATCAACACCGGTGCTCCGACCGTGCGGCTCTATGTCGACGGCCGCGGTCGCTTCCGGGACTCCGCGCGGCTGCTCCTCGCCGAACTCTTTATGGACGTGATCTCCGACGAGCTGGCACGGCGGAGCATCGAACAGCACGGACATGCGGGAAACCTCGACGCCTTCCACAGCGCCAAGCGGGACATCATCCGCCGTTTTGGCAGCGACATCCATTTGTCATTCCTGAGCTGATACGCGCACCCGCAGGGCCCCAGCCTAACCCTGCAGCGGCAGGAACAGCACCGTGTAGATGCCCAGTCCGGCGAGTACCACCACGCTGCCGGCGATGGCGGCCGTCCCCCTGATATTCGCGGCCATCACCGCTCCGCCGATGCCGCTGGCGTGGTGGTGGTAGCGGCGTCGTTGGGTGAGGGCTATGCCCAGCGCGGCCAGCAGTGAAGCCGCCACAAGGGTTCCGGCAAACCAGCCGTAATGGGGTACCCAGCGCAGGAAGATGCAGGCCGCCGTTACCAGCGTCAACGAGGTCCGGCGCCAGGCGAGGTCCGTCCGCTCGGGCTGGAGGCCGGGGTCACCATGCACCGCCACGGCCCTGGTTTTCGCCATGGCTACGCCGGCCGGCCGATCACAAAAACGATCAGCACAGCCGCAACAAGGGAGCCGCCGGCGGCCAGGATCGGAGCGAGCAGGGGCGCCGGGAGCGGAGCCTGGTGCCGCATGGCGCGTTCCACATTGAGCCAGCGGAAGAACGAGCCGCCGCCGGTCATCAGCCCCAGCAGGAGCAGCAGCACAGCGACGGTCTTCCGGATTTCCGGGGTGAACAGCCCCGAGGTGAAGGCCTCGACGGCGATGCCGCCGGCCACCATCGCCAGCGAGGTCCGGATCCAGGCCAGGAACGTGCGCTCGTTGGCCAGCGTGAACCGGGGATCCGGGTCGGTTCCGCCGCCCAGCGCCCGAGCCAGGATCCCGCGGCGGCCCCGGTAAGTGTCGGAAACGGCCCCCGCCCCTCCGGTTCCGGCGCGGCTCGGGGCCTGAGCCGGAGCCTCGCGGCCGGGTGCCTCGCGGCCGGTGTGTGACGTCTCGGGTGTCTCTTCGTGTGCGGTCATGATGCTCTCAGGATGCCACCCTGGGAATAATTCCACACACTCCTGCCGCCGCCCGGCACCTGTCAGTTGTTCACGGCGGCGTACAGGTTCAGGCTTGCCGAGAACACGAGCCACGAAACGTAGGGCAGCATCAGCAATCCGGCCGTCCTGCTGATGGGCCCGAACAGGAGCACGGTCAGTGTGGCCACCACGGCGTGGGCGCCAATCAGGAGCAGCGCCAGCCACAGGGCGGCGGCCCCCACCAGCGGGTACAAGCCAAAGAACATCAGCGGCCACGCCAGGTTCAGCAGCAGCAGGACCCCATAGACCTTGAATGCAGCCCTGCGGGGGAAAAGCCGCTGCCGCCACACGAGCCACGCAGCGACAGCCATGGCGGCGTAGAGCACCAGCCACACGGAGCCGAAGATCCACCCCGGAGGTGTCCACGGTGCCTTATCAGCCAGGGCGTACCAGCCGGCGTTCATTCGGATCGGCAGGGAGCCGAGCAGCGACACGAGCCAAGACACCGCCAGAAAGCCGGTCAGGGCCGCCACCTGCCGCTGCCAGGGGCGACCGCCCGTCAGCGCGGGGCGCGGGAGACCTTTTTCTACGTTGGCAAGCACTGACTCACTGTGGACAATCGGGGGCCGGTACGTCAAACCGCGACGGCGGGACCTCCCGCCGTCGCATCCGCCCGCGGTCCCCAGCGGTCCGCGGAACGAGTCAGGTCCCCGGCACCCGCAGCACCTCGACGGCAGCCAGCAGATATGGCACCGGATCCGGGTCCGTGCCCGCGGCCCACCGCATCCACGCTTCAAACGTCGCAGCCAGGTAGGCGGCGCACAGGTAGCCGGCCGTGTCCTCGGGAACGCCGAGGCCGATCAGGTGCTGCCGGGCCCGCTCGCGCTGGGGCGCCAGGGATTCGTAGCTCCGGCTGGCGAGCTCGGGATGTTCGGCGATCAGGCGCAGCCGCCCGCGCGACACGGAAAGATCAGGAATGACCGCCACCCCGGCAACGGCGGCCGCCCGCAGTCCCGCCAGAAGGCCGGCGCCGTCTTCCCGCCCGCCTCGGGTTCCCTCGAGGGCCGCCCCCGAGGCTGCTATCACCGGTTCCATGCCACCCCAGATGAGATCGGCCTTGCTGGAGAAGTACCGGTAGAGGCTCTTGCGCCCAATGCCTGCCTCGCGGGCGATGTCCTCCATCGAGGTTCGTTCGTAGCCGTTCTCGGCGAAGAGCCGCAGCGCGAGGCTGGCGATGGCGTCCGGGTCGATGGTTGCGGGACGCCCGGCGGAACGTGTGCCGGCGGGCTGGGGATCTTGCGGGGACATCCCACCAGTATTCACCCTTCCATAATGACACAGCGTGTCATAAGGTGGAAGATGTCAGCGCTGGAAACGTTCGGAAGGGCATCATGGGCAACGAAGATTCATGGCAGGAATCCATCACGGCGGGCCGCTTTGCCGGCAAAACCGTCATCGTCACGGGTGCCGGTTCGGGCATCGGCCTGGCCACGGCCCTGCGCGTTGCCAAGGAAGGCGGCAGGGTCATCGCCGCTGACATCAGCCCCGAGCGGCTGGACGCCCTGGTCGCCGGGAACAGCGGCCTGGACGTGGTCGCCGTGGCCGGTGACATCTCCGACGAAGACACGATCGCCGCCGTCGTCGCCGCCGCGGGCGGCCGGGTCGACGCTCTCGCGAACGTCGCCGGCATCATGGACCACTTCGCCCCGATCCACGAGGTGGACGACGCCACGTGGGACAGGGTGTTCAGGATCAACGTCACCGCCCTGATGCGCCTGACCCGCGCCGTGGTGCCGCTCATGCTGGAGGCGGGTTCCGGTTCCGTGGTCAACGTCGCCTCCGAGGCCGGCCTCCGCGGTTCCGCCGCCGGCGCCGCGTACACCGCCTCCAAGCACGCGGTCATCGGCCTGACCAGAAACTCGTCGGTGATGTACGGGCCCAAGGGCCTGCGCTTCAATGCCGTTGCCCCCGGCGCCACCATCACCAACATCGAGGCCACCTGGGGGTCCCAGCTCGCCGCCGAGCGCCTCGGCCCGCTCATGGGGGCAAACATCCCGGCCCCTGCCACCGCGGCCCAGTTGGCGGCTTCCATCACCTTCCTGCTCAGCGACGACGGCACCAACGTCAACGGCGCCGTCCTGGCCTCCGACGGCGGCTGGTCCGCGGTTTGACCGCAGCCCGGCACACGCAAGAGGACGACGGCGGGAACCTCCTTGGGTCCTGGCGCCCGTGTCGAACTGCGCGTCCGCTGGGGGACGCGGAGGTGGAGGCCGCACGGACGGAGGCAGGGCAGGGATTCGCGGGGGGAGGCGGTTCACGGCAAGATGTGAGCATGGAGCACACTGACCAGCAGCCCTGGGTGAAGAACTACCAGCCGGGAGTCCCGGCTGACATTGAATTGCCCGCGGAGTCGCTCGTTGCCATGCTGGAGCGGTCCGTGGCCGAGGCAGGCACCGCCCCCGCGCTCGAGTTCTTTGGCCGCCGTACCAGCTACACCGAACTCGGCGAACAGGTCGACCGGGCAGCCGAGGGCCTGCGCCGGCTTGGCGTCCGCGCCGGCGACCGCGTGGCGCTGATCCTGCCGAACTGCCCGCAGCACGTCGTCGCGTTTTACGCGGTGCTGCGGCTCGGCGCCGTCGTCGTCGAACACAACCCCCTGTATACCTCCCGGGAACTCCGCCACCAGTTCGAGGACCACCAGGCCCGTGTCGTCATCACCTGGGACAAGGCCGCGGCTGCCGTCCGTGACTTCCCGTCGGACATCGAGATCGATCATGTCGTCGCGGTCAACCTCCTGGAGGCGTTCCCCGCGATCAAACGTCTGGCTTTGCACCTGCCCGTGAAGAATCTGCGTGAGTCCCGCGAGGCGCTGACGGCTCCGGCGCCGGGCACTACACGGTGGAAGGAACTCCTCAGTCACGGCCCCATCGATCCGGGTCACGCCCGCCCCGCCGTGAATGATCTCGCCGCGATCCAGTACACCTCGGGAACCACCGGCCGTCCCAAAGGCGCCATGCTTACCCATTTCAACCTGTACTCCAACGCCCTGCAGGGTGAGGCCTGGATGCAGGGGGCGGAGTACCGCAAGGAAATCTTCTACGCCATCCTGCCGATGTTCCATGCCTTTGGCATGACGCTCTACCTCACCTACGGCATCCGCAAGCAGGGCCTGCTGGTGCTGTTTCCCAAATTCGACCCTGACCTGGTGCTGGGCGCCATGAAGAAGTCGCCCGCGACGGTCTACTGCGCAGTTCCGCCGATCTATGAGCGCACCGCGATGGCCGCGAAAGAGAAGGGCATCTCGCTCCGTTCGTGCAAATACTGCATCTCCGGCGCCATGAACCTGCCGGACCATGTGGTGGAGCTGTGGGAATCGGTCTCCGGTGGGCTGCTGGTCGAAGGCTACGGCATGACCGAGTCCTCCCCGGTCGCGCTGGGCAACCCGTTCCACCCAACCCGCCGCAACGGCACGATTGGCGTGCCGTTCCCCTCGACCCTGATGAAGGTTGTCGACCTGGACGACCCCGCCGTGGAAGTGGTGCCGGGCCAGCCGGGGGAGCTGCTGCTCAAGGGTCCGCAGGTGTTCCAGGGCTACTGGAACAGCCCGGAGGAAACAGCGAAGACCCTCACCGCCGACGGCTGGCTGCGGACGGGCGATGTTGTGACAGTGGACGACGACGGTTTCACCACGATCGTTGACCGGGCCAAGGAGCTCATCATCACCGGCGGTTTCAACGTCTCGCCCACCGAAGTGGAGACGGTGCTGCGCCTGCACCCGGACGTCAGGGACGCCGCCGTCGTCGGCAAGCCGCTCGAACGGGGCGGCGAGCTGGTGGTCGCCGCCGTCGAGCTGGAACCAGGAGCCGCACTGGACGAGGACGCCCTCCGCGGCCACTGCCGCGAGCATCTGGCCGGCTACAAAGTCCCCAAGCGGATCGTTGCCATCCCGGACATGCCGCGCTCCATGCTCGGCAAGATCCTGCGCAAGCAGGTGCGCGGGCAGGTGCTGCCCACGCTCTGATGACCGCGGACACCGCTGCCCAGGCCTGCCTCCGCCGTTGCCCGTTCATGCTTGCCGGCTCCCCGGCATTGGTCCTTGGCTGCCGGGAGTTTGCTTCGCATACTGGAAGCAGGGTGCATATCCACGCAGCCACGAAAGGGTGGGGAGCCATGAGCGGCGGGTCAGGGGGGTCGTTCCGGCGCCGCGTGGAGCGGGCAGCAGAACTCCGCTCCCTCCGGGTGAGCGGAATGACGGTCCAGGAAGAGGAGGAGCTGGCCGCTGCCGAAGAGAGGGAACGGGAGCTGCGCGCAAAGTTCGATGATGCCGCCAGGGCCGAGTACCTGATCCGTGATGCCATGGCGCAGGGGAAGTTCGACGATCTCAAATACGCCGGAAAACCCATCCCAGGGCTGGGGGAGAAGTACGACCCCGACTGGTGGGTCAAAGGCCTGATTCAGCGCGAAAACATCACCGGGATGGGTCCCAAGGCCATCCTGCTCCGCACCGAGGACGCCGGGCTCGAGGCGCGGATCGACGAGCTGCACTCCGAGAAACAGGTCCGCCAGCTCCTGGAAGATTTCAACGCCCGCGTGATTGATGCCAGGCGGCAGTTGCAGGGCGGTCCGCCGGTTGTCACAAAGACCCGCGACGTCGAATCCGAGGTCCGGCGCTGGGCGGAACGCCGCCTGGCCCGCGCCGCCGTCGTCGCTGAGCTGGACGGGCCACAGGAACAGGACCAGAGCCGCCAACCGTGGTGGCGGCGGATCTGGTCCGGTACCTAGCGGCGTGCTGGCCCCTGGCGGCTATTCGGTTCAGTACCGCGCGATCTGGGTCAGATAGCCGTAGTACTGCCCATCGATCGGGCGGAGCGGGTCGCCCTCGAAGCCGAAGCCGCGGTGTTTCTTCGTGTAGCCGGCCGTGGCCTTCAGGAACTGTGACATCACGGCCTTCGCCGAGCCCTCACATTTTCCTTCGCTGATGCACTGCGCCACTGAGCCGGCGACGGCCGGGCTGGCGAAACTGGTGCCGTGGGCCACGGCGTAGCCCCCCGGCGCCGTGGAGGTAATGCAGACCCCGGGGCCGGCGACGGTGTGATCCCTATCCTTTGGCTCGCTGGCGTAATTGGAGAAGAACGCCGGACTGTCATCCAGCTGTCCCACCTCGGTCCAGTCCTCGGGCCCGCAGACCGGGGCAGCGAGGCCGTCGGGTTTGCCGTCGAAGTCTGCCATCGCCGTGGCGGTCAGCACCTCGTCATACGTGGCAGGAACCGTGGAGGCAATGTCCTGCCCGGAGTTTCCGGCGGCGACGGCATACACGACTCCGGCCTTGACCGAGCGGCAGATGGCGTAGTGCATTGGATCCGTGCCCTTGCCGCAGTTGTCGGTATCGGCGCCCGGGCCGCCGATGCTGATGTTGGCCACCTCGATGTTGTTGTCCGGATCCTTGTCCTTGCGGGTTGCCGTCACCCAGTCGATGGCGCAGATGAGCATTTCTTCCGTGATCACATCGGCGTCATTCACGACGCGCACGGACCACAGCGGGGTTCCCGGGGCCGTGCCGATGACGCCCTGCTTGTTGTCTTTGGCGCCGATTACACCGGCCACGAACGTCCCGTGGCCAACCGTATCCGTGGGCTGCACCTTGACCGGCGACCCGGTTGAGCAGTCAATGCCGCCGCGCACATTGAGCTCAGGATGGCTACCGTCGATGCCGCTGTCGATCACGGCCACGTTGACGTCCACTACCTCCTTGGACCGGCCGCGATCCTCGGGGAGGGTACCGCCGATCCTCTGGCGCCAGAGCGGCGCCACCTGGGTGCTTGGGGTGGGGTCCTTGGGCTTCTTGAATTCCCGGGCCACGGTGATGAAGTCGACGCTCGGGTCAGCAGCGAGACGGGCCGCAACCGATGCCTTCATCGTGGCGGCGTACCCGATTACGGCATCCCGGTAGACCGTGGAAACGGACAGGCCATAGCTGTCCTGCTGTGCCGCGGCCGCCGAGCCGGCGTCAACAACGCCGTCCTTGAGCACGACAATGTAGCCTTGTTCCTGCTCGGCGCCAGCCGAGGGGATTGCCGCGACGAGGCTTCCGGCCATGGCCAGGCTCAGCGCCGCGATGCCGCCCACGATCCGACGGATCCTTGAGGTGATTTCTGGCGGTGGTGAGGCGGGGCCGGCATTCCGGCGTGCCCGCGCGGCTGCATGCACTGGTTCCCGTGATGATCCCGGACGTCGGACGTGGCTGAACATAGTGGCCTCCCTTAAGCGTCTACGCTACTGAGCGCCCCCCGGTCCTAGCTTAGGCCTGCGACTGTCAGTTGCACACGGACCTTTGGCATTAGTTGGGAAGGACAGTGGCGGGAATCAGGCGCGGAGCCAGTCCTGGTCGAAGTCCGGGTGGTCGTAATAGGGCAGGGCCAGGGCGTTCAGCGACTGCTCCAGCCACTCCAGCGATTGCGGGATCCACCCGGGATCCTGGCCGGGGTCGCTGACCAGCGACGCGAGGGCCGCCTGCCGGGCGGTTTCCACGATGCGGATCAGGCGCCGCTTGGCCTCGCATTCGAGCAGCAGGCGTTGTTCGTACCAGGCGCCGGATTTCGAGACAGTCCGGTCGCCGAGGAGGGTCCGCGCCACGGCCTCGTCCTCGCTGATCCGCTCGGACAGGAAATCGACAATGTCCACACCGCGAGCGTACGCGCGGTCCTAGGCCGGCAACCAGCCCCGGCTGCCGCCGGGCCCCGGCGCTTAGTGGACTGCCAGGTTTTCCGCGTCCTCGGGACCGATGAAGTGGCATGATCCCTCGTGCCGCTCGGGCAGGTCGCAGGTCCGGCCGGTGGGCAGGTGGACGTTGCCGCACCGCCCGGTGACGGCGACGTCCTCGCGGACGTGCAGGCTGCTCAGGTCGGGACGGTCCTGGCTGGTCTCGTGGATCTGGGGGCCGGGGGAATTGTGCTCTGGACTGTTCATGTCTGCTGCTCCTTGAAAATGTTGCTGTGCAGGGAGGGGCCAGTCTCGATTGAGTCCGATGCGCCCAGTCTTACACGGTGACGTTAATACGGGGTTACGGGCCCGTTAGAAATTTGTCTCAGGCCCGCTACCGGGACCGCTCGCAGGGGTATATTTCGAAGGAGAGCAGCTATTCAACCAGGCAAAAGGGGTGCGCCATGACGGTGCCAAATTCAGCGGACATTGGTGACCGGTCAACGGGCGCCCATGGCGAGCCGCCGATCAGCGCGGATGCCCTTGCCACCCGGCTGGGTGACATCGCCCGAGCACTCCAGCACGAGGATGACCCTGAGTCCGTGCTGGCCGGGATCGTGCACGCCGCCCTGGAGCTCGTGCCGCATGCGGACGACGCCTCGGTCAGCCTGATCACGGGCCGCAGGACCATCGACTCGCGAGCGGCTTCCAGTGACCTTCCGCGCCAGGTGGACGCCCTGCAGAGCGAAACAGGGCAGGGGCCGTGCATTGACGCGTCCCATGAGGAGCGCGTTGTCAGCGTTCCCGACCTCAGCTCGGACCAACGCTGGCCGGATTTCTCGCGGGCGGCCTACAAGCTCGGAGCGCGGAGCATGCTCTCCTTCCAGCTCTTTGTGAACGGCGCCCACCTCGGTGCCTTGAATCTGTTCGGGCACGGTGTTGGCGCCTTCGACGCCGAATCCGAGCGGATCGGGGCGCTCGTGGCGGCCCACGCCGCCGTCGCGGTCGCCGGCAGCCAGCAGGTCAGCCAGCTCACCCAGGCACTTGACACCCGGGACCTGATCGGGCAGGCCAAGGGCATCCTGATGGAACGCTACAAGATCACGGCCCAGCAGGCGTTCCTGCTGCTCTCACGGGCCAGCTCGGAGCTGAATATCAAGCTGCACGACGTTGCGGAGCAGCTGACCGTTAGCGGGGAAATGGCCAAGAAGCGCTGACGGCGGCCGTGCCCGCGCCCGGTCCCCGGGGTTCTCAGCCGCCGGAGGGAGACCGCGTGCCATGGAGGATGTCCGCGCACACCCGGGACAGCGGTGTGCCGTCAGTCCGGGCGCGGCGCAGCAACTCCCGCAGGGCCTGGTCCGCCGACAGCCCATGGCGTTCCATCAGCATCCCGCACGCACGGTTGGTGTTGTCCCGGCCGGTGAGTGCGCCTTTGAGCGGTCCGCTCAGGTGCCGGGGAGTGTCGGAGCCTTGGACATGGGCGAGCAGGGTCGCCGCGGGAACCGCGAATTTCTCGAGCAGATGCCCGGTCGCGGCGGTATAGGCCGCTGGGAGGGCAGCGTAGATCTTCAGCGTTCCGATGGGCCCGCCGACGGCGGCCAGCGTCGTGCTGACGACGGAACGGACGGGCAGTAAGGCGACAGCCTCGCTCCAGAGCGGCCACCGGCCATCCGCGGCGGCGTCATGGACCAGGACGGTTGTCCCCTCCGTCCAGGCCTCGACACACGGGCCCTGACCCAAGTCGTGCTGGGCGGCGTCCGCCTGCCCCACGAGGTGTGCTGTCGCCGCGGTGCTGCGTCCGCACCCCTGCCCGTCGAACAGTGAGATGCCGGCTCCGGCTGATCCCGGGATGGCATCCCGGACCGCCTGCACGAGCAGCTGCAGCGCACGGTCTACCTTGTCCTTCGTGAGGAGCAGGCCTTTGATGCGCGCGAAAACCGCGGTCAGTTCATCGAGGGGGAGCGGATTGAATGGCTGGTTGAGCACTTGCGGGCCTTACGGCGTGAGGGCACGGTCACCCTGCGTATGCCCCCTGCTGAGCCGGGACGCCTCAACGGGCGGCCACTTCAAGCATAGCCCGCTCCATTGTGCAGAGGGTAAGCGGCGGGTGACGGTCGACGGCGGCGGGGCGGCCCCCCCGCGGCGCCCCGGCGGGGGCCTCGGGCGGCGGGGGCCCACACACCACGCTTGGCTCGTGGCCACAAAAATGGCGGG